>NZ_SSXA01000076.1 GCF_021698975.1 Blastococcus sp. KM273128 | reverse complement strand
CCCCCGGCCCGAGGACGAGCGCCTCGGCCCGTCCCTCCCCCGGCGTGACACCGCCCCAGGCGTCGGCCGATGAGTGGGCGGCCTCCGCCGACGCCCGCCGCGGGCTCGGCAGGAGAGGTACAGGAGAAAACCTGGAGGCGTCGGAAGAAGCTCGTTGTGAGCTGTCACCAAACGGCTCGAAAAGGCGCCTTCTACAGCGGAAGGCCACACCAGTCGATCGGATCCGGAGTCCGCCGCCATGCCCGACCGCCCCGCCGGCCATGAGCCCGAACTGCTCACCATCGTCGAAGCCGCTGAACTCCTGCGCGCGCCCGTCGCCACGCTGCGGTACTGGCGCCACCTCGGCACCGGCCCACGCAGCTTCCGCCTCGGCCGCCGCGTCCTCTACCGCGCCGACGACCTCCGCAGCTGGATCGACGTTCAGCACGGCCAGGTCGCCAACGACCCGGGGAGCCGGCGGTGAACCCACGCCGCAACCGGCGCACGCACCGGGACGCAGGAGACGACACCCCCGGAGCGAGCGCACCCCTCAGCGGCACGCTCGGGCCCTACCTGCGGGGCTCGGACACCCTCCCAGCAGGCGGTCGCTGAACATGGTCCGGGACAACCGACGGAGGGAAGCGACACCCCGGGCCTCCGCCCACGAGCCCACACCCCTCGGTGACCCCGGTCAGCTGCTCACCATCGACCGGGCCGCCGAGTACCTGGGCACAGGACAGCGCTTCATCCGCCGCCTCATCAGCGAACGGCGGATCCCCTACGTCAAGCTCGGCAAGCACGTGCGTCTCGAGCGGTGCGCGCTGGACGCCTTTGTGGCGGCCGGCCGGGTGCCCTGCCGTTAGGGCGTCGACTGTTCGTCCACAGGGGAGTCCCCTGCTGAGCCGAAGGCGGCCAAGGTTGGGTCATGCCAGCAAGCAGCAGTAGACGGCGTTTCGGTCGCGTGCGGAAGCTTCCCTCCGGCCGGTGGCAGGCCCGCTACCCGGGCCCGGACGGCCGGGACCGGGCAGCACCGAGCACATTCGCCACCAAGACCGACGCGGCACGCTTCCTGGCCGCAGTGGAGGTCGACATGGGTCGCGGCGTCTGGCTCGACCCGTTGCGCAGCGGCGTCACGCTCCGCGAGTACAGCCAGGCGTGGCTGGCCGAGCGGACCGTTCGAGGTCGTTCCCTCGCCGTGCGGACCCGCGAGACCTACCAGCACTCCCTCGACCGCTGGGTACTCCCCACGCTCGGAGGCCTGCCGCTCGACCGGATCACCCCGGCCGCGGTGCGGCGGTGGCACGCCGAGACGAGCGCAGCCACCGGCCCGACCGCGACCAGACAGGCCTACGCCCTCCTCCACGCCGTCCTGGCCACGGCCGTTGCCGATGACGCGCTCCCCCGGAATCCCTGCCGGATTACGGGTGCGGGCCAGGCCCGCAGTGACGAGCGACCACTGCTGGACCTCGACCAGGTACAGCACCTCTCCGCCCATATGCCCGAGAACCTCCGGGGCCTCGTCGACCTTGCCTTCTGGGCCCATCTGCGCCTCGGCGAGCTGCTGGCCCTTCGCATCGGCGACATCGACATGGACGCAGGCACCGTGGCCGTGCAGCGGCAGGTCGTGGAGACGGACGCGGGCCCCGTGGAGTGCCCACCGAAGGCGGGCAGCCAGCGCGTCGTCCACCTCCCCCCGCAGGGCGTCTCGGCCCTGGCCGAGCACCTGAGGACCCGCTCCCCGGCGCTGCCGACCGCGCGGTTGTTCGTGCGGAGGGACGGAAGGGCCCTCCGCGCCCACCACGTTCACGCCGCTTGGAGCACGGCCCGGCGAGCGGCCGGCCTGCCCGACGTCCACCTGCACGACCTGCGGCATGCGGGACTCACCCTGGCGGCGCAGAGCGGGGCGACCCTGGCCGAGGTCATGCGACGTGCCGGCCACTCGTCGTCCCGCGCGGCGATGATTTATCAGCACGCGGCCGAGCGGCGCGACGCCGAGGTCGCAGCCCGCCTGGGGCGCCTCGCGGCGGGCACGACGCCGAACCGTACGGGCACGTAGCGGGCACGCAAGTCGGCGGCGGCGGCGGACGCCCGTCGGTGGAGCCCATCGGTCAGCGCAAACCCGCAGGTCAGGAGCGGAGGGCGTGGGATTCGAACCCACGATGGGTGTTACCCCATAGCGGTTTTCAAGACCGCCGCCATCGGCCACTAGGCGAGCCCTCCTGGCGCCGTCGAGGCTAGTGCGTCGCGCGCCGCTCCCGGTGCCGGGCAGGCGGACGCCGCGACCCGTGCCCGCGGCGAGGTGCGGCAGATCGGGCGTGTCCGCCACGCCGGACGCCCGATCCGGCGTCTCTCGCGCCGGCGGCGGGCGCCGTCCCGCACCGATCTACCGGAGCGTTCCGGCGAGTGGAAGTTCGTCTACGCGACTGCCGCCAACTGTGCCTAGCGTCACAGCCGCTCAGCTTCCGCACGCTTCCGACGAACGGAGCTCGACCGCCATGCACTCCACCGCACGACGCGCACGCAGGGGCCTCGCGGCCGGCTGCGGCGCTGCCGCCGCGCTCTCCCTGACGCTCGCCGCGCCGGCCCAGGCGGCGCCGCCGCAGGCCGAACCCACCGTCGTGGGCGACCTCGCCTACGGGCCCGCCACGCCGGGCAACCTGCTCGACCTGTACATCCCCGACGCGCGCGGGGGCAGGGACGGCCTCCCGCTGGTCATCTGGCACTCGGGCTCGGCCTGGTTCAGCAACGACGTCAAGACCGGCGAGCAGGCGCTGGACGTCGTCGAGGAGTTCACCGGCCGCGGGTACGCCGTCGCGGCGATCAACGTGCGCTCCAGCTTCGACGCCCGCTTCCCGGCGCAGGGCCACGACGTCCGCGCCGCCGTCCGGTACCTGCGGGAGAACGCCGGCCGGTACGGCCTCGACCCCGACCGCTTCGCCTTCATGGGCAACTCGTCGGGCGGCTGGTCCGCCGCGTTCGCCGCCACCACGAGCGACATCCTCGAGCTGCCCGGGGAGACCGGCGTGGACGGGACCTCCAGCGCCGTCCAGGTGGCCGTGCCGTTCTTCCCGCCGACGGACTTCCTCTCGATGGACACCTTCGCCGCCGAGAACGACCTCCCGATGCAGCCCGGCATCTACCCGCACGACGCGCCCGACTCGCCCGAGAGCCGGCTCATCTCCTGCCCCGGCGAGGTCTTTCCGACCCAGCTCGTGAGCATCCAGGCCTGCCCCGAGGAGACCGAGGCCGCCGACCCGAGCAGCTACATCGAGGGCGAGGAGATCCCGATCTGGGTGCTCCACGGCCTGGCCGACCCGCTGCTGCCCTACAACCAGAGCCAGCTCGTCTACGACACGACGACGGCGGCCGGGAACGAGGGGCGGTTCACCCTCGTACCCGGCGCCGGCCACTCGGTCGACGACATCATCGGGGCCCGGGTCTCCACGACGTGGATGACCAACCACGTCGGGGCCGAGCGGGTCGTCAACCGCGCCGGCCCGAGCTGGTACGACATCGACCGCTTCCTGCAGAGCGGCTTCGCCCGGGCGGAGCGCGCCGCCCGCTGACGGCAGAGGTCCGGGGCCCGACTTCTCAGAAGTCGGGCCCCGGACCGCGTGCTGGGGGCCGACTTCCCGGAAGTCGGCGCCCGTCCTCAGAACCCCGAGTGGTCGGGGGCCGCGGGGGCGGGCCCGGACACCGGCCCGGCGGCCACGGGCTGCTCGGCGTCGGCGTCCGCCGCGGCGTCCTTGCTGCGGTGGATCTGCTCGTAGACGCGCGCCCGCAGCTCGGCGAACCGCGGCGAGGAGCGGGTGGTGAGCTGGTCGCGCTGGTCGGGCAGGTCGATGGCGAGGTCGTCGCGGATCACCGTCGGCGAGTTGGACAGGATCAGCACCCGCTGGCCGAGGTAGACCGCCTCGTCGATGTCGTGGGTGACGAAGAGCGTCGTCACCTGGAAGCGGTGCCAGAGGTCGCGGATGAGGTCCTCGAGGTCGGCGCGGGTCTGCGCGTCGACCGCCGCGAACGGCTCGTCCATGAGCAGCACGTGCGGCTCGTAGGCGACCGCCCGGGCGATGGCCACCCGCTGCTGCATGCCGCCCGAGAGCTGCCACGGGTAGGCCGCGTGCGCCTCGGCCAGGCCGACGGCGGCCAGCGACTCCTCGACCAGCTCCTTCCGACGGGCCGGCGCCAGCTTCTTCTGCTTCAGCGGCAGCTCGACGTTGTCGCGCACCGTCATCCAGGGGAACAGGCTCCGCCCGTACTCCTGGAACACCACCGCCATGCCCGGCGGCGGGCCGTTCACGACCTGGCCCTCCATGCGGACCTCGCCGGAGGTCGGCTCCAGCAGGCCGGACATGATCTTCAGCAGCGTCGTCTTGCCGCAGCCGGACGGGCCGACCAGGCAGGCGAGCTCACCCGCGGGGAGGGTGAACGTCAGGTCGCGGACGGCCTCGACCGTGCGGTCCTTGCTCTCGTAGACCTTCTGGATGCCACGGACGTCGAGCACGGGGTTCCCCTTCCGGGAGAGATCAGGAGGAGCGCTGGGCGCGGCGCAGGCCGTGGTACCAGGCGAGCTGCCGGTTCTCGACGAGGCGGAACAGCAGCGACAGCAGGAAGCCGAGCAGGCCGAGCATGAGCATCCCCGCCCACGTCTCCGGGATGGCGAAGCTGCGCTGCGCCTGGACGACGGCGTAACCGAGCCCGTTCTCCGCGGCGAACAGCTCGCTGATGACCATGAGGATGATCGCGACGGAGAGCCCCTGCCGGAGCCCGGCGTAGATCTGCGGGCTGGCGCTGGGCAGCACCAGGTGCCGCAGCCGCGACCAGCCGCGCAGCCCGTAGACCCGCCCGGTGTCGCTGAGCACCTCGTCGACGGCGCGCACGCCCTCGACGGTGTTCAGCAGGATCGGCCACATGCAGCCGAAGGCGATGACGACGATCTTCATCCCGTCGCCCAGGCCGAACAGCAGGATGAAGATCGGCACGAGCACCGGCGGCGGGATCGCCCGGAAGAACTCGAACACCGGCTCGGTCAGCGCCCGCACCGTGCGGGAGGTGCCGATCAGCACGCCCAGCGCCAGGGAGACGACGACGGCGAGCGCGTAGCCCGCCGCCAGCCGGTACAGGCTGGGCCAGACGTCGGCGGCCAGCCGCGGGCCGAACCACTCCTCGACGAGGCTGTCGAGGATCTCCGACAGCGGCGGGAAGAAGAAGCTCGTGCTGCCGGCGCTGGCGAACCACCAGGCGGCGAGCAGGATCACCGGCAGGCCCAGCGTCATCCCGACGCGACGCAGCACGCTCACGCCGCCACCTCCGCTCGCTGGGACGGGTGCCAGGACAGGGAGCGCCGCTCGACGGCCCGGAAGACCAGGTTGACGATGACGCCGAGGATGCCGGTGACGACGACGATGGCGTAGGTCGCCGCGACCGCGCCGCTGCTCTGCGCGTTGTTGAGCAGCTGCCCGAGGCCGGCGGTGCCGATGACGAGCTCGGCGGTGACCGCGAGGATCAGCGCCACCGCCGCGCCCAGGCGCAGGCCGGTCATCACGTAGGGCAGCGCGGTGGGCCAGGTGACGTGGCGGACCCGCGCCCAGGGGCCCAGCCCGTAGGCGCGCGCGGTGTCCTGCGCGACCGGGTCGACGTCCTGGACGCCGTAGAGCACCTGGATGAGGATCTGCCAGAACGACGCGTAGACGACCAGGAGCAGCTCGCTCTCCAGGTCGTTGCCGTACAGCAGGACCGCGATCGGGATGAGCGCCACCGAGGGGATCGGGCGGAGGAACTCGATGGTGGAGGCGCTGAACTCGCGGGCGAAGCGGAAGGTGCCCAGCAGCAGCCCGAGCAGCACGCCGGCCGTCGCGGCGATGGCCAGCCCGATGGCCCAGCCCTCGAGGGTCTGGAGGACCGCCGTCCAGAACTCCGGCCGGCCGGCCTGCGCGACGAGCTCCGCGCCGATCTCGGACGACGGCGGGAACCAGCGGCGCGGGACGAGGCCGATCCGCGGGGCGATCTCGACCAGCGCCACCAGGACGACCAGCCCGAGCAGCCCCAGGGCCCAGGCCGGCACCGGCCGCCGCCGGCCCGCTCCTCGGGAACGGGCCGGCGGCGCGGCGGCACCCGCCGGCGTGCGGGTAGCGGTGGAACCGGTCACGGCAGGAGGGCGTCCAGGTCCGGAGCCTCGTCGAGCAGGCCGTCCTCGACCGCGAGGTCGGAGAGGGTCTGCACCGAGTCGCGGTTGATCTCGGCCGGCCAGGCCGGCAGGGTCATCGCCTCGGCGATCGCCGGGTCGATCTGGGTGTACTCGCCGAGGATCTCGCGGACGGCGTCCGGGTTCTCCTGCGCGTACTCCAGCGACTGCGCCATCGCGTCGCTGAAGCACTCGACGGCCTCGGGGTTCTCCTGGGCGTACTGCCGGCTGGTGAAGTACGTGGCCACGGTGAGGTCGTCGGCGGTGTCGACGAAGTTCGACGCCACGACCTGGGCGCCGGCGTCGGTGGCGACGGCCACGAACGGCTCGACCACCCAGGCGGCGTCGACGTTGCCCTGCTCCAGCGCGGCGGCCATCTCCGGGAACGGCAGCTCGACGAACTGCACGCTGTCCGGGTCGCCGCCGGCGGCCCGGACCGACTCGCGCACCGTCGTCGTCCCGATGTTGTTGAGCGTGTTGACCGCGACGGTGCGGCCGGCGAGGTCGGCGGCGCCGGTGATCCCGCTGTCGGGCTGCGCGACGACCGCGCCGAAGTCCGCGCCCTGCTCGCCGGTGGAGGCGACGCCGTTGGCGACCACCTGCAGCGGCAGGCCCTCGCTGGCCGCGAGCAGCAGCGAGGTCATGTTGCTGAAGCCGAACTGCGACTGGCCGCTCACCACCGCGGGGACGATCGCCGCCCCGCCCTGACCGGTCTCGAGGGTGACGTCGAGGCCGCAGTCCTCGAAGAAGCCCTGCTGCTGCCCGAGGTAGATCGGCGCGACGTCGACGATCGGGATGACCCCGACCGAGACCTCCTCCAGCGCGGCGCCCTCACCGCCACCGCCACCACCGGCGTTGCCGGCGGGCTCGTCGTCCGAGCCGCCGCAGGCGGTGACCAGCAGCAGGGGGGCAGCCACGAGCGCGGCCACGGTGCGGCGCATGAGATCTCCTTGGGTCGGCGACCGGGTGTGTTCGCTGTGCGAACGCGTGTGTGCGATGTGAACGCATGAGACGCTTGCACGTGAGAGCAGTCACGTCAATCCGTCGTGATGCGACCGTCATGCGTGCGCACAACGCACACCGGTTCAGCATGCGCACAGTATGGTGATCGCGCTCACCCCCACCACGCACCGAAGGAGCGCCGTGACCTCCGCGCCCGACGAGCGGCCGGCGCCCGTCCGGGACGGCACCTACGTGCAGTCCCTCGACCGCGGCCTGGCCGTCATCCGCGCCTTCGACGCCGAGCACCCCCGCCTGCAGCTCAGCGAGGTCGCCCGGGCGACCGGCCTCACCCGCGCGGCCGCCCGGCGCTTCCTGCTCACCCTCGTCCAGCTGGGCTACGTCCGCGCCGAGGGGCGGGAGTTCTCCCTCCGCCCCCGCGTGCTCGAGCTCGGCTACTCCTACCTCTCGGGGCT
Organism: Blastococcus sp. KM273128; assembly: GCF_021698975.1. GTDB lineage: Bacteria > Actinomycetota > Actinomycetes > Mycobacteriales > Geodermatophilaceae > Blastococcus. The sequence continues at coordinate 12,319 of NZ_SSXA01000076.1, read as the reverse complement.
GACCCTCCCCGACGTCGCGCAGCCGCACCTGGAGGCGCTGGTGCAGCGGGTCGAGGAGTCCTCCTCGCTGTCGGTCCTCGACGGCGACGACGTCGTCTACGTCGCGCGCGTGCACACCAAGCGCATCATGACCGTGATGATCACCGTCGGCACGCGGTTCCCCGCGTACGCGACCTCGATGGGGCGGGTGCTGCTCGCCGGGCTCCCCGACGACGAGCTGACCGCATACCTCGACCGGGCCCGGCTGGCGCCGCTCACCGGGCGCACCGTCACCGATCCCGGGGTGCTGCGGTGGGTGCTCGACGGCGTGCGGGAGCGCGGCTTCGCGATGGTCGACCAGGAGCTCGAGGAGGGGCTGCGCTCGGCCGCCGCCCCCGTGCGCGACCGGTCCGGCGCCGTCGTCGCCGCGGTCAACCTGTCGGTCAGCGCGAGCCGGACCTCGCTGGCGCAGCTCGAGCACGAGTACGTGCCGCCGCTGCTGGAGACCGCCGCCCAGATCGAGCACGATCTCGGCCGCAGCGCCCGCTCGTGACCACCCCCGCCACCGGGCGGCGCACCGCCTGGCGCCTCGCCCTGCCGGCGGCCGCCCTCGTGCTGGTGGCGCTGTGCCTGCGCGCGCCGTTCGCCGCCGTGGGCCCGCTGCTGGCCGAACTCGGCGACGAGCTGAGCCTCTCCACCGCCGCCCTCGCGGTCGTCACCGCGCTGCCGCTGGTCTGCTTCGGGCTGGTCTCGCCGTTCGCGCCGGCTCTGGCCGCTCGCCTGGGGGTGCACCGGGCGGTGCTGCTCGGCGTGGTGGCGCTGGCGGCCGGGGTCGTGCTCCGGCTGGCCGGTGTCCCGGGGCTCTTCGCCGGCACGGTGCTGCTCACCGGTGGCATCGCCGTGGCCAACGTGCTCCTGCCGGCCGCGGCCCGCGCGGAGTACGGCACGCGCAGCGCGGTGGTGCTGGGGATGATCGTCGCCGCGATGGCCGGCTCGGCGAGCATCGGCGCGGGGCTGGCGCAGCCGCTGGCCGCGCTCGGCGGCAGCGCCGTCACCGGCCTGCTGCTGTGGGTGGTGCCGGTGCTGGCGGCGCTGCTGGGCATGGCCGCGCTCACCCGGGCCCGCCGCGCGGTGCCGCCCCCGCCGGCGGCCCCCGCCGGCGCGCGCACCGCCGTCCTGCGCGACCGCGTGGCGCTGTCGGTGACGCTCTTCTTCGGGCTCCAGTCGCTGTCGTTCTACGCGATGCTCACCTGGCTGGCCGAGGTGCTGGAGGCCGAGGCCGGGGTCTCGTCGGTCGCCGCCGGCGGGCTGCTGGCGCTCGCCGCCGCGCTGGGCATGCCGGCGTCGCTCGTCGTCCCGCCGCTGGCCGCGCGCCGCCCGGGCCAGGGCGCGTGGGTGCTGGCCGGCACGCTCCCGGTGGTCGCGGGCATCGCCGGCCTGCTGATCGCCCCCGCGGCCGCCCCGCTGCTGTGGGCGGTGCTCTACGGCGCGGGCACCGGCATCGCGTTCCCGCTGGCGATGACGCTGATCCTGCAGCGCACCCGCGACGTCGGGCAGACCGGCCGGCTCTCGGCGTCCGCGCAGAGCGTGGGCTACCTGGTGGCCGCGACCGGGCCGCTGGCGGTGGGGCTGCTGCACGAGGTCACCGGCGGGTGGGCGCCCGGGCTGTGGCTGCTGCTCGGCGTCGTCGTCGCCCAGCTCGCCGTGGGGCTGGCCGCCGCCCGCCCCCGGCTGGTGGGCGAGTCCGTCTGACGCCGCAGCCCCCTTCGGGGTTGATCATCGTCATCCGGCGGCCACTGCCGGCGTGTCGGGCAGCCGGACGACGATGATCAACGGCGTCAGGGGTCGGCGGTGACGCCCTCCGGGGTCTCCGTGACCGGCGTGCCCTCGACGCCGTGCAGGTGGCAGGCCGCCAGCTGGCCGGGCGCACCGGCCGGCTGCAGCGCCGGGTCGACGTCGTCGCACGGCTCGAACACGTACGGGCAGCGGGTGCGGAACCGGCAGCCCGAGGGCACCGCCGACGGCGAGGGGACGTCGCCGCGCAGCACGATCCGCTCCCGCGCCCGCTCCTTGGCCGGGTGCGGCACCGGCACCGCCGAGAGCAGCGCCTGCGTGTAGGGCATCTGCGGGTCGGCGCCGACCGCCGCGGCCGGCCCGATCTCCACGATCCGCCCCAGGTACATGACGGCGATCCGGTCGGAGATGTGCCGGACGGCGGAGAGGTCGTGGGAGACGAACAGCAGTGTGAGCCCGAGCTGCCGCTGGAGCCGGCGCAGCAGGTTCAGCACCTGGGCCTGCACGCTGACGTCGAGGGAGGCGATCGCCTCGTCGCACACCAGGAAGTCCGGCTCGCCGGCCAGCGCCCGGGCGATGCCGACCCGCTGGCGCTGACCACCGGAGAACTCGTGCGGGTAGCGCCCCGCCACCGCCGGGTCCAGGCCTACCAGCTCCAGCAGCTCGGCGACGCGGGCGGCCCGCTCCCGCCGGCCCGAGCGCAGCCCGTGCACCTCCAGCGGCTCGCTCACGGTCTGGGCCACGGTGCGCCGCGGGTCCAGCGAGGCGAACGGGTCCTGGAACACCATCCCGGCGCGGCGGCGCATCTCCTTGAGCCCGCGGCGGTCCAGCGAGGTGACGTCGGTGCCGTCGAAGGTCACGGTCCCCCCGGTAGGCGGGACCAACCGCAGCAGCGCGTTCCCGAGCGTCGACTTCCCGCAGCCGGACTCCCCCACCAGGCCGAGCGTCTCGCCGCGCAGCACGTCGAGGTCCACCCCGTCGACGGCGCGCAGCACGCCGCCGCCCTTGCCCCCGCCGCGCACGGGGAAGTGCACCTCCAGCCCGCGGGCGGAGACCAGGACGTCACCCACGGGGCACCTCCTCCTCGGCGCACCAGGTCGCCGCCCGGTGCGGCAGCGCCCCGCCGGAGGAGCCGACCACGGCCAGCGGCGGCTGCTCGGTCTCGCAGCGCGGATCGGCCCGCACGGGGCAGCGCGGCCAGAACACGCAGCCCGGCGGCAGGTCGGTGGGCGGGGGCGGCAGCCCGGGGATGGCGGTGAGCTCGGGCACCTCGCCGTCGGGGCCCGCTGGCGCGGCGAGGTCGGGCAGCGAGCCGAGCAGCCCGCGGGTGTACGGGTGCGCCGGGTGCTCCAGGACGTCGTCGACCGTGCCGTCCTCGACGCACCGGCCGCCGTACATGACCAGCACGCGGTCGGCGATGCCGGCGACCACGCCCAGGTCGTGGGTGATCCAGATGACGCCGGTGCCGTGCTCGGCCTGCAGCTTCTCGACCAGGTCGATGATCTGCGCCTGCACCGTGACGTCCAGCGCCGTCGTCGCCTCGTCGGCGATCAGCAGCGACGGGGAGTTGCTCAGCGCGATCGCGATGACCACCCGCTGGCGCATGCCACCGGAGAGCTCGTGCGGGTAGCGGTCCAGCGCCCGCTCGGGATCGGGCAGGCCGACCTCGCGCAGCAGGTCCGCGGCGCGCGAGCGGGCGGCTTGCTTGGAGACGTCGCCGTGCGCCCGGATGCCCTCGACCAGCTGCCGGCCGATCGTGAGCACCGGGTTCAGCGACGTCATCGGGTCCTGGAACACCATCCCCGCGCCCGGGCCGCGCACCTGGCGCAGCCGCTCGGGCGGCATGGTGAGCAGGTCCTCCCCCTGCAGCAGCGCCCGGCCGGTCACCGTGGCCACCCGCGCGGGGAGCAGGCCGAGCAGCGCCAGCACCGAGACGCTCTTCCCGCTGCCCGACTCCCCCACGACGGCGACGGTCTCCCCCGCGCCGACGGTGTAACTCAGCCCGTTGACGACGTCGGCCGGCCCGCGCGGGGTGCGCAGCCGCACCCGCAGGTCCTCGACCTCCAGCACCGGCGCGGTCACGCCTCACCCCCCGTCTCGGTGGCGGCCGCCCGGGAGCTCCCGGCCATCTGGGTGCGCTGGCGCGGGTCGAGCACGTCGCGGAGCCCGTCGCCGAGCAGGTTGAAGCAGAGCACGGTCAGGAAGATCGCCATCCCCGGGAAGAACGCCAGCCACCAGGCCAGCTCGATGAACCCGCGCCCCTCGGCCAGCATCAGCCCCCACGAGGGGTTCGGCGGCTGGGTGCCCAGGCCGAGGAACGACAGCGCCGCCTCGGCCAGCACCGCGAACGCCAGGCTGATCGAGGTCTGCACGATGATCGGCGGCGCGGCGTTGGGCAGGATGTGGCGGGTCAGGATCCGCCAGTCCGAGGCCCCGACCGAGCGGGAGGCCCGCACGTACACCTCCTCGCGCACGCCGAGGACGCTGGCGCGGGTGACCCGGGCGAAGATCGGCGTGTAGACGATGCCGATCGCCAGCGCGGTGTTGCCCGACCCGGGCCCGCGCACGGCGAGGACGGCGATCGCCAGCAGCACGGCCGGGAACGCGAAGAGCATGTCCATGAACCGCATGAGGACGTCGTCGACCCACCTGCCGTAGTAGCCGGCGAGCAGGCCGATGAGGGTGCCGACGACGAGCGCGAAGCCGACCGCGAGGAAGCCGACCCGCAGCGACACCGAGGCGCCGAGGATCACCCGGCTCAGGATGTCGCGGCCGAGGTCGTCGGTGCCGAACGGGTGCTCCCAGCTGGGCGGCTGGAGCCGGTCGGCCACCGAGATCTCGTTGGCCCCCTGCGGGGCGAGGGTGTCGTCGAAGAACGCCACGACCACGATGAGCAGCAGCAGCACCGAGGCGATCGCCGCCGTCGGGTTGTGCGCGAGCAGGCTGAGCGTCTCCCGCCAGCGCGGGCGGGCCGGGCGCAGCGTGGGCGCGGCGGGCCCGGCCTCCCGCTGCGGCGCCCCGCCCGGGGGCTCCTCCGGCGTCTCCGGCGGCCGGTCGCCGCCGCGCCCCTGGCCGGGCGGGGGGCCGGGTGTCGGCTGGATGCTCATCGGCGGATCCGCGGGTCGATGGCGGAGTAGAGCAGGTCGACGACGAGGTTGATGACCAGGAAGACCAGCGCGAACAGCAGGATCGCGCCCTGGAGCACCGGGTAGTCGCGCGCCTGGACCGCCTGCAGCGCGAGCTGCCCCAGCCCCGGCCACGAGAAGACGATCTCGACGACGACCACCCCCGAGAGCAGGTAGGCCAGCTGCACGCCGGTCACCGTGACCAGCGGCAGCAGGGCGTTGCGCAGGACGTGCCAGGTGAACACCTGGCGGGTGCCCAGCCCCTTGGCCTGCGCCGTCCGCACGTGGTCGGCGCCCAGGGCCTCGAGCACGCTGGACCGGACGAACCGGGTGATCACCGAGCCGGAGACCACGCCGGTGACCAGCGCCGGCATGAGCAGCCGCTGGAGCCAGCCGCCGGGGTCCTCGGTGAGCGGGACGTAGCCGCCCGAGGGCAGCCAGCCCAGCGTCCCGGCGAAGACCAGGATCAGCACGATGCCCATCCAGAAGTCGGGCACCGAGATGCCGAACTGGCTGATCACCGTGGCCACGCGGTCGACCAGCGACCGCGGGCGCAGCGCCGACACCGTGCCCAGCGGGACGGCGATGAGCAGCGCCACGAGGATCGAGGCGAAGGCCAGCGTCAGCGTGGCCGGCAGCCGCTCGGCGATCAGGGAGGTGACGGTCTCGCCGCTGCGGAAGCTCACCCCGAGGTCGCCGGTGAGCGCCCGGCCGGTCCAGCCGAAGAACTGCTCGACCAGCGGCTGGTCCAGCCCCGACCGCTCGCGCAGGGCGTCGTAGCTCTCCTGGGAGAACCGGGTGCCCAGCGCGAGCCGCACCGGATCGCCCGGTACGAGGTGCACCAGGGCGAACACGATGACGCTCACCCCGGCGAGGACGACCGCCGACTGGCCGACCCGCCGGAGGACGTAGCCGGTCAGGGCAGCTCCACGCCTTCGAAGTTGATCGCCTTGTCGGCGCGGATCTCGTACCCGGAGAGCCCCGGCGCCCAGGCCTGCACGACGTCGGGGTTGTAGAGGTACAGGTAGGAGACGTCGTCGACGATCAGCGTCGCGGCCTGGTCGTAGAGCTCCTTGCGGGCGTCCTCGTCGGTCTCCGTGGAGGCCTGGGTGAGCAGCTCGTCGACCTGCGGGTTGCTGTAGCCCTGGTAGTTGCTGGAGCCGTCGGTGATGTGCTGCGCGTGGTAGAAGTCGAACGGGTCGATGTTGCCCAGCCAGCCGAGCATGAAGGCGTCGAAGTCACCCTGCGCCTGCCGGTCCAGCCAGGTGGCGAAGTCCACCGTCTGCACCTCCACGTCGACCCCGATCGGCTCCAGCTGGCTGGCGATGACCTGGGCGGCGGTCACGGTCTCGGGGAACTCGTCGGTGACCATCAGCCCCATCGAGATCGGGGTCTGGACGCCGGACTGCTCGATGAGCGACTGCGCCTCCTCGGCGCTGGGCTCGAACGGGGCGTAGTCGTAGTAGAAGAAGCTGTCCTCGGGGATCGCGGTCTGGTTGGGCTGCGCCGCCCCGAACCGGGCCGCCTCGGTGACCGCCGCCCGGTCGACCGCGGTGGCGATCGCCTGGCGGACCAGCGGGTTGCCGAAGGGCTCCCGGTCGTAGTTCATGCTCATGTACCAGTAGTCGACGCTCGGCGTGGTGGCGAGCTCCACGGAGTCGTCGCCCTCGAGCGACTCGATCTGCTGCGGCGGGATGTTGTCGGTCCACTGCACCTCGCCGTTCTGCAGCGCGGTGAGCGCGGCGGCCGGCTCGGTGATGTAGCGGAACTCGACCCCGCCCACGCTCGGCGCGCCGCCCCAGTAGTCCTCGTACGCGGCGAGCTCGGTGCTGCTGGCGTCGGAGCTCTCCAGGGTGAACGGCCCGGTGCCGACCGCCTCGGTGGTGAGGTCGTACTCATCGGCCGCGCCCTCGGGGAGGATCGCCATGCCCTTGAAGGCGCCGATCAGCGCGGGCAGGTTGGGGGTCGGCTGGCTGACGGTGATCTCGACGGTCTGCGGGTCGACGGCCTCGACGCTCTCCACCGTGGCGAACCGGTAGGCGTTGCTGAGCTCCTCGTCGATGATCCGGTTGTAGGAGTAGACGACGTCGGCGGCGTCGAACTCGCTGCCGTCGTGGAAGGTGACGTCCTCGCGCAGGTTGAACGTCCAGGTGAGCCCGTCCTCGCTGACCTCCCAGTCGGTGGCCAGGCTCGGCTCCATCGTCAGGTCCTGCGCGTTGGGGACGACGAGGGTGTCGTACACGTTCTCCAGCACCTGGAAGCTCGGGTAGGCGCTCGTCACGTGCGGGTCGAACTGGTCGGGCTGGGCGCTGACCGCGGCCACCAGCACGTCGCCGCCGCCCCCGCCACCGGTCGCGCCGGTGTCGACGCTCTCGCCGCCGCCGCTGCACGCGCTGAGGAGGAGCGCGCCGGCGGCGCCCAGGGTGATCGATCGGGTCGTGCGCACGGGAACCTCCGGTGTCTGGGCAGGTCGTCCACCTCGACCTTGCTCCCGTATCCGCAGGTTGGCGACTCGGGCGCCGGGGATCGTTGCCGGTCCGTGACCCTCCGCCGGACGAGCGGCGGGGAGTGATCCAGACCACAATCGGGGGCCCGACCGTCGTCCCGCCGAGGTGTCCCATGACCGACGTCCAGCCCTCGCACCGCGCCCGCATCCCTCGCGACCGGGAGCACGACTACACCGACGAGATGGCGCACAAGCGGCAGGCCTTCGTCGCCGAGCAGACCGGCGCGGGGCTCGACCACGTCAGCCGCTACTCCGTCGACCCCGCCGTCCTGCCCGGCAACATCGAGAACTTCACCGGCGTCGCGCAGGTCCCGCTGGGCCTGGCCGGGCCGCTCACGCTGCGCGGCGAGCACGCCCGGGGCGACTTCTTCGTGCCGATGGCGACGACCGAGGGCACGCTGGTGGCCAGCTACAACCGCGGGATGCGGGTGATCGCCGAGTGCGGCGGCGCGCGGACCACCGTCGTCGACGACCACATGCAGCGCGCGCCCGCCTTCATGTTCGACGACGCCCTGGCGGCCCGGGAGTTCGGCCGGTGGGTGGAGGAGAACACCGACGGCATCCGTGCCGCGGCCGAGGCCACGACCCGCTCGGGGCGGCTGACCTACATCGGCCAGCACCAGATCGGCCCGCTGCGCTACCTGCGGGTGAACTACACGACCGGGGACGCCGCCGGCCAGAACATGACCGGCAAGGCGACGCTCGCCGCGTGCGAGTGGATCCGCGAGAACCACCCCGACCACCCGCGCTACGTCCTCTCCGGCGCGATCGACACCGACAAGAAGCACTCGCAGATCAACATGCTGATGACGCGGGGCAAGCGCGTCGTCGCCGAGGTGACGATCCCCGACGAGGTGCTGGGCCGGCTCACCGGCGTCAGCACCCGGCAGCTGTTCGAGTACCGGCAGGTCGGCATGGCCGGCGCCTTCATGTCCGGCGCGGCCTACAACGGCGCGCACGCGGCCAACGGTCTGACGGCGGTGTTCATCGCCACCGGGCAGGACGCCGCCAACGTGGCCGAGTCGCACTCCGGCGTCACTTACACCCAGCTGCTGGAGAACGGCGACTACTACTGGTCGACGACGCTGACCTCGCTCATCGTCGCCACCTACGGCGGGGGCACGGGGCTGCCCACCCAGCGGGAGTGCCTGGAGGTGCTCGGCTGCTACGGCAGGGACAAGGTGCACAAGTTCGCCGAGATCTGCGCCGGGGTGGTGCTGGCCGGTGACATCTCGCTGACCTCGGCGATCCTGGCCGGCGACTGGGTGACCAGCCACGACGCCCTGGGCCGCAACCGGTAGCCGCGGGGGGCGGCGGGCCACCAGACTGCCCGGGTGGAGCTCACCTGCCGTCCCCTGACGCTGCACCTGCGCGACACGTTCACCATCGCCCGCTCGTCGGTGGACACCGAGGAGGTGCTCGTCGTCGAGGTGGACGACGGCGGGGTCCGCGGGCGCGGCGAGGGGGCGCCGGTGGCCTACTGGGGCGAGTCCGTGGCCGGGATGGCCGGCGCCGTCGCCGCGGACGGGCGCGCGCTGCTGGGCGACGACCTGCGCGACGTCGAGGGCATCGCCCGGCGGCTGCGCGCCTGGGACGGGCCGCAGGGCGCGAAGATGGCGCTCGACGGCGCGGTCCACGACTGGGTGGGCCGCCGCTACGGCCAGCCGGTGTGGCGGCTGCTGGGGCTCGACGGGGTGCTGCCGCCGACCAGCTTCACCATCGGGATCGCCACCGTGGAGGAGACCGTCGCCCGCGTGCGGCGCGCCCCCGGCTTCGCCGTCTACAAGGTGAAGGTCGGCGGCCCGGCGGATCTCGAGCGGCTGGAGGCGATCCGCTCGGTGACCGGCGCCCGGCTGCGGATCGACGGCAACGAGGGGTGGACCTTCGACCAGGCCCGCGAGCTGCTGCCGCGGCTGCGCGAGCTGGGGGTGGAGATGGTCGAGCAGCCGTTCCCCGCCGGCGACCTGGACTCCTTCGCCCGCTACCGGGAGCTGCCCGACCGGCTGCCGGTCTACGTCGACGAGGGGTGCCGGGACCTCGCCTCGGTGCCCGCCGTCGCCGGCTACGCGGACGGCATCGTGGTCAAGCTGGCCAAGTGCGGGGGCATCCGCGAGGCGCAGCGGATGCTCGCGGCGGCGGCCGCGCTGGACCTGCGGGTGATGCTCGGCTGCATGATCGAGTCGCCGCTCGGCATCGCCCAGGCCGCGCAGCTCGGGCCGCTGGCCGACCTGATCGACCTCGACGCCCACCTGCTGATCGCCGACGAGCCGTTCACCGGCCTCGGGCTCGACGCGGGCCGGGTGGTGCTGCCCGACGCGCCGGGCCTGGGCGTCGAGCCGTCCGGGGGCGCGGCGTGACCGGGGAGCGCCTCGCCGTCCTGACCGGGGGGCAGCTCGCCGAGTCCTACGCCAAGACCGCCCACGGGGTGCTGCGCTACGGCACCCGCGAGGTGGCCTGCGTCGTCGATCCCGCGCACACCGGGCGGCGGGCGGTCGACGTCGTCCCCTTCTGCGCCTCCCCCGCCCCCGTGGTCGCCGACGTCGCGGCCGCCCGGGAGCTCGGGGCGACGACGGTGCTGCTCGGCGTCGCCCCGCTCGGCGGCCGGCTGACCGAGGCCTGGCGCGCGTCGCTGCTGGAGGCGCTGCGGCTCGGCATGCACGTCGAGGCCGGGCTGCACACCGATCTGGGCGCCGACCCAGAACTCGCGGCCGCCGCCCGGGCGTCCGGCGTCGGGATCCGCGACCTGCGGGCGGTCCCCGACGACCTCGGGGTGCCGCTGCCCGGGCCGGTGGGTGCCCGGGTGGTGCACACGGTCGGATCGGACTGCGCGATCGGGAAGATGAGCGTCGGCCTGGAGCTGGACCGGGCCGCCCGCGACCGTGGCCTGGCCTCGGTGTTCGTGGCCACCGGGCAGACCGGCGTGGCCATCGCGGGCTGGGGGATGGCCGTCGACCACGTGATCTCCGACTTCGTCGCCGGCGCCGCGGACCGGCTGGTGCGGGAGGGCGCCGCGCGCGGCGACCTGCTCTGGCTGGAGGGGCAGGGCTCGATCCACCACCCCGCCTACTCGGGGGTGACCCTCGGCCTGCTGCACGGGTCGTCGGCGGACGCGCTGGTGCTGTGCCACCGGGCCGGGCGCGCCGCGATCGCCGACTACCCCGGCACGGCGCTGCCGCCGCTGGCGGAGATCGTCCGCGGCTACGAGCAGGCCGCGGGCTGGGTGCGCCCGGCGCGGGTCGTCGCGGTCGCGCTGAACACCGCGGGGCTGGACGACGCCGCCGCGCAGCGGGCCGTGGACGAGGCTGCGGCAGAGACCGGGCTGGTCACCGACGACGTCGTCCGCTCCGGCGCCGGGCGCGTGCTCGACGCCGTGCTGGCCGCGCTGGACCGGTGATCGGGCTCAGCCGTCGACGGTGACGTCGTTCCAGGGCAGCTGCGGCTCCACCCACGGGAAGACGACCAGGAGCAGCAGGGCGCAGACGGCGAGCGCCAGCACCAGCGACTGCGCCGCCTTCAGGCCCCTGCCACCGGGCAGGTGCCGCCAGATCCAGCCGTACATCGCGGTCCTCCGGGGTCCGGGTCAGCCCTCGCGCAGGGCCGGCGGGCCGTCGGGCATCTCCGACTTGGGGATGCCCGCGCCGTCGAGCCGCGCGTGGACGATCAGCCGCTCCCGCGCGGAGAAGCGCGGGTGGCAGGTGGTGAGGGTGAGGTAGGAGCCCGTCGGGCCGACCGAGGGGTCGGCGTTCGGCGTCGGGGCGATCACCGAGACGTCGGACGGGAGCACGATCTGCTGGCCGGGGATGCCGCTGGGGTCGGCCTCGAGGTCGCCGGTGGCCGGGTCGCCGAGCACGCGGTAGACGAACCAGGTGTCGACGGTCTCCACGACGACGGGGTCACCGGGGCGCATCGCGTCGAGCTCGAGGAAGGGCGACCCCTTGCCGACGCGGTGGCCGGCCAGGGCGACGTTCCCGGGCTCCCCCGGCATCGCGGTGTCCGCGTAGTGACCGGGCCCCTGCGAGAGCTCCCGCTCGGTGGTGCCCTCGAGGATGACGCGGGCGTAGTCCTCGCCCAGGCGCGGGATGCGGAGGACGCCGAAGGCGTCGCCGACCTCGACCTGGACCAGGCCTGCCTCTTCCGGGGCGGCCGCCCACTGCTCCTGCAGCTCGGTGCTCAGCTGGTCCTGGCGGCGCTCGGTGAGCAGGTCGGTGACGTAGACCTCGTAGACGACGAAGAGCAGCAGCACCAGCCCGGCGGTGACCAGCAGCTCGCCGATCCCGCGGGAGACCTTCTGCCAGCGCGGCTCGCGGCGGCGGGGCGGCCCGGACTGCTCGTCGCCGTCCTCGTCCGCGGGTCCGTCGTCCCAGGAGTCCTCGTCGGAGCCGTCGTCCCAGGAGCCCTCGCCGGAGCCGTCATCCCAGGGACCGCCGTCCCAGGAACCGCCGTCCCAGGAGCCGTCCTCCCAGGACGCGTCGTCCGAGGCCAGCTGGTCCCAGTGCTCGTCCCACGGGCCGTCGTCCCAGCGCCGCTCGGCCGGGTCCTCGGCGACGGTGCCCGTCCGGCCGCCGGCGGCAGGGTGGGCGCTCGGCCGGGAGGCATCCGCGCGGACGGGCACCGGCGGCACCGGTGGGAGACCCCCGACCGGCAGCACACCCGGCTCCACGACGCGGTCCCACCGCTGGGTCGGGCGGGTGTCGTCCTCGCGCCGCCCCCGGTCCGGGTCCGCCATGCCGTGCCCCCCGGTCGTCGGTGTGCGACGCACGCCCACGACGCGCCGTGCGGATGTTATGTGACGGAACGAGTGCGCAGCGTGAAGCGACGCGCCCGGGAACCGATGCTCCTCCTGGGCGACTGCCCGCGGAGCACCCCCGCCCCCGGGCCGGGCCGGGGCGCCTCTGCGCACCCGGCTGGTCATCGC
>NZ_SSXA01000075.1 GCF_021698975.1 Blastococcus sp. KM273128 | reverse complement strand
CGATGAGACCTTCGACAAGCCACATCGTCCCTGGTCAGAGGGGCATTCGTGCTTTCCGACGCGCAGCCACACGCCTATTCGATGGTGGATCGGGGTTCAACTGGCCTGATGCCGTCCACTCCACAAGACCCATCGCGAACAAGGCAGCAAGCGCGAGCGAGAACCAGTCAAAGGTAATGCGCTCACGGCCCTTCTTCTTCTCATTCACAAACCGGTCCCAGAGCGCCGAGACGGACGCGGGTCGATCGAGCAGCGGCAACAGGTCAGAGCCCACCGTCATGAGGGCCCGCTCCGCACTAATACCCTTAGTCGGCAAAAGCACCCGGATCACCCACCTTATAGCTGACCGGTGGTTCCTCGAAGATGTGACAAGCGTCGAAGAAGTACGATGTCACAGCATACACCGCGTTCGCTCTTGAATTGTCGAAGCGAAAGTTAGTGCCACCCAAGGATGTATAGATGCGCTCGAGAATGTCTTCCGACTGTTTCGAGACGGCGCGGTGCGCCAGATAGATTTCACGGAACCGCGCAGCTTGGCGGTCGTACAGCTCCGGATCGCTGACTTCGGCGAACCAGGTATCGATACTGACGGCCGACAGACGCCCAGCATTGAACTCCATCTGCTTGGCGACGGAAAGGCCGTTGTAGTTCATCTTCTCGACAGGTACGGGCCGGATACTCCCGACTGCCCCCGGAGCCGCGGCGGTTGATCCCAGTGCCTCCAGCAGCGGGATAAGGTCAGCCAGCTGCACGTTCGCCGTACCCGGCAGCCCGGGGAAGATTCGAGCCAGGCGGTCCGGCGCGAGCTTGCTCACAACGTCGAACCAGAACCTCTCCACCGTCCAATGCCGAACAGCAATCGGTCGAGCCGGATCGTTCTCATGCTTCGACTTAAGTTCGATCAGCGCCTTGGTCGCCATTGGGCCGACTGGGACGTTCGTAACGAACCGCCAGATATTGAAGCTTGGGTAGCTACCCAGCGCCCGCGCAAAGTCCGACTTGATCTTCGCCGTGAGCTTCTCTTCAACTTTGGTCTGGGCGACTGATCCGTAGCAGGCATAGCAAATCGTTCCCGCCTCAGCCAGCCCGTCGCTACCGCCGTCACCCAAGCTCCCGGTCGGAACGGGGTTGTCGAAGTCGTCGTGGAAGAACGACAGGACGCGTGTGACATGGTCCTCGAAGGCCTGACCCGACTGGCGGCAGGCGCGCTCGTTCTGATTGGCGTACCAATCAAGCCAGGCAGCAGTTGGCAGCACTGATCCTCGGACCCCCCGGTCGCGACCGTCCCCCGTCGCACAGCTGACGTCGGTGACAGTATCGGCAGGCCCGGACAGGACTCGCGCCTCAGCCGGCACGCCTGGCGAACCCTTGCTGGGCTGCGTGTGGCCCGGCCGCCGTCCAGGGTGGCAAGTGCTGCGGCCAGTTCCGGCGCGAGGCCGTGATCGGCGGCGAACTCGGCTGGCCGGCTGACCGCGGTGCCGGCCAGTGGGCAGAGCACCGCCAACAGCCCGACGAAGAGCAGCACTCCTCCGACCAGCCAGTGCCTCCGGTACAGGCCGTGCGCCACGACCCCCCGGCGAACACGACCATCGCCAATCCATACCCGGACTGACGCCGGATAGGGCGTTCCCCGGATGCGGTCACGGGCCTCGCCTCCAAGAGCCACGAGGCAGCAAGCCACAGGGCGAACAGCATCGGCCGGGCGCTCGGGTGACGTGATGAGCCAGCTCGCGCACCGTCCCGGGTCGCTTCGGCACACACAGCTGGTCGAGCGCCGCCGCATCCCCATTCTCGGCGGGGTGTCACCAAACGGCTCCGAATAGCGCCTTCTCCCGGTGAGAGCGACTCACCAGCGGGAGCAGGGATGTGCGGTCAGACGGGACGACGAACAACGGCAGCCCCTGCGCCGGCACCGTCCCACGTCCTCTCTGCTCGCCGCGCCGTGCTGCAGGCCTTCGTCGACAGCTACGGCGGCGCCACCCACCGGCTGCTCACCGACTTGGCCGACGTCATCGGCGCCAGCATCGCTTACGTCGACCGGCCCACTGTCGAAGCTCACCTCGAGCGGCCCCTGTCCGACCGGGAGTGGGCCGCCGCCGCCCAGCAGTTCACGGCCATGGCCTTCGACGACCACGTCGGAGACGCTTGCAGCCTCCGCACCGACTGGATCGAAGACGTCCTTGCCAGGGCCGGCGTACCCGGTCGGGGCCACACCGGTCAGCCGGTCGCCGGATGTCCATGGGGCGGGGCATGAGCGCCACCCGGACCTGCCTGGTCTGCCGCTACAGCGGCACGTACGCCAGCGACGCCCTCGCCGACGTCAACCACGCGCGCCATTCCTGTGCGAAGCACCTGCAGACCGTCGAGCGAACACGTCGCCGTGTCCAGCGCGCTGAAAGTCGTGTGAGACGGGACTGCACTCATCCGCGTGCTCGGCATGTGCACGGAACCCGTGTCGCCTATGTGAAGGACCGTTGCCGATGCACCGACTGCACTGCCGCCAACACCGCGGCCGGCCGTGCCGCGCACCGCGCGCAGACCTTCGGCCGATGGCGGCCATTCGTAGACGCCGCCCCGGTGCGCGAGCACATCCGCGCGCTACGCGCCGCCGGCATCGGCGTCGAGCAGATCGCCCTGCTCGCCGACATCTCCACCAGCCACGTCCGCGAACTCGCCGACATCGGAAGGGACGGCAACCCACGCATCCGGCGGGTCCGACCCGAGACCGCCCAGCGGCTCTTGCGCATTCGGGTCGACCTGGCCAACCGGGCGGCGCGCAGTCACGTCACCGCCACGGGCACTCGTCGCCGACTGCAGGCCCTGATCGCCGTCGGGTGGCCCCACGATGAGTTGGCCGCCCGGCTCGGCCGAAGCTCCGCCAGCCTCCACCGCAGCATGCTCAGTGACTCCGTCACCGCGCAGACCGCGCAGGACGTCAGCGCCCTCTACGAACGGCTGTGGAACCTGCTCCCACCGCAGTCCACCGACGACCAGCGCGCCGCCGCCGACTCCGCGCGGGCCTTCGCCGCGGAACGCGGCTGGCTGCCACCTCTGGCCTGGGACGACGTCGACACCGACTCAGACCCCCGCGACGTTAAGCACGCACAGCCGGACGATGACCTGGATGAGATCGCCATCGAGCGCGCCCTCGCTGGCGACGGCGTCCGCCTCGAGCACCTGACTCCCGCTGAGCAGGACGAAGTCGTCCGGCGCCTCACCGAACGGGGGAAGTCCATCCGCGACATCGCCCAGCAACTCGCCACGACCAAGCGCACGGTCTCCCGCCGGCGTGCGTCCATCAACGCCGCATGACCATGTGCGGCACGGCGTCGTCGAGGGGCAGCGCTGGCACAGCTGCCGCCCTGCGCGGCACGCCATGAACTCCGGCGACCGAGTGGCGGACAGTCAGCTCGGCAGGAGGACGGCGAGCCAGACGCCCGACCCGATGCCGAGAAGCAGGGACACGACGGCGGCCGTATGGAGCACGACGATCGGCTTGAGCACGACACGCTGCGCCGTCCCCGCGGAGGTGCCCGGCCCTGTCCCCCAGCCAGCCGTCGTCGTGCTTTCGCTGGTGGCGACTCCCGTAGCGGCGGGAGCGATCCAGCGCAGGTAGTAGAAAAGGCTCGCCACCGTGTTGATGGCCGCCACGACGACCAACCAAGCAAACCCGCCATCCCAGGCCGCGACGAAGACAACGAGCTTGCCGACGAACACCGCTGTCGGCGGGGTCCCGACGAGGCCGAGCAGGCAGACGACGAGGCTGACTACCAGCCAGCGGTGGCGTCCGACCGCGGTCGCCCAGTCGGTGATCGTGCGGGCCCCCGGGGCCGCCGCGACGGCGGCGAAAGCACCGATGTTGGTGACGGCGTAGGCGGCGAGGTAGACCGCCAGAGCCGGAACGGCGAGGTCGGTGCGCGCCGCGACGGCGACGACCATGAACAGGTAACCGACCTGGCTGATCGTCGAGTAGGCCAACAGCCGCAGTACGTCGGTCTGGTTGAACGCCGCCAGGTTGCCCAGGGTCATGCTGACCGCGGCGATGACGGCGACCAGCAGAGGCACATCCAGCGGGACGCTGGCGAACGGCTCGGCGAGCAGTCGGAACGCGGCAGCGACTGCGCCGACCTTGGGGATCGTGGTGATGTAGGCGGCCATCGGCGGTGTGGTGCCAGCAGTCACGTCCGGCACCCAGAAGTGCACCGGCACGGCACCGGCCTTGAAACCGACACCGGCGAGAACGCCGAGGATGCCTATCGCCAGCAGGGCCGGGGAGGCTTCCGGTAGCAGCGCGGCGAGGTCGAGGTAGCCGGTCGTGCCGGCGGCGAGCACCAGGGCGGCGACGCCGACCAGCATCAGTACACCGACGAAGGCGCCCATCAGGTAGTACTTCATCGTCGCCTCGACACCGGCGGAGTCCTTGGCGAAGCCGGCCAGTGCGTACAGCGGGACGCTGGCCAGCAGATAGGCGGCGACGAGCAGCAGCAGATCGCCGCTGGCGGCCAGCGCGATGCTGCCGAGCCCACCGAGCACCATGAGGACGTAGGCCTCGGTCTCCCGCGGGTGTCCGGCCAGCGAGGCCGACGCCAGCCAGACGAGGACGGCCACACCGAGCGCGACGACGATGCGGACCACGCCGGTGGTGGTGTCGACGACCCAGGTGCCCTCGAACACCCGCTCCGCCGGCTCGGGCAGCGCGACGGCAGCAGCGACCGCGCTGGCCAGGCAGGCGACGGTGACCAGGAGCCGGACCCGCCACTGCCGGTGCTGCGGCGTCCAGAGGCCCAGGAGCAAGCCGCCGACTGCGCCGAGGAGCAGCAGCAGTTCAGGGAGCAGGGCGAGCACCCGCTCGCCGCCCCCGGACATGCCGGTCACCGGCCCACCAGCTCCACCACCGCCATGGCGGCCGGCTCCAGCACGTCCAGCAGGGCGCGCGGAAGCAAGCCAAGGACAAGGGCGAGCACGAGCAGCGGGACGATCGAGGCCACCTCGTGGCCGCGCAGGTCCTGCATCCGGGTCGCCGTCCGCGGCCGGGTGGTGATCGCTGTGTCGCCGTCCGCCCGCTGCGGAGCCGGGCCTCCCCCTGTCTCGTCGGGGTCCGCCTCGGATGGGGCGAGGGTGTCGCCGGTGAGCAGTCGCTGCAGGGCCAGCAGGAACAGCCCGGCGGTCACGAGGATGCCCAGTACGGCGAGCACCGTGGCCACGGGCGCAGCTTGCAGAGCTCCGGTGAAGACCTGGAACTCGGCGATGAACCCGGAGAACCCGGGCAGGCCCAGGGAGCCGAACGCAGCGACCGCGAAGCACGCCGCGAAGACCGGCGCCGGCCGCGCCAAGCCGCCCCAGCGGTCGAAGGCGTAGGTGCGCCCGCGCGACCACAGCACGCCGCTGAGCAGGAACAACGCGCCGGTGAGCAGGCCATGGCTGACCATCTGGTACATCGCACCCACCGTGGCCACGGTCCGCGCGCCCTCATCAGCCGAGGCGACGAGGCCCGCCGCGCCTAGGCCGAGCAGCACGTACCCCATGTGGTTGACCGAGGTGTAGGCGATCATCCGCTTGACGTCGGTCTGGGCCAGCGCCACGAAGGCGCCCCACAGCACGCTGATCACCCCGACAACGACGGCCACCATGGCCCACCGCTGCCAGGCCTCGGGAAGGATCGGCATGGCGATCCGCACGAACCCGTAGGTGCCGAGCTTGAGCAGGATCCCGGCGAGGACAGCGGACCCGGCGGCAGGGGCGTCGGTGTGCGCGTCGGGCAGCCAGGTGTGAAACGGGAACAGCGGCGTCTTCACCGCCAGGCCGAGACCGATCGCCAGCAGGACCAGGCCGCCGGTGACCGGGGAGTCCGCCAGCGGCGGGTTCGCCGCCAGCGCCACCATGTCGAAGGTCCGCTCCTCGCTGCCCAGAAACAGGCCGATGAAGCCCACGAGCAGCGCCAGCGACCCGATGAACGTGTAGAGGAAGAACTTGAGCGCGCTGCGCCGGGCGTTGCCGTGTCCCCAGCCGGCGATGACGAAGTACATCCCGACGATGGACAGGTCGAAGAAGACGAAGAAGAGGATGAGGTCGAGCGAGGCGAACGTACCCAAGCAGGCGGTCTGCAAGAAGAGGAACAGCGCCGCGTAGGTGTGCGGCCGGTCCTGCTCTCGGAGTGAGTAGATGGCGCAAGCGAGGAACAACACCCCGGTCAGGGCCAGCAGTGGAAGGGAGAGCCCGTCGACGCCGATGTGGTAGCCGGCGTCGACCGTGGGGATCCACTGCAGGTCCACCTCGTGCGCGAGGCCGTCGACCACTCCCGAGGCGCCCTCGCCGGGCTCGAAGCGCCACCACATCCAGCCGATCAGTGCCAGGTCGACAGCGGCGGCGGCGATCCACACCCAGATGGCCGCGCGGCCGCTGAGCCCGCGGGCGGCCAGCAGCACGCCGGCGGCCACCAAGGGCAGGAAGATCACAACGGTCAGCAGCACGACTACCTCACCACGAGCAGGAGGACGAGCAGGACACCCAGACCGATGACGGCCTGGGCGTAGTACTGATGCAGCAGCCCGGTCTGTGGACGGCGGGCCGCACTGCCTGCGCGGCGGAAGGCCCTCGCCGTCGCGCGGACCGCGCCGTCCACCACGCCGGCGTCGATCCGCGCGGACCCGGCGGCAGCACGTCGGATAGCTGAAGCGACTCCCGACACCGCCCGGTCCAGGACGTCGTCGTCCGCCCGTGATGCCAACCCCGCGAGCCGGCGCGCGCCGACAGCCACGCCTACGACCGCCCGGTCGATCAGCTTGTCGTCCACGGTGGCCAGCGCCCGCGCCACTGCCATCGCCGGTCGTGGCGAGAGCAGCCGCCCCAGCCCGGCCCACGACCCGAGCGGACTCCGCGAGAGCTGCTCCATGACGGCAGGGCGCGCCCGGACCACGGCGACGGTCAGCCCCAGGACCACCAGCGCGAGCGCGCCGGAGACCGCCAGCTCCCCCAGCCCCGGCGCCGGCTCGCCCTCCGCGTCGAGGGCCGCCTTGAGACCCTCGGCCACAGCCGGCAGCGCGAGCACACCCAGGCCGGCGGCGAACACAGCCAGCACGCCTGCGACGACAGTCGTGAGCGCCGGGACGCGCCGGGTGCCCGGTTCCTCCTGGTCGAGAGGCTCCTCCCCTGCCGGCCGGGCGAGGACGACGGCCAGGATCCGACCGGCGTAGACCGCCGAGACCGCAGCGGCGGCCAGGCCCACCACCGTCAGCGCCGTCCCGTCGACCCCCGCGAGCACCTCGTCCTTGGTGGCCCACAGCGACAGCGGTGGCACGCCGGCCAGCGCGAGGGCGGCGACCGTGGCCGCTGCCCCGATGCCCGGATACCGGCGGGCGGCGCCCCGCAGGCCGGCGAGATCCTTGGTGCCCAGCGCGGTGAGCCAGGCACCGGCAGCGACGAAGAGGCCGGCCTTGACCGCGGCGTGCGCGACCAGCTGTGCTGTTCCCCCCGCGGTGGCGCCCACCCCGGCGGCGAGCACGACGAAGCCGATCTGCGCGGCGGTGCTGGCCGCGAGCAGCTGCTTGAGATCCGACTGCGCCACCGCCACCGCGCCCAGGACCAGCGCGGTCAGCACACCGGCCCATGCCGCCGCCGTCGAGGCCCAGCCGGTCGACGCCAGCAGGGGCTGCATCCGGATCAGCAGGTATCCGCCGGCGGCCACCATCGTGGCCGAGTGCAGCAGTGCGCTCACCGGACTCGGTCCCTGCATCGCCGCCGAGAGCCAGGCGGAGAAGGGCAACTGCGCGGACTTGCCGAGTGCGGCGACCAGCACGCCGGCGGCGGCGAGGTCCGCCCATCCGCCGTCGGCGGCGGACAGGTCGGCGAGAACCAAGCTCCCCGTGGCGGCGAGAGCAGCGCCGGCGGCGACGTACAGGCCTAGGTCCCCGGCGCGCGTGGTCACGAACGCCCGGGTGCCGGCGGCCAGCTTGCCGGACTCCTCCCACCGGAAGCCGATGAGCGCGAAGGAAGTGGCGCCCATGACCTCCCAGGCCAGGAGGAGCGCGGGCAGCGTGGCCGCGGTGACCGTCGCCAGCATGGCGGCGACGAAGAGCAGCAGGTAGCCGAAGAACCGCCCGCGTGCGGCATCCGCCGGCAGATCCGCGACGGCGAAGACGGTGACCAACAGGGCGATCCCCGCGACCAGCAGAACCAGCACCGCGGAGAGCCCGTCGACGACCAGGCGCAGATCCCCGCCCTCGACGATTCCGAGGAATGGCACCGACAGCCGCGGCCGGCTCACGACCACCAGCGCTGCCAGCGCCACGCCGACCCCCGTAATGGTGACGGCCACCGGCCCGGCGGCACGGTCGGCCCGCCGTCCGACGGTCAGCAGCCCCGCCCCGGCCAGGGCGGGCAGTAGCACCAGAGCGGCGAGGGCGACGCTCATCCGCGTAGGTCTGTCGCCATGTCCACCATGTCCACCTGCCGCGCCCTGTAGATGGCGACGGTGACGGCGAAACCCATCGCCATCTCCACCGCCATCACCACCAGGGCGACGACGACCAGCACTTGGGCATCGGGCAGTTCCGGCGTCAGGAAGTACCAGGCCGCTCCCCCGGCCAGCAGCACACCGTTGAGGACCAGCTCGAGGCCCATCATCACCATGACGATCGACTGCTGCGACAGCGCGCCGAACAAGCCGACACCGACCAGTGCGACGGCGACGGTCAGCAGGATCTGCAGCACGAGCTCGGCGGTCATCGTCGGAATCCCCCGGGCACCGGATCGTCCGGGCGGTCGGCGTCCAGATCCGGCCCGAAGCGGTCGTAGCGGCCGCGGGCGGTAGCCAGGACGGTGCCGGCGAGGATCGTGGCGAACAACGAGATGCCGATCACCAGCATGACCAGCATGTGACTGCCCATGATCGCCTCGCCCAGCTGACGGGTGCTGTCGTCGGGGCGGGGCGGGTTCCGCGTCGGCCAGTCGATCGTCCAGATGCCGACGGCGAGGACGACGAAGGTCGCGGCGCCGATCACGGCGGAGCCCTTGGCGTTGTGCACCATCGTCATCGGCATGAGCCCGGCCGGGTTCATCATGAACATGATCATGAAGACGGCCATGACCGCCATCTCGATCGTCATCATCAGCGCCGTCACGACGGCCAGGTAGACCAGATCCAGGGCCAGCAGCACTCCCGCCACCGCAAGGAACGACGCGAGCAACGCGAAAGTGGCCCGCGCCATGGAGTCGACGACGAACACGGCGATCCCGGCGGCTACCGATAGGACCCCGAGGACGGCGACGGCCGTGAACGCCCAGCCGGAGAGCTCCGTCATCACCCTGTACTCCTCACGCGTAGAAGCCGTTCAGGACGAGCACGGCGACGACCAGCGCCTGCAGGAGCGTCATGGGGACGAGGACCATCCAGCCGATCTCGACTGTGCGATCGGGTCGCAACACCGGCACACGGCGGCCGACCCATACGAGCGCCGTCACCACGGCGAAGGTCTTGAGCAGAAACCACACCGGGCCGGGCAGCCAGGGCCCAGCGTCGCCGCCCAGGAACAGCGCGGTAGCCATGGCGGCTGCGGCGCCCAGGAAGACCGCCCGACCCAGGTCGACGAGCAGCCGATCTACTCCCGACAGCTCCGAGGTGACGCCCCCGGCGATGTCGGGCCCTGCGGGTGCGGTGAACGGACCCCAGAACGCGAAGGCGGCGGCGCTGGCCACGAAGACGACGAAGGCGACCGGCATCGTGACCACGAACCACAGCCCCTCCTGCGCGGTGACCACATCGGTCGTCCGAAGGGAGCCGGCCGCCAACCCGGCCGTGATGAGCGCGAACATCAGCGGCAGCTCATAGGCCAGACCCTGGGCGAGAAACCGGTACCCCCCGGTGAGAGCGTGGACGGCGTTCGGCCCCCACCCGACCAGCCATACCGCCGCCCAGAGCAGCGCCTCCATCGCGTTGAACCACACGAGGTCGGCGCTGGTCGACCACAGCGTCCGGCCGCCCACGGGCACCACCGCCAGCGAGAGCAGCGCCAGCGTCGGTACGGCAGCGCAGCCCAGCCGCCACAGCAGCCGGTCCGGCGCCAGCGTCGTCCGCCGCTGCTCGAACAGCAGACGTGCACCGTCACGAAGAGGTGCGGCGACCGTTCCCACGGTTCCGCCGACGACGACGGCGCGGTCAACCGCTGCCACCACGAGACCCAGGATCAGACCGACCGCCACGACCCCGAGGACCGCGGGGGCCAGCCCCCATGCTTCCGCCAAGGTCTGCTCAGGCATGTACGTGCTCCGAAGCAGACGCCGCCTGCACGGGGCGGAGGTCGAGGCTGGCCACGATCAGCCGCGCGCTTCCGATCTCCGCGCCCTCCACGAGGGCCGCGACGTCCTTCAGTGACGTCGCGGGCAAGTCCTCGACCAGCTGCCCCGAGGCCATGTCACACCAACGCCTGACCCGGTCCAGGACGTCTCCCCCGGACCCGCGCCCCCCGATGCCGCCGGCCGTCCACGCCAGGGTCCGCGACCGGTTCACCCGCCGCGTCACGGCCTCGGCGAGCCGTTGCGCCTCATCTCGGTTGGCCCGCTCGGCCATCCCGTTCCGCGCGCGGCGCGCGTCGCGGGCGGCCGTCGGCCAGCCGGCCACGTCGAGGAAGCGGGCGAGGCGGTCCAGCGCCGCTTCCTGGGGGGCGCGATCCGGTTCTACGGCCGGGCGGGTGTCGGCATCGAGCCAAGCCAGCTCTGCGGAGGTGAGGACGTCACCCTGCAGGTCCGCCCGCAGCACCAGACCTGTCGGCCAGCCCGGAAGCACCGGCCCAAGCGCCACCTTGAGGACGTCGAGTTCGAGACCGTCGCGGTCCGGGCCGGTCGAGGCCATCGCCAGCCCGGCCACCTCACCACCGTGATGCATCCCATGGTCCATGCCCGTGGTCCATGCCCTCATGACCACTCCCGTGGTCCATGCCCTCATGACCACTCCCGTGGTCCATGCCCTCATGACCACTCCCGTGGTCCATGCCCTCGTGACCACTCCCGTGGTCCATGCCCTCGTGACCACTCCCGTGGTCCATGCCCTCGTGACCACTCCCGTGGTCCATGCCCTCGTCGTCGGCGGTGCCCATGCCCTCGTCGTCGACGTCCTCGTCCTTGTTCTCGCCGAGCAACGAGGCCGGCGACGGCCGGTCGTTTCCCTTCGTTCCTGATCCGGCTCGCCGGATCAGCGCCGCTCGGCCCTCATCCAGAGCAACGGCGACGTCACAGGGGCGCTGCACGTCCACTCGGTGCCGCGGCTCGGGGACCTGGCTCCACAGCACGTCGACAGCTTGTGCCAGCTCCGGGCCGGGTTCGCCAAGGACGACCAGCAGATCGGTTTCCGCAGGTGACATGGCACACCACCAGCCGCGCTGGTCCAACTCGGCCTCGACGGACCACCGGAACGTCGTCGCGGCCGGGGCATCGACGAGCAGCACCCGCGGCGCCGCTAGCGCCCAGTTCCGCAGTCGCGCGATCAGGTCCATCGCAGCGCACCTTCACGCCAGACGTAGGTGACACCGACGAGGAGCACGGCGAGGAAGCCGAACATCTCGACGACGGCCGTCGCCCCCATGTCCGCGACCACGACTGCCCACGGGTACATGAAAATCATCTCCATGTCGAAGGCCAGGAAGAGGACCGTGACCGCGTACCACCGCGCGTGGTAGCGGGAGACGGCGTGCTGCTGTGGGAGCAGGCCTGACTCGTACGGCAGGACGACGGCGGGCTCCCGGGCGGTGCGCAACGCCGCCGACAGGGCGTACAGCCCGACGATCCCGGCCACGATCAAGGCAGCCATCGAAAGCAGCGCAACCATGTCGCTCTCCTCGCCTTCCGACGGGAACAGCAGGGACTGGGCCGCGAACGGCACAACATCCGCACGAACGTCCGGGTGTGGCCGACTGTAGGGGTGGCCGAGGACGTTCGCGCGGCGACGACCGCCCCCGCCTGGCAACTGCGGCGGACCCGACACACCAACTGTCAGTCGTCGTCCGGCGCCGCTTCCGAGAGAACGACCAACTGACGCAGGCAGTGCTCTCGCAGTGGCTCGGGGAAACCCTCTGCCAGGCGGTAGTACACGACGCGCCCCTGCTTCCGGTTGGTCACCAGTCCCGCCGTGCGCAACAACCGGAGCGCGTACCCCACGGCGTCCTCGTTGGCCTCCAGGGCCAGCGCGAGATCGCCGACGCAGAGCTCCTCGACCATGTCCAGCGCGAAGAGCACGCGGGCCCGGGTGGGATCGGCCATCAGGCTCAGCACGCTGGTCAGCTGGGCGGCGTCCTCCCGACTGGGCAGGCGAGCTCGGGCGTGCGCGACACGTTCCGGGTCGACCGGATGGGCGTGGCCAGGTTCGGACATTCGAGAAACACCTCCAGGCCGCTCATGCCCGTACGGGTCTGCGGGTACGCCGAGTTTGTCGGCGACAGTCCCGAACGGCATCCGAGCCGTCCGGCGCCGAGACCCCAGGAGTAACCATGACCGTGGCAGCCCAGATGCTCGACACCTACCCCAAGGACCTCGGCGGGGTGGACAAGCAGAAACTGCTGGCCTGCATCGAGGCCTGCTTCGAGTGCGCCCAGGCCTGCACCGCCTGCGCGGACGCCTGCCTCAGCGAAGACATGGTCGCCGAGCTGACGAAGTGCATCCGCACCAACACCGACTGCGCCGACATCTGCCACACCACCGGCCGCGTGCTCTCCCGGCACACCGGCTACGACGCCAACCTCACCCGCGCGGTCCTCGAGGCCTGCGCGGCCGCCTGCAAGGCGTGCGGCGACGAGTGCGAGAGCCACGCCTCGATGCACGAGCACTGCCGAGTCTGCGCCGAGGCCTGCCGGCGCTGTGAGCAGGCGTGCCGAGACCTCATCAGCTCACTGGGCTGACGGAGACTGCACGGTAGGTCGGCCCCGGAGGCGCCAAGGCCAGGGGCGGCCTAGACGACGCCCCGGGGCCGAACCAACGCTCCAGCGGCGCACTAGAGGTCGAGCTGCCACCGAACGACTTGACGAGGGCGCCGTGGTCAACGGACAACCCGCACGCCATCGCCTCCGCAGACGCCCACCTCGTCGGACTCCTTGTCCAGTCGTCCGACGTCGCGCACTGTGTCGCCCGGTCGATGCCGGACAAATTATCCCCGACCAGCGTGGACCTCGACGGCGTAGTCGTCCGCAAGGGACTGCTGCACCCACCCGACGACTGCGAAGGCGCTGCGTCGATGGAACTCAGAAGACTCTTCCGGGACGCCGCCAACGGGTACACCCCTTCGGGCGCTGATAGCGAGTTCTTCGTGAGCACAACGCCAGCTGCTCCGACCGCAATGTCGGCTCTCCGGTTTGTCCGTACGACCGTACGGGCATGCGGACGACCGGCGTACTCCAATCGACCAACGTCTAACCATGCAGCGGTCCGGCGCCGCGGCCGCGGGCTGCTGCAACCACGCACATGTGACGTCACCGGCTGCGGCGAACGGCTCGCGTGACGGTGCAGTCATTGATTTCGGAGTTCCTCCCCCACCGGCGACAGCAAGGACGGAGATCGCATCCATGGCGACCAAGAAGAGTGACGAGGCGAAGGAACACGGTCAGGACGGCGGCATGTCCCACGATTCGAAGATGTACCTGCGCTTCGCAGCCATGATCACGACGTCCATGGTCGTCATGTACTTCACGATGTTCGCCGGCACGTGGGAGTGGAGCCACGTCCGGTTTAGCGAGAGCCGCGTGTTCATGGCGGTCACCATGGGCGGCACCATGGGGCTGATCATGCTCGCGTGGATGCTCAACATGTACAAGAACTTGAAGGGCAACATCGCCATCGTGGCGGCGAGCCTGCTGCTGCTGGGTGGCGGCATCGCGCTGGACCGCAGCCAGGCCACCGTGCAGGACTCCGCCTGGATGAGCGCGATGATCCCGCACCACTCGCTGGCCATCACCCGGTCCGAGCGCGCCGAGATCACCGACGTCCGGGTGTGCCAGCTCGCCGTCGAGATCATCCGGGCCCAGGAGCGGGAGATCGCCGAGATGGAGTGGCTGATCCAGGACATCGAGGAGAACGGGGAGGCCGCCACGCCCGAGGAGGCGCAGGCCCGCGCCGTCCCAGACTTCGAGGGTTCGGCCCTGCGGGAGTGCGCGTCGGAGTGATCGCGGTAAGGCCGGCCACATGCCCATGACGGTGGTGGGCTAAGTGGTGAATGTAGTCCTCACCGGCGACGGGGGTGACTCGAGCAGGGGCATCCGGCCGGTGGTCCCGGTCCCGGTCTGGTTCAGGACGACGGTGTCGACCCGGGGTGGACTCCAGCACCTTCGGGCCTTTGATGAGGATGCTCAGCTGCGCCACGTCCGGCACCCACAGGGCGGCGCCTCCCGAAGGGGCACCGCCCCGGCCGTGCCGGCACAAGGCCGGTTTCGGTCAGCTGCCTGCGGTGCCGCCGCCCGCGTGGCGGACGTCGGTATGTGCCGGTGACGGGGGCTGGTCACCAGCCGGACCGACGGGCCCGACGACGCCGCCGAGGCCGGTGGCCGCAGCGAAGACGATGAGGAAACCCGCCAGGTAGGCGTCGACCTTGGCCGGAGTGCTCACATGAAGCTCCCTCCCCTAGCGGTACCCCGCGACCGGCTTCCGGGCGCAGACTTTCAGCTGCAGCCGCAGCCACACCCGGACGTCTGGCCACCAGCCCCTGCGAGCAGGTTGGCGGGCTCGGCCACCTGATAGCCCGCCTCTTCAACGGCGGCGCGCACAGCACCGTCGTCCACATCGGCCACCGTGCTGACGGTGAGTCCACCGGTGGCGAGGTCGACGTTGACGTCGGTGACGCCGGGAACCTGGCTGACCTCTTCGGTCACGGAGTTGACGCAGTGGCCGCAGGTCATGCCGGCGACCTTGTACGTGGCGGTGCTCATCTCGGATGGTCCTTTCGATTCCTTGTGGGGGCGTGCATTGCCGTGGGTGCTGGTTCGGGTGGTTCCGTCTCAGGAGCGGACCAGGCGGGCGATGGCCTCGGTCGCCTCGCGGATCTTCACGTCGGCTTCGGCGCCGCCGACTGCGGCCGCCCGCACAACGCAATGACTCATGTGCTCCTCGAGCAGTCCGAGCGCGACTGATTGGAGAGCCTTCGTGGTCGCCGACACCTGCGTGAGGATGTCGACGCAGTACTGCTCCTCCTCGACCATGCGCTGGAGGCCTCGGACCTGCCCTTCGATCCGGCGAAGGCGCTTGAGGTAGTCGTCCCTGCGCTGGATGTAGCCGTGAGCACTGCCCGCCTCTACGTGGTCCATGTCATCCTCCTGCGCCGGTTCAAATACCCCCCACCAGTATCGACAGGCGAACGTTATACCCCCCGGGGGTTAGAGCGCAAGACACTCTCAGCGCTCCTCGAGGAGGACCCGGGCGGCACGGTCCCGGAGGGCCTGCGGGGGCCCTACAAGGCGCCGGGCGCCCCGCCGTGCCTCAGTCCTGCAGGACGACATCGAAAGTCAGTCCGCCATCGTCCGACTCCACCAGCGCCGTAGTCGTGACGACGGCGATCCGCAGCGAGCCCTCCGCCGAGGAGCTTGCCGCCACTGACTGCGGCGGTGATCCCAGCCGGGGTCCCGGCTGCCAGGTCATGGCTCCGTCCGCGCTCGTCCACACCGAACCGGACGGGTCCACCCCCGCGACGTTCATGCCGTCGTCAGCCCAGTCGACCACCTGGAGGAGCGGCGTACCGTCGTTCCGGACCCACGAGCCCCCGCCGTCGAGGGAGCTGAGGAGACCTTGTTCGGTGGTAGCGAGGACCGTCCGCCCGTCGGGTGCCGCGGCAAGGGACGCCGGAGCGGCCGGTATCAGTAGCTGCTCCCATTCATCTCCGTCGGCGCTACGCAGGAGTGAGCCCTCGTAACCGAGGACCCCCGCGTCGCTGACCGTCAGCGCATGAAAGTCGGACTCGCCCTGCCGGGATCGCGGTTCCCACGTCCGGCCGCCATCCGTCGACTCGATCAGCCCGACCGGCTCTGGTAGGTCGACACCCGGCCCGGGATGCCCGGAGGCCAGGAAGTGCCCCGGTCCGCGGACGGCGAAGCCCATCAAGTCGATGACCGGACCTCTGCGGGTCGACTCGCCGTCATCACCCACTTCGAAGAGCCCGTCGTGCGTGGCCAGGAGCAGTCGCCCGTCGGCTGGGTCGATCGCGACACCGTGGATGTGGCTCGACGGCAGCATTCCGGCCGTTGCCTCAGCCGCCTCGGGTTCCGACTGCGCGGACGAGGAGGTGCAACCAGCGACGAGCAGCGCGGAGGCGACCGCTGCTGCCGTGACGACCAAGGGACGCCGCACCAGCCCCGTCAATGAGTACTTGTCGGTCACAGAAATGACTCTCCCCATCCCGTGGCCGCGAGCCATGCCCGAAGCCAGAACATCAATCGATCCCAGTAACCCGTGAGCAGCAGAATGCCGAGCACGATCAACAGGCCGCCGCCGATCCGTGTCACGGTGCGGGCATGTCGGCGCGCCCAGGTCGATACGCCCACGACGCGGCGGGCACCGAGCGCCATCGCCACGAAAGGGATTCCCAGGCCGAGGCAGTAGGCCAACCCGAGCACTGCGCCGCGAAGCGCGGAGGCCTCCGTGTAGGCGAGGGTGTTGACCGCGGCGAGCGTGGGTCCCAGGCACGGCGTCCACCCCAGCCCGAAGACGACTCCGAGCACCGGCGCGCCGGCCAGGCCGCCGGACGGCCGGTGGTGCAGACGGCGTTCCCGCTGCAACCAGGGAAGGGCGCCGAGGAATGCCAACCCCATGCCGATGGTCACGACACCGGCCACCCGGGTCAGCACCGGCGCCCACTCCAGCAGGAGCCGACCCAGGCCACCGAACAGGGCGCCGAAAGAGATGAACACTGCGCTGAAGCCGGCGACGAAGAGCAGGGATCCGATCAGCATCCTTCGTCTGCCGGGGCTGCGAACCGCCGTCCTGACGGCGCCCGTACCGGCCTCGGCGGCTGCGGCCCCCGTCCCGGGAGCGGGTCCGGCTCTCTGTCCCCCCGGTTCTTCCGCTTCGACGGCCGTTCCGGCAAGCCCCGCGATGTAGCCGACGTATCCCGGGACCAGGGGCAGACAGCAGGGTGAGGCGAAGCTGATCAGTCCGACCAGCGCCGCGACGGCGAAAGCCACCAGCAACGACCCATCGGTGACGATGCCGGCGAACATGCTTCCGAGGTCGGTCATCCTCCGGTCTCCTGCAGGAGGCTTGACAGCACCGACTGAAGGTCATCTCGTGTCACGGCCCCGGTATAGACACCAGCCACTCGTCCTTCCGTGTCGAGCACGATGGTCGACGGGACGACGTTGGCCGGGAAGCCACGGAAGGCCATCGCGACCTCGCCCCGCGGGTCGAACATCGACGAATACTCCGCGCCCACCTTGGTCATGAAGGCGCTGGCCATCTGCCGGTCGTCTTTCACGTCTACGCCGAGGAACTGCACGCCTTCGTCACGGAGCTCGGCGTAGACGTCCTGGAATTCGGGAGTCTCGACGCGGCAGGGCGCGCACCACGATCCCCAGAAGTTGATCACGGCGATATCCCCAGCCAGGTCGGCCGAGTCGAACGGGGTGCCATCGAGAAGTTCGCCACTGAAGGATGGCGCGACCGCGCGACTGGTGGTTTCGATCGCCTGGCCAGCAGGGGTAGCGCCGTTGAACTCGTAGCGAGTCCCGGGCGTCGTCTGGTCGACGTCGCTGGACGAGCAACCGGTGAGGGTGACGAACAGGGCCGAGACGACCACGAGTGCGAGACGGCGAGACGCACGAACAGATCCAACTGGGCGACGCATGCCAGCGTGCATGAGTAGTCCTTCGAGACGGAGAGGCTGACGTTGAGGGCGCGTTCGGCCCTTCGGCCGAAGCGCGAAGCTGTCGACGAGTGGCGCTGTCCCGCATCCGGAACAGCGCCACCCGTCGCGGTGTCAGCCGCCCAGCTCAGTCAGCAGCGTCTGCATCTCCTCGATCTCAGCGGTCTGAGACTCGACGATCTCCCGTGCCATATCGACGGCGTCCGGATTGGAACCGTCGGCGATCTCGGTCTCGGCCATGTCCACGGCGCCCTGGTGGTGCGGAATCATCATCTCGAGGAACATGCGATCGAACTCAGCGCCGGAGGTGGAATCCAGCGCCGTCATGTCCTCCTCGGTCATGCCTTCCATGTCCATGCCGCCGGAGCCGTGGTCCATGCCGCCCATGTCGTCCTCGGGCAGTGGCTCGCCCCACGCTTCGAGCCAGCCGGTCATCGTCTCGATCTCCGGCCCCTGCGCGGCCTCGATGCGATTGGCCAGGTCGATCACCCTCGGGTCGGAGGCCCGCCCATCGGCGAGCTGAGCCATGCGGAGGGCCCCCTCGTGGTGCGGGAGCATGCCCTGGACGAAGGCCACGTCGGCGTCGTTGTGGGCGGTGGCGTCGTCGGCCGAGGTATCGGCGGCGGCGCTGCTCTCGGAGCTGCTCCCGGTGCTGGAGCCTTCGCCGTCGTTGGAGCAGCCCGCCAGCACGATGGCGCCTGCCATGAGGCCGCCGGCAAGGCGGACAAGTCGAGCGGTGGTGCGCGTCATTGCAAGTCTCCTGGGTTGGTGTCATAGGCGTGCAGCACGGACCCGACCGAGCACATGGGCTGGCGGGTCGGGGCACTCGGCCTAGATCCGGAGGAGACAGAGAGCGGAGAGATCCGGTGGCCGCGGGAGCCTGGACCACCAGGTGTGCCACAGCGCAGAAGGCGCCCTGGCGCGGACGATGGACACTGGCGCTCGTCGGACCAGCGCAGCCACGCCCAGCAGGACCACGCCGGTCAGCAGCACCGCGAGACAGACCGCCCCGAAGGCGGCACCGGGCATCGGCGGATTTTCGTGCGGCAGACCGGACATGGCGGCGACGGAGGCCCCGCCCGGGACGACGCCGGACAACTGATGCCCCACGACCGTGGACGCCGGCCAGAGCGGCTCTGCCAACGCGGCGCCGTGGACCACGGTCATCGCGGATGCCGCCGTCCCGTGGCCGGCGTCCATGTCGGCCGCCATGCACTGAACACCGTGCATGGAGAAGACAGCAGCGAGCAGCAGCAGCACCCACATACGTCGCGTCGACATGCCACCCCCCAACGACTGACCCAGACTACTAGGCCGCGTAGTACTTCCTGTCGTCAGGAGGCGGGCCGCCGAGGCGGTCCGCCTCCCGGCGACTGTTCGCGGCCCAGCCCTCAGACGATGCGCCGCGCCCCCGCGTAACCCGACATATCGACGGAGCCAACCTTGACGGGTTCACCGAACGTAGATGCGTGGACCATCTGTCCACCGCCGATGTAGATGCCGATGTGGCTCACCGGGCTGTAGAAGTAGACGAGGTCCCCCGCCTGCAGCTCAGCCCTCGAGACCGCCTGACCCATGGTGGCCTGCATCCTGCTGGAGTGCGGCAGCGAGATCCCGGCTGCGGCGAAGGCGTATTGGGTCAGCCCGGAGCAGTCGAAGGAGTCGGGTCCCGCCGCGGCCCAGACGTAGGGGTCCCCGAGCTGGGCCATCGCGGTGTCGACGGCAGTCTGCGCCGCAGCGCTGTTGGCCACCACTGCACCGGGCGGCGGCGCCGACAGCGTCCGTCCGCCGTGCGCGGCGTCGGCCTCGTCCTGCTCAGCGGCTGTCAGCGCCGTGTACTGGGCCTGGTATTCGGCGATCTCTGATTGGAGGTCTGCCTGCTGTGCGGTGACCTCGTCAACCTGCCGCTGAGCCTCGGCTGCGGCCCGCAGCGCCGAGAGCTGCGCTTCCTCGGCCGCAGCCTGAGCGCTGGCGACCCGGTCGACCACGTCGTTGTGGTGACCCGCCACTGACTCGAGGAGGGCGACCCGATCGAGAAACTCCTCGGGGGATCCGCTGGTCATGAACGCCCGGAGGGCGCCGAATCCGTCTCCGGTGTACGCGGTCTGTGCGACGCCTGCCAGTTGGTCGCTGAGCACGACCAGTTCCGCCTCGGCCGCGGCGACTTCGTCCTCGGCCGCTTCCGCGGCGGCTTGCTGGGACTCGAGGTGCTCCCGCGCCTCGTTGAACTCCTCGGTGAGGACTTCCAGCTGATGGCCGCGGTCGGCAACGAGAGAAGCTGCGTCCTCGGCTGTGGCGGGGTCACCCGGGGCCGCTGCGGCGGCAGGCGCGGAAGCGAGATCGATTCCGACGACGGCGATGACAGCAAGCAGCAGGCTGCGCTTTCGCCAGTGTCGGGTGGATCGGCAGGAAGGCGTGCAGGGGCGGTGGGCAGTCGCCACGAGGGCGGCTCTCCTGTCTTCCAGTGCCGCCTACCGAGTTAGCTGACGGATTCGGGCTGGAAGACGCCCTACCTGCGGCCGGCAGTTCGGCGCGCAGGATTCACCCCAGTACTGCGGTGGGTCCCCGGTCCCGGACGGTCGCCCGTCCTGGGTTCGGCGGCGCCCGGACGGGCCTCCGTGTGCGGAGGACGACTGCCGAACCGGGCCTGGCCAACATTGGTCCGTGACCGTTCCGTGACAACTATGCGGGGCAAATAGTTGCTGCTCAGTCGGTCCGAGTGCCCCGACCTATGCGTCCCGCCGAGGCCATCTTGGGAAGAGGTCCTCTCCCGCTGACTGCCAGTAGGGTGCGGCGACTGATGAACCGCCGGGCGCACAAGTCCGATCCGGGCACGACTCCACCGCTCCATCGCATGGAGAGCGTGCTCGGGCGCTAACGAAGGAGCACCGGTGCCACCGCTGGGCAAACTGGAGGCGGCCGTCATGGGCGTCCTGTGGTCGGCCGACGGCGCACTGACCGTGCGGGAGGTTCTCGAACGGCTGCCCGTGACGCGGAACCTGGCCTACACGACGGTCATGACGGTGTTGAGCACGCTGCACCGCAAGGGGATGGTGGATCGCGAAGCGGTCGGCCGCGCGTACAGCTACCTCCCGGCACGAAGCCGGGAAGCAGCGGCTGCGGCGTCACTGCGAGAGATCCTCCAGGCGTCGGAGGATCCCCGGTCGGTCCTGCTGCACTTCGCCGAAACCGCGACCGACGAGGAATCCGAAGTCCTGCGTGACGGCCTCTCCAAGCGGAGCTCCGAACTGTGACGGCGCTCGTTGCTCTCGTCGCCGGCACTCTGCTGTTCGGCTGGCACGGCCACCGCGTGCTGACGTGGCTCGCGGATCGGCGCGTGGATCCAACGATCCTGCTCACCGGCTGGGTTCTGTCGACGCTGGGCTTCGTCGCCTCGCTGTTCGTCATGCTCAGCCTGGTGGCCCTGCCCGTCGACGAGCATCATGCCGGCGCCTTCGGCCTGGCCGGAAATTGCTGGATGGCCCTCTCCTCCGGAGTCCTGCCAGGGACCGCGGAGGCTGTCGCCGCCGCGGGCGTGGTGGCTGCCACGTTCGTCGTCGCCAGAGTCGGCCTCGTAGTCCACGGAAGACTTCAGCGTCGGCGGCGCAACGCCCCGCACATGCAGCAGCTGCGCCTGCTGGCCGCCGGCTGCCGGACGCAGGACCCACTCTGGATCGAGGACGAGCGCCCCCTGGCACTCTCCATCGGCGGACGCTCCGGTCTGATCGTCATGAGCCGGGGATTGCGGGATCAACTGACGCCCGCGGCCGTGCACGCCACGCTCGAGCACGAGCGCGCCCACCTCAGGGGCCGACACCACCTCATCCTGGCCATCGTCGAGACGCTCGCCCTGGCTCTGCCGTGGTGCCCTCTGCTGCGTGCAGCGCCCGAAGCGGCGCGGGACATCGTCGAATTGGCCGCGGACAGCCGGGCCGCCCGCCGCTGCGGGCCGTCCGCGGTCCGCGAGGCCTTGTCTCGCGTGACTGGTCAGCCGCTGCCCGTCGGAGCTCTCGCCATGGCCGGGCGCCTGACTGCGGCGCGACTCCAGCGGCTCTCCACAGGCAGCATCGGGGGAAGCGGGCTCTGCCGTCTGGCGGGCTGCTCCGCGGTAGCGGCCGGCGCTCTCGTGTTGCCCACCGCCACCGCAGCACTGGCCGTGAGCGCCGTGCAGTGTGCCTTCGCCTGATCTCGCGAAAGGCTTCGCGGCAGCGGGCGGGGCCGGTCGGCCGCCTTCGTCAGCCACCGAATCTCGGCGGTGTCCAGCATCAGTTGGCGGCCGATCGCGGCCGGCGTGGCCTCGGCGCCTGGTCAACATGGCGCAGCAGATCGGCGCCGCAGGGGCTGGCCGTGCTGACGTCCGACGACGAGCTGATCGACCTCACCGAGCACGGTCCTCGGCGACCCGGGGGACGGCGGTCAGGGTCAGGGGCACGAACGCCAGCCCGAGACCGAAGGAGGTGAGGAAGAGCGCCGGCATGACGTGGACGGCGTAGGAGGAGTCCACGGTCATTGTGGACAGCCAGAACATGCCGACCGCGTGGAGGTTGCCCCCGTTGATCATCCCGGCGACGGCGCGTGCGACCAGCCGCTTGTTGTCCTCGACACTCTTAGCACCTAACGGTCCGCCGTCAGGTCATGCGCTCGCGACGGCGGCCAATCCGTGCGGCCATCCAGAGCGCGCACCGCCAGCAGACGTACACGCCGGGGGTGTCGCCGAGTTCGTGGACGCCGGTGCGGGGCCGGTCCCGCCCACAGCAGCCGCACGTCACTTCAGCACCGCCCGATGCGAGCCTGCGGCCCGGGAGCTTCACGACAGCACCCTGAATAGCTGCTCGACTGTGGGCGCACCGGCCAGCCCCGCCTCGGTGCGGAACACTCTGCAAGACAGCCCCACCGGTGCGTCCGGGTCTGCGAACGGGTCCCGTCCGTCAACCAGCACCGTCGGCGATCCACGGAATCCAGAAGCCTGTGCCTGCTCCGGTGTGGTGACGCGGCGGTGCTCCACCCGCACGTCGTCGCGGCCCGCCTGCGTCAGCGCGTCTCGTAGCCGCTGGTCGGCCAGTCGCCAGTTCGGGCAGCCATCGAAGTACAGCAGTTCGACTCGCACGAGGATCCTTTCGGTCAGCCGTGCCGGGCAGCGGACGCGAAGTGGGCGCACTCGGCGCAGATTCCGACGCCGCGCGTGGCGGCCAGACGGCGCAGCATCCGGCGGCTGACCACGCCGCCGCAGCATCCGCAGCGACGCAGACCGGGGACGGCGGCGAAGACGGCCGGTAGCGCGAGCACGCCGTCATGGTGTCCGGCCAGGGCGGCGCTGACAACGTCGGACCGCCCCCCGCCTCGTTCGGTTGCCTTGGCTGCGGAAAGTCCGGCGAGCGAGGGCACGTAAGCCGGTACCCCGAGGCCGGACGTGCTCCCGTTTCGTCGGTGTCGCACGTCGACCGAATCCGCCGTCAGCGCTGCGCGAGAGCGCTGCGGAGGTTCTCCAGCGCGGCGGGCACAACGGCGTACCAGACGTTGCGCCCGCGCTTCTCGCTGACCACGATCCCGGCCTCGCGCAGCTTGCCGAGGTGGGAGCTGACCGTGCCCTGCGTACGACCGGCGGGCTCGACCAGGTCGCAGGCGCACACTGCGCCTCCCTCCGCGGTCGCCAGCAGCGACACCAGCCGCAGTCGCACCGGATCAGCCAGCGCCGCGAACTGCCGGGCGAGCGTCTCGGCGTCCGGCTCGCTGAGCACCGTCGAGGCTAGCGGCGGGCAGCAGGTAACCACCTCGGGCTGGTCGAGCACCGGCAGCTCCCGCACGGTCATCGGTGCCCTCCTCAGACTCTGGCGCATCGCCGCCGCCACACATTGACAGCCGTCGATACGTCCGGCACTGTGCGTCGTATTGACGAACGTCAATGTAGCGCTGCACAACGCGTGCGCCAGCAGGTCGCCCTCCCGGCCTCACTGCTGGGAGTGAAAGAGGAGCCCCACCGTGATCGCCCCCGATGCGTTGGAGCTGCTGGCAGACGCCCGCGGCGCCGAACTGCGCCGCGAAGCGAGCGCCGCCCACCGGGCCGCCATCGCGACCTGCTGCCGCCCGAGCAGCTGGGCCCGAGCCACCCGCCGCGCGCTCAACGCCCCCGCCCGGCTCCGCCGCAGCGTCTCCCCTGCCTGCTGCGCGACCGCCTGACCCGACCACTGACCGGAGGTACGTCCCTGTGACCAGCACACCCGCCCCCGCCAGCACCCTTGCTCTGCAGACCGGCCTGCCCGTTGTCGTCATCGGCGCCGGCCCCGTCGGCCTGGCCGCCGCCGCACACCTCACCGACCGGGGCCTGACCCCGCTCGTGCTCGAAGCCGGGGACCACGTCGGTGCCGCGATGCGCGCCTGGGGCCACATCCGCACCTTCACCCCGTGGCAGTACATCGTCGACCCGACGGCGGAGAAGCTGCTCGCCCCGACCGGGTGGACACGCCCGGCCGGAGACGTCCCGCCGGCCGGCGCCGAGGTGGTCGCCGACTACCTCGAGCCGCTGGCCGACGTCCTCGGCGATGCCGTGGTCCGTACCGGTACGCGGGTGGTGGCGGTGACGCGCGACGGGCTGGACAAGTCCCGCACGCTGGGCCGCGAGCAGCGGCCCTTCCTCGTCCGGGTGCAGGACCGCGACGACACGGTCCGCGATGTGCGGGCCGCCGCGGTCATCGACGCCTCGGGCACCTGGGGGCAGCGCAACCCGCTGGGCGCCTCCGGGCTGCCGGCGGTCGGTGAGGCCGAGGCGGAGGCTGCCGGCGTGCTGGTCGGCCCGCTGCCCGACGTGCTGGTCACCGACCGGGACCGCTTCGCCGGTCGTCGCACCCTGGTGGTCGGCATGGGCCACTCGGCGGCCAACACACTGCTGAACCTGGCCCAGCTGGCCCGCGAGGAGCCCGGCACCGAGGTCGTGTGGGCGATCCGCAGCACCGACGCCCGCCGGCTGTTCGGCGGCGGCGAGGCCGACCAGCTGCCCGACCGCGGCAAGCTGGGCACCGACCTGCACTCCCTGGTCCTATCCGGCGCCATCGAGCACCACGCCGGGTTCGCCATCACCGGCCTGGAGCTCACCGGTGACGGCACCGTGACGGTGGTCGGGCAGATCGCCGACGGCGAGCGCCGCATGGCCGGCGTGCACAACGTGGCAGCGGCGACCGGGTTCCGGCCGGACGTGGCGATGCTGAGCGAGGTCCGTCTTGACCTCGACGCCGGTCTCGAGGCGCCTCGACAGCTGGCGCCGCTGGTAGACCCGGCGTTCCACTCCTGCGGCACCGTGCCACCGCACGGCCACCGCGAGCTTGCCCACCCTGGCGAGCCGGGCTTCTACGTGGTCGGCATGAAGTCCTACGGCCGTGCCCCGACGTTCCTGATCACCACCGGCAACGAGCAGGTTCGCTCGATCGCCGCCCACCTGGCCGGTGATGACGCTGCCGCCGATGAGGTGCAGCTCGTGCTGCCCGAGACCGGCGTGTGCTCGGTGACCCTTCCGCTGACCGACGACGACGCCGCCGCGCCCGGCGGCAGCTGCTGCGGCACGGCCCCGGCGGCTGAGGTCCCGGCCGAGGTGGACGCGGCACACGCAGCGTGGGCCAACGGTGAGGCCCGGATCGGGTTCGCCACCGGCGTGGAAGGTGGCCGGGCCGCCGACATCGACGGGGGTCTGCTGCCGCTGACCCAAGTGCGTAGCCAGGTGGGCGGCTCGTGCTGCGGCTGACCCCACGGCGACCGGCCCGCGGCTACCGTCGCGGGCCGCTCGCCGGCTCCACCCGCAGTTCGGGCAGCCTGGCGTGGTGACATCGCGGGAGGGAGTGACGCCCGCCGCCGGCAGCTCCGAGGCGGGCGGCCGCGCGGACAGTCACACCTTCCCGGGCTGGCGCATCGTCGCCGTGCTGGCCGTCGGTCAGATCGTCAGCTGGGGCGTCCTGTACTACGCCTTCCCCGTCGCCCTGGTCACCATCACCGCCGACACCGGCTGGTCGGAGACCGCGACGACCGGTGCGTTCACCGTCGGGCTGATCGCCTCGGCGCTGGCCGGGATTCCGGTTGGGCGGTGGCTGGACCGGTTCGGGCCGCGGCCGGTGATGACGACCGGCTCGGTGCTCGCGGCGGCGGCGACCGTCGCAATAGCGCTGTCGCCGGGCCTGGGGTGGTTCTTCGCGGCGTGGCTGGTCGCCGGCATCGCGATGTCGGCAACCCTGTACCAGCCGGCGTTCGCCGCGCTCACCCGCTGGTACGGCCCGCACCGGGTCCGGGCGCTGACCGCCCTGACGCTGGTCGCCGGACTCGCAAGCAC
This sequence comes from Blastococcus sp. KM273128, assembly GCF_021698975.1. Lineage (GTDB taxonomy): Bacteria > Actinomycetota > Actinomycetes > Mycobacteriales > Geodermatophilaceae > Blastococcus. The sequence continues at coordinate 4,679 of NZ_SSXA01000075.1, read as the reverse complement.
CGTCTTCGCGCCCCTGACCAGTCTGCTGCTGGAACAGCTGAGCTGGCGCGACACCTACCTCGTTCTCGCCGGTGTGCTCGCCGTGGTGACCGTGCCGCTGCACGTGAGCGGCCTGAATCTCCCCTGGCACGGCAATCGCCCCACCGCGCATCCCACGGCCGGCGACGAAACCGGCTGGCCGGCCAGCGATCGTGCTGTGCGCACGGTGCTGACCAGCCGACCGTTCTGGCTGCTGTCGGGTGGGCTGACGCTGACCGCGTTCGGGCTGTACGCCACCAGCGTCACGCTGCTCATCCCGCTGCTGACCGAACGCGGCATGTCCGCTTCGCTCGCCGCGACCACCCTCGGCCTGCTCGGCGCCGGACAACTGCTGGGCCGTCTCGGCTACGCCCCGCTGAGCGCCCGCACTGCGCCGGCGACCCGAGCCGTGGTCATTGTCGCCGCGTCGGCGGCCGCCATCGGCCTACTGGCTGCGGTGCCCGGACCGACCTGGGCGCTGATCGCGGTGGCCGTGCTGGTCGGCGCGGTACGCGGGGCCGGCACGCTGCTGCAGGCCACCGTCGTCGCCGAGGAGTGGGGCCCCGCCCGCTACGCCTCCCTGGCCGGAGCCTTCGCCGCACCGATCACCGCTGCCGCTGCGCTGGCTCCCTTCGGCGGTGCCGCGCTAGCCGACGTCGTCGGGTCCCGCACCGGCGCGCTGACCGCGTTGGCCTGCCTGGTGGCACTGGGCACGGGGCTCGTCGCCGCCGCTCATCGCGACCGCCGGCCCGGTGAGCCCCTCTCAGCCGGCGGGGGCGGCGAGCAGCCGGTCGCGTAGATCGGCGACGCGGGCGGCAATGTCGTCGCGGACCAGCCGCATCCGCTCGACGCCGTCGATGCCCCGGTTCGACGGCTCGTCGATCACCCACGTCTGGAACCGGGTTCCCTGCCGCACCTCGGCGACGGCGGTGACCAGGTCGGGCTCGATGCGGGCCTCGGCGCCGAGGGTGACGATTACGTCGGCGGCGGCGATGAGTCGGCGGTGGCGCCGGCACGCCGAGCTCGGCCAGCAGTCCGCGGATGCGGGTCTCGATGTCGTCGCGGATGGGGCGGACGGCGTCGACTCCCTGCCCGGCCGGGTCCTCCAGCTCCCAGTCCAGGTACCGCTTGCCGGGGAAGATCGGGCAGACGTCGCCGCAGCCCATCGTGATGACCACGTCGGAGGCCTGCACCGCCTCGGTGGTGAGCACCTTGGGCTGCTGAGCGGAGATGTCGATGCCGACCTCGGCCATCGCCTGCACCGCAGCGGGGTTGACCTGGTCGGCGGGCAGCGAGCCGGCCGAGCGGACCTCGACGGCGTCCCCGGCGAGGTGGGTGAGCCAGCCGGCGGCCATCTGGGACCGGCCGGCGTTGTGCACGCACACGAACAGGACGCTGGGCTTCTCGGACACGGGAGGAACCCCTATTCAGCTGAGGGAGGCGGACGGAACGAGCTCGGCCAGCAGGGCACGGACCTGGGTGTCGATGTCGCCGCGGATGGCGCGGACCTCACCGATGCTCAGCCCGGCGGGGTCACGGACGGCCCAGTCCAGGTACCGCTTGCCCGGGTACACCGGGCACGCGTCGCCGCAGCCCATCGTGATGACCACGTCGGCGGCCTGCACGACATCGTCGGTCAGCGGCTTGGGGAACTCCGCGCCGAGGTCGACACCGACCTCGGCCATCGCCTTGGTCACCGCGTCGTCGATCTGGGCAGCAGGCAGGGAGCCGGCCGAGCGGACGTGCACCCGCCCGGCCGCGTGCGCGCTCAGCAGACCGGCGGCCATCTGGGACCGGCCGGGGTTGTGCACGCAGACGAAAAGCACCTCGGGCACGCCGGTGGTGATGGCGCCCTTGGCCTGGGCCAGTGCAGTGAGCCGCTCGGTGGCGAACCGGGAGGTGAGCGCCGGCAGATGCGTGGTGACCTTCGCCGTGCGGCGCAGGGCGGTGTAGGACTCGAACACGTACCGGTCGACGGTCTCCCGGGCGAACACGCCGGTGAAGCGGGCGGCCAGGTCATCGGCCAACCGGTGCAGGGCGGCCTCCGGAGTGAGCAGGCCCGGCAGGGACTTCTCCGTCGTCATCGCGAACTCCGAACAGTGGAGGGAACGGTGGGGTCGCCGGGGAACCAGCGCCGTGCCGCCCACAGCGACACGTAGACCAGAGCGACGAGGACAGGGACCTCGATGAGCGGCCCGACGACCCCGGCCAGCGCCTGCCCGCTGGTGACGCCGAAGGTGCCGATGGCGACGGCGATGGCGAGCTCGAAGTTGTTCCCGGCCGCGGTGAACGCCAGCGTCGCGGTCTTCGCGTAGCCCAGCCGCAGCCGCATGCCGAGCAGGAACGAGCCGCCGAACATGAGCGCGAAGTACGCCAGCAGCGGTAGCGCGATGCGGGCGACGTCCCAGGGGTTGGACGTGATGGCGTCGCCCTGCAGCGCGAAGAGCATGACGATCGTGAACAGCAGCCCGTAGAGCGCCACGGGCCCGATGCGGGGCAGGAACGTGCCCTCGTACCAGTCCCGGCCGCGGCGTCGCTCCCCGATCGTGCGGGTGAGGAAGCCGGCGACCAGCGGGATGCCGAGGAAGACGAGCACCGACACGACGATGGCCCAGAAGCTGAACTCCGCCGACGTCGTCTCCAGGCCCAGCCAGCCGGGCAGCACCTGGAGGTAGAACCACCCCAGCGCGGCGAAGGCGAAGATCTGGAAGACCGAGTTGATGGCGACCAGCACCGCGGCGGCTTCCCGATCACCGCAGGAGAGGTCGTTCCAGATCAGCACCATCGCGATGCAGCGGGCCAGGCCGACGATGATCAGGCCAGTCCGGTACTCCGGCAGGTCGGGCAGCAGCAGCCAGGCCAAAGCGAACATCAGCGCCGGCCCGAGCACCCAGTTGAGCACCAGGCTCGCCCCGAGAAGCTTCCGGTCACCGGTGACGCGGTCGAGCTCGGAGTACCGAACCTTGGCCAGCACCGGGTACATCATCAACAGCAGGCCGATCGCGATCGGCAAACTGACGTTGCCGAGCTCGACCGCCGACAGGGCGTCGTCCACGCCGGGGACCCAGCGGCCCAGGGCGAGGCCGAGCGCCATCGCGGCGACGATCCAGACCGGCAGGAGCCGGTCCAGGGTCGACAGCCGGGCCATCACCGGCGTCTCGAGGTCGGTCATCGGCCGCGGGGTCTCCGCGACGGTGTCACTCATGAACTCGGCGAGCCTCTCTTGTTCGGTGCGGGTCCCGGGCGACGACCGCGCCGTGGGGTAGCAGGCATCGACCACCGTCGATGACTTTGCACGAGGCATCGACAGGCGTCAATCTCCCAGGCACACTGGCCAGGTGAACAGCAGTCGAACTCGGACGGCTCTGACCGTGCTGGACCAGCCGACCGACGCTGCCGCCTGCGCTCCGGCCCCCATGACCGGCGGCCTGGATGCCGACGCGGCCGCAGCTCTCGCCCAGACGCTCAAGGCACTGGCCGACCCCGCTCGACTGCGGCTGCTGTCACTGATCGCCGGCAGCAGCACCGGCGAAGCCTGCGTCTGCGACCTCACCGGGCCCCTCGGCCTGACTCAGCCGACGGTCTCCCACCACTGCAAGGTGCTCGTCGACGCCGGCCTGCTGACCCGGGAGAAGCGCGGCGTGTGGGCCTACTACGCCCTCGTCCCCGGCGCCCTCGACAACCTGGCCGCCGTACTCAGCGCCACCGGCGCCCCGGGGGGTCGGACCCCCGCCGCGGCCGCGCTCGCCTGAGCCACCGGGCCGCCCGGCAAGCCGGTCGAGCGGGACGTCGTGTCGACGAAACGCGCGAAAGGGCTCAACCCCTGACGCAATCTCGCCCGACGCGCATGACAGCGCACCCTGCTGCCGATGAAGCAGACGTGCTTGACCCGAACGCCGACCGGCGCACTTTCGACCCGCCCCGAACGGTGCATGTGCTGCACGATGACGGCCGGTGGTACCCCGCCTCCCAGTTCGAATGGGTTCGCTGGCCAACGGGCGAGTGGCGCGCCGGCATCCGGTACACAACAGCCCCAGGTTCCACCTATCTACGGTCAGTGCCTGAAGGTCGACTCATCGCATGAAGCACTTCTGCCTCCCCCGACCTCCCTCGACCTAGAGCTCGCGGAGGCTCCCGTCGCCGCCGCTCCCGCCTGAGTGGCCGCTGGTCGTTCGGTCATCTTCGTAAGCCGCCGCACCTCGGCGATGTCCAGCTCCAGTAGCGCGGCCGCCCGCTCGGCCGGCACGTCCTCGGCGAGCAGCGTGCGCAGCGTCTCGCCGAGCGCCGCCGTCGCCACCGCCAAGGCCTGCTCCGCCTCGCTTCGCGCCTCCAGGGCCACGAGCGCCTCGGCCGTCGCCTCCTCGACCCGACGGTCGTGTTCATCGCGGGCGGCGTCCAGCGCCCGGCGTCGCTCCCGCGCCTTCGTCAGCGCCGCCGCCTGCCGACTCACCGTTCTGGCCACCGCTTCCTCCGCTCGTCCAGCTGACCGACCACCGGATCGTCACACGCCCTCATGACACGGCTCCCGACCCGAACGTCACCCCCAGCAGCCCGGCACCGAACGGTCAAGCCCGCTGGCGTGGTGTGTGACGGCTACCGCGTGATCTTCATGTCTGGTCAGGCGCTGAGCGCCGGGATCGTCGGCTGGCCGGTCACCTCCT
>NZ_SSXA01000074.1 GCF_021698975.1 Blastococcus sp. KM273128 | reverse complement strand
CACGGCCCGCTCACGCAGTTCGTCTGGGTACTTCTTCGGTGCTGGCACTGCTCCACCCTTCCGTGGCTTCAGTGCCTCCATCAATCCCGGGGCGGTTCAATGCGATCGACTCGCCTATCTGCTCGTTGAGCACCCGGTCCAATCGTCGGAAGTTGGAGCGCCCTCGCTCTACAAAGAGGCAGTCGATGCGTCGAGCCTCGCGCATGTCCTTGGCGGTCCGCGCGATGAGGAGTGGGCTGCCGTCCGTGCCATCGTCGTAGACCCCTCGACCAGCGTGGGTGTCCACGTAAACCAGGCGCTGATCCGACTCGTTAGAACCAGCCTTGCCTGCGAACTTCGGGAAGTAGCTCGCCAACAGCTTGTGCTTGAAGACTGCGGCGGCCTGCTTGGAGACGAAAAACGGATCGGAGCTGCCTTCCCTGGCGTTCTCGCCACCCTCCTCGCCAGTTAGCTCTAGGCCCTCGACGTCGTCGAGGTAGCTGGGTTCCTCGAGGGCGAACTCGTCCTCGGTGCCGTCCTCGTCCGCTGGCCCACTGTCCGGCTCCCCGTTGCGCATGGCGGGAGTGTCCCAAACAGGGGCGACAACTGGGAGCGTTCCGGCCCGAGTCCGACTCGTTGAACCGAACCTCGGACCTCCTAGCCCACTCGGTCATATTCCCAGAGCCACGCCTTGTGCTCGGTTGGGGGTCCGCGTCCGCGTGGGCGTACGGTGTCGGGACGAGGGGCGTCCCCCGAGCCCCTCCAGGAGCCGCGACCGCGGATGTAAACGCGCGGGCTGCCTCAGCGACCGGGGGAAGCTCCGGCGGCGCGCTCGCGGGTAGGGCTGGCCGGCTTGGGCCGCCCGAAGTAGTACCCCTGGCCGTGCTCGGCACCGAGCTCGCGCAGGATGGCCGCCTGTGCCGCGGTCTCGATGCCTTCCGCCACGAGGGTGGCGCCGACCTCGGCGGCGTAGGTCGCGACCGCCCGTGCCGCGGCGCGGCAGGCCGGGTCGTCCTTGACGTGCCGGACGAAGGCGACGTCCAGCTTGATGATGTCCGGTGCCAGCTGCGTCAGGTGGGTCAGGCTCGCGAAACCGGCCCCGGTGTCGTCGATGGCCAGGCGCAGGCCACCGGACCGAAGCGGGGCCAGCGCTTCCCGGACGGCGCCGTAGTCGGAGATCGCCTCGTGTTCGGTGAGCTCGATGACCAGGCGGTCGAGAGAGCTGCCACCGAGCAGTTCCGCAGTGCGCGGATCCAGCACCGTGTCCGGCGCAAAATTGATCGACAGGTAGATGCCGGGCGGCAGGGCCGGCAGCAGCTCGACTGCGCTGCGCGCGGCGGTCAGCTCGACGTCAGGGGTCCGCCCCAGCCTGGCCGCCTCGGCGAAGATCTCCAAGGGGGAGACCGCGGAGCCATCCGGCCGGGCGAAGCGGGAGAGGGCCTCGTACCCGACGGTGCGTGCGTCGGCGAGCGTGACGATCGGTTGCAGGGCGACGGTGCGGCCACCGCCGTGGACGACAGCATCGAGCTCGGCGCGGGCCTGGCTGCGGGTCCGGACCTGCTCATGGTGATCAGCCAGGCCCTGCCCGATCAGCCCCGCGACGATGCGGAGCGCATCGAGCTGCGCGGGCGTCGGAGGTTCGGTAGGAGCACTGCTCAGCCCGCAGAGCGTGCCGTACAGGGCGCCGTCCGGCAGGCGGACGGGGACGCCGCAGTAGGCGCCGGCACCGATCGCCTCCGTGACAGGCATGGCGCCCAGCACGGGATGGGCCGGCACGTCGGGGACCGAGGCGGGGACCGCGCCGCTGAGCATCAGTTCGCAGTAGCCGTCCGTCGTGGGAACGGTGAGGCCTTCGGCCAACCGCGGGGCGGTGCCATCCGCTTCGACGAGCGCGAACTGCTGCTCACCCCCGCTGATCCGCGAGAGGAACGCCAGCTCCATGCCCAGGACGGTGCGGGCGGTGCCGAGCAGCCGGCGCACCGTGACGGGCGGGTCCGCTGCGGCCGGCACGTCGTCCGTGCGCCGCTCGTCGGTGAGGTGCAGGCCGGCCAGCAGCAGCTCGGTCGTCGCACGGCTGCGGAGCCGTTCGATGGCCAGCCCGGCCTGCTGGGCGAGCGCGGCGGTGACGTCCGACTCGGCTGGGGTGAAAGCCCGGCCAGCTGCTGAGCGCTGGAGGACCAAGGCGCCGACGACGTCACCGCCGGCGGTGACGGGCACCGCCAGGCGCGGAGCTGTCACCCCGGACGCGCGTGCGGGCGTGGCGGCCTCCGCGGGTTTTGGCGCTCCTCCTCCGGACGCCGCAGACGCGGTGCAGGAGGTTGTACCATCCGGTCCGGTCAGGTGACCCGTCACCTTGACATCGAGGACCAGGGCGGCGACGGCTCGGATCGTCTGCTCAAGCGCTGCCTCTTCATCGACGCAGGACGCTATCGACTGGACCGCAGCCAGTGCCTTGGCGGTGCTCATTTCGTACGGAACGGCACCGTCTCGCGCGCTCTTGCGGCCGCCGCACCCGACGTCACCCATTCGAGGCACGGTCAGCCAGCGGGTGGTTCAAAGAAGGTGAGGCACGGCGACCCGAATGCCCTAGGCAATTGCTTGCGTGCGGACAGTTACAACACTCCTGCAGATGGGTGACGGACAACACAGTTGTAAGTCATGGTGCTCTGCATGCGCATGTGGCGTCCCCACCGGGCGGGGCGGGTGATGGCCGACGATGTCAACGCGAGTGCTCGCGCGGATCACCGGAAGCGGCTCTTCCTCCGGCTGTTCATCGCAGCCGCAGTGGTGGAGATCGCCTTCGGCGCGCTGCGGCGCGGCTCTGACGCCCGGGAGTTCCTCGACGGGGCGCGCGACTTCGAGGCCGTGAGCGGTGTCGTAGCACTCTCGTGGCTGCCGGTGATGGGAGCCATGCTGGCATTGGCCGTGCACCAGCTGGGCTGGTTCCGACGACGGCGGCACGAGGACCGCCAGGCCCTCGACGCGCTCGCCGCCGGCTCCTCCGAATGGGTGTGGGAGGCCAACGACGACCTGGTCGTCACCGCCACGAACGAGCGTGTGCAGGACGTCCTCGGACGGTCGCCGCGAGACGTCGTCGGCCGGTCACTGTTCGACCTGCTCGCCCCGCACGAGCGGTCCCGGGTCCAAGCCGTTGCCCGTAGCGGTCTCGCCGCCACGGGATGGCGGGACCTGGAGGCGGAGTGGCGGCGCGGCGACGGGACGGACGTCGTCCTGCAGGGGAGTGGGACGTGCATCCGTGATGCCCGGGGCGGGCTCGTCGCCCTGCGCGGCAGCAACCGCCCGGTTCCGCTGACCCGGACGGCGCTGCGGGCTCGCGCCGCCGTCCGGTGGGACGTGGAGGAGATTCTGGCGCGCCGGCGGGTGGCGATCGCGTTGCAGCCGATAGTGGAGCTGCGGACCGGGCGGGTGGTCAGCGCCGAGGCGCTGGCCCGCTTCGCCGAACGGACGCCGGACGAGATGTTCCGGCGGGCCGAGAGCGTGGGCCTGGGCAGGGCCCTGGAGCTGCTCGCCCTGCAAGCTGCCCTTCCCCTGGTAGCCGATCTGCCGCACGGGGTCGCGCTGGCGGTGAACGCCTCCCCGTCGCTGTTGCACGACGCCGAGCTGCCGCGGCTGCTCACGGAGCAGCCACAGTTGGACCGCATCGTCCTGGAGATCACCGAGCGGACGCAGATCGACTGCTACGTGCGGCTGCACGATGTCCTGGCGCCGCTGCGTGCGCGCGGCATGCGGCTGGCCGTCGACGACACGGGCGCGGGTTACTCATCGTTGTCGCACGTGCTGCAGCTCCGCCCAGACATCGTCAAGCTGGACCGCTCGCTCATCTCCGCGCTGAACACCGACCCGGCGCAGCGCAGTCTGGTGACCGCGGTCGCGCTGTTCGCCCGTGAGATCGGCGCGACTCTGACCGCTGAAGGGATCGAGACCCCGGAGCAGGTGGCGGTCCTCACCGAGCTGGGCGTGGCCAAGGGGCAGGGATTTTTCCTAGGCCGCCCGACGGAGGTGCACACCGAATTCCCAAGCCTAGTGGAGCTCGGGCGATCCACGGATCGCCGGCGGGGGATGGATCTGCCCGCCGCTTCCTGAGCCGCCCTGCGGGGCGTCCTCGTGGTCCTCCGGCCCAGGGCGACACGGCACGGAGCAGCCACCCCGCAGGAGTGAAGCGGTGACTGGCACAGGTTCGGCGCACCCTCCGCGGAACCGATGGGTTGTGCGTGATCGATGTGCTGGCCACGCCCCTCCCGCAACGCCTCCGCGTGCATGCTCCCTCCTTCCTCCGCCGGCTCCTCTCGGCGGCCCGGCCGGTCGTCGCGACTCCTCGGGTGGTGGCCGTGACGACAGGCGGGCTGTTCCTCGCCGGGGGCGCAGTGGTCACGGCGGCCACGCTGATCGACCCGACCGGCTTCGGCGCCGAGATGGCCATCAGGGTGCTCGCGGTGATGGCCATCTGCTTCGGCGTGGTGTCCGCGGTGCTGGGCGCCCGACCGCCCGCTTGGGTCACGCACGTCTTCGTGGCCGCCGGCACCGGTCTGATCAGCGCTGGTGTGGCCCTCGCCGACTCCCCCACGGTTGCGACGGCGCTGGCCTGCCTCATCGTGCTGATCGCCGTCGACAGCGCCTTCTTCTTCGCCTGGCCCGCCGCGCTGCTGCACCTGGTGGCCGCCGTCGCGTGCTGTGCGCTCGCCCTCGGCCTACCGGGTGGGCCGGGTGCTTCGGTCGCCGTCGTGGTGGGTGGGCTGGCCGTCGCCACCGCCGCCGTGGTCGGCTGGCTGGTCCGTGCAGCCGGTGCCGCGGAGACCGATCCCCTCACCGGGTTGGTCAACCGCCGGGGCCTGGACCGGGTGGTCGACGAGACCGTCACCGCCGCGGGGCAGTCGGGCCGGCCGGTCAGCCTCGCCGTCGTCGACGTCGACCACTTCAAGGACGTCAACGACCGCGCCGGGCGCCGCGGCGGCGACCAGCTGCTGGTCGACCTGGCCGCGGAGTGGCGGCCAGCACTGCCACGGACGGCGACCCTGGCGCGGCTCGGTGGCGACGAGTTCGTCGTCCTCCTCCCGGGCCTCCGGCTGCCGGCCGCCGTGTCCGTGCTGCAGCGCCTCCGCGCGGCGACCCCGGCGCCGCACACCGTGTCCGTGGGCGTGGCGCAGTGGGAACCGGAGTCCCCGTCCAGCATGCTCCCTGATGCGGACCACGCCCTCTACGAGGCCAAGCGCGCCGGTCGCAACCGCATCGCCCTCCACGAGTCCACCAGCGCTCTCCGCGGTGAGGTGCGGCGCGCCCTGTCCGAAGGGGAACTGGTCGTGCACTACCAGCCCGTCGTGACCCTGTCCGAGGGCAGGGCGGTGGGCGCCGAGGCGTTGCTGCGCTGGCAGCACCCGCAGCGGGGGATGATCCCTCCGGCGGAGTACCTCCCGTTGCTGGAGGGCTCCGAGCTCATGGCCGAGATCGACTTCTTCGTCCTCGCCGAGGCGTGCCGCCAGGCCCTCCGCTGGCGGGTCTCCGGCGGCCCGGCCACGGTCGCCGTCAACGTCAGCGGCGACGAGCTGGTCGACCCGGCCTACGCCGACCGCGTGGCCGCGCTGCTCGAGCAGGTCGGCCTGCCGCCGTCCGCGCTGGTGCTCGAGGTGACCGAGTCGTCGCTGGCCGGGGAGTCGGACGCCGCCCTCGGCACCCTGCGCCGGCTGCGAAGCCTGGGGGTCGCCATCGCGGTCGACGACTTCGGCACGGGGTACTCCAGCCTGACCCGGCTGCCGGTCGACATCCTCAAGATCGACCGGTCCTTCGTCTCGCAGATCCGCCGGCCCGACGACGCCGCACCCGTGGTGCAGGCGGTGCTCGCACTGGCCCGAGCCTTCGGCCTCGACGTGATCGCCGAGGGGGTCGAGCACGCACACCAGGCGCAGGTCCTCCACGCACTCGGGTGCGCGCACGCCCAGGGCTACCTCTACGGCCGCCCGGCCGACGCCGCGCAGCTCCACCAGGACACCACCGCACGAGCCGCTGCCACGGCCACGGCGGTGTCCTTGGCCGGTTGAGCCGAGGTGAGGCGTGTCGGCCCGTGTCGCGGGATGACCGGCTGGGGGCGTCGCGGTCATCGACCCGGTCCTGTCGACACGAAGGCGGGAAGTCCGCGCAGCACCCACCGTGCGAGCGGCAGTTCCGGACGCGCGGCAAGCCGTGGGGGTCATCGACGGACTCCGGACGTCGGCATGTCGATGGTGGACCGGCTGGTCACCGTCGCGTGCGTAACGATCACGACCACGAGTCCACAGGCGTGCCGTGCGACATCCGGCCGTGCCCAACACTCTGCGAGCGCTACCGGTACTGCCTCGTCCGACGGAGGGAATCGCTGCCGGAGCGGCCCATCCGGCTTGGGGCTGGTCCCACTCCGGCGACACGCTTCGATCCGAACGGATGGACCCATGGCACAGAACGCGCTCACGGACCCCGCGCCGCGACGTAGGAGCCCGCTCGGCTTCTTCCGCGACCTCAGGACGGCGCGCAAGCTGCTCGTCGGCTTCCTGCTGGTGGTGCTCACCACCGTCGGCGTCGGCCTGCTCGGGCTCAAGGAGCTGAGCGCGGCCGAGCACCGCCTGGAGGTGCTCGTCACCGACCGGGTCTCCGCCACCCAGCAGCTGGGCAAGCTGGAGGCTCGCTTCCAGACCCTGCGCTACCGGGTCACCGACCTGGCCGTGGCCGAGAACCCGGCGCGCATCGCCGAGCTCGAGCAGCGCATCGCCGAGCTGGACGCCGGTATCGAGGAGATGCTGGTGTCCTACAAGGACGGCCTGACCGGCCCGCAGGTCGCCCTGGTGGCCGAGCTCGAGGACAAGCTTGCCGTCTACATGCAGGTGCGCGACGCCGAGCTGATCCCCCTGGCCCGGGCCAAGGACATCACGACCTTCGTGGCCACCCGGCTGGCCAAGGCCTCCCCGCCTTCGGACCGCGTCGCCGAGATCACCGACGAGCTGGTGGAGCTGGAAGCCCAGGAGGCCGCGCAGAGCCTCGTCGAGGCGGAGGATTCCTACGGCTCTGCGGTCGCGCTGATCAGCACCGTCATCGCCGTCGCGGTCCTGCTGGGAATCGGGCTCGCGGTGCTGCTGGGCCGGGTGATCGCCCGCCCGCTGGACCGCGCCGTCGTGGTGCTGCGGGGCGTGGCCGAGGGGCGGCTCGACCAGCGTCTGGACGCCGACACCCGCGACGAGGTGGGGCAGATGGCCACGGCGCTGAACACTGCCATCGGGAACATGGCCGAGGCCATGCGCGCCATCGGCGGCAGCGCGCAGACCCTCGCGGCTGCCTCGGAGGAGCTCTCGGCCACCTCGGGCCAGATGTCGTCCAACGCCGAGGAGTCGGCGACCCAAGCCGGCACCGTGTCGGCGGCTGCCGAGCAGGTGTCGAGCAACGTGCAGACCGTCGCCGCCGGCACCGAGGAGATGGGCGCCTCCATCCGCGAGATCGCGTCGAACGCCGCGGCGGCCAGCCAGGTGGCGGCCAAGGCGGTGAGCGCCGTCGAGACCACGAGCGCGACGGTGAGCAAGCTGGGCGAGTCCAGTGCCGAGATCGGCAACGTGGTGAAGGTGATCACCTCCATCGCCGAGCAGACCAACCTGCTCGCGCTGAACGCCACGATCGAGGCTGCGCGGGCAGGTGAGGCGGGCAAGGGCTTCGCGGTCGTGGCCAACGAGGTCAAGGAGCTCGCGCAGGAGACGGCGAGGGCCACCGAGGACATCGCCCGCCGGGTGCAGGCGATCCAGGGTGACACCGGCGCCGCCGTGGCGGCGATCGAGGAGATCAGCACGATCGTCGCGCAGATATCCGACCGTCAGACGACCATCGCCTCGGCGGTGGAGGAGCAGACCGCCACCACCAACGAGATGGCTCGCAACGTGAGCGAGGCGGCCGCCGGCGCCACCGAGATCGCCCGCAACGTCACCGGGGTCGCCCAGGCCGCCCAGGAGACCACCAGCGGGGCGAACAACACCGCCCAGGCGGCCGGGGAGCTGTCCAAGATGTCCACCGAGCTGCAGGAGCTGGTCGGCCGCTTCCGCTTCTGACCGATCCCGCTCTCCGCCCGTGCCCCGTCCCCGCTTGCCGCGGACGGGGCACGGGTGCGGCATCGGCGCATGCCCAGCTGCGGCCATCCGAGGCCGGGCCCAACCGGGTCCCGCCGAACGTGCCGGCAGCGCCGGAGGTCATCCCGCTGCTCGGTTGAGGCGGGCTGTCGCGGCCAGCTCGTGACGGCAGCAGCTGTGATCCCCGGGGGCACAGGGGGGCTGTGGACATCCTGCCGTTTCCTCGGCGCGGCGCTCGGGAACGGAGTCCCGCGAGGTCGAGGAGGCGGCTGTTCGGATGGCGGAGCGGATCACCTGGGAGACGTGCCCGAGCTGTGGGGATCGGGCAGCCGCCGGATGGGAGGGCTCGACCTTGACGGAGATCGACTGCGTCCGGGGTTGCGCGTTGGAGGAGGCGCACGTCCTCCAGGCGCGGCTGCTGTGCCGTCCTCCCCAGGCGGTTGACCGGCCTGAGCGGTGAGAGCGCTCCGGCGGCTCCCTGGCCGCGTGCCGCCCCGAGCTGGACCAGCGTCGTCGGCGTGCGTCGGTCGGCCTCGGCGCGGCGGGCAGCCACACATGCAGCGGCGCGGTGAGGCCGTCGGTGTCCCGAGCGCAGCCGCGTGCCGAGGAGGTCAGCCGTCCTCCATGGCGTCGCGAGCGATGTCGAGGTCGACGATCAGCTGCCCGACCTCCTCGTGCCCCAACGGCCCGACGCGGTCCAGGAGAGCGGTGGCCGTCTTGCCTTCGAGCTGGGTGACCGTCACGCTGCCGAACTGCGCCTGGTGCGCACTGTGCGGGAGGGGGCGTTCGCACCAGGAGGGACATGATCTTCCTCCCGGCAACGCCTTGAGGTGAACCATCGCCCGATGGTCCGCCTCTTCGGTGCGGACGGGGTCGTGCCGCGCCGACGGCGCCGTCTTCCAGAGAGGTCGCGCCAGCTCGGTGGAGGCCGCGCCTGAAGAAGTCAGGGCTGCTGGAGCGGATGCCCCCACCGCAGGACCGGGAAGCGGGCGAAGCCCCGGTCGGTGGTGATCCACTCGCTGCCCGCAGCTGTGGCGCCGCGGCACAGCTCGGTGAAGATGCCCCGGTGGCGGAGGATCACCTCTGGTCCATCGAGCGAAACAGGCTCGCGGAGTCGCCGAGGTCGATCCCGGCCTGGAGACCGGACCCGTTGAAGGGTCGCAGCCGATGGGGCTCCACAGCCGTCTGCTCGTTGCGGGACAACGCCTCGCGCAGCGCATCCTCGATGATGGAGATCAGAATCCGCCCCGACCGGGCGGCCACCTCCTCGGCGCGGCGGAGGACGTCGTCATCCAGGTCGAGGGTCGTCCGCATGCCCCGAAGCATGCTCGCCGTGCAACTCCATGCACCAGTCGGAGCGGGGGCTGGTGGGGGAAGACGAACCGTCCGCCACGTTGCCGACGCGAGCTGCCGATAACACCGGGAGAGGCGCCGTCGGCGGACTCGGCTTCAGTTCGCCGGCTCCCGCGCCGAACACCCAGCGGGGCCACCCGTGCCCCGTCGCGACGAGAGAGAAGGCAGCAGTGGACGGTCTGGACGACATCGTCGAGGAGTTCCTCGTGGAGAGCCACGAGAACCTCGACCAGCTCGACACCGACCTGGTCGCGCTCGAGCAGGAGCCCGACTCCCGCGAGCGGCTGTCCAGCATCTTCCGGACCATCCACACCATCAAGGGCACCAGCGGCTTCCTGGCGTTCAACCGCCTGGAGGAGGTCACCCACGTCGGGGAGAACATGCTGTCCCGCCTGCGGGACGGCGAGCTCGCCTTGACCCCGCAGCGCACCAGCGTGCTGCTGCAGATGGTGGACACGGTCCGCTCCCTGCTCACCTCCATCGAGGCCACGGGCGGCGAGGGGTCGGTCGACGTCTCCGCCGTCGTCGCCGACATCAGCGTCGCCATGGAGGACGGCCCGGCGCCCGCGGCCGAGGCCCCCGCCGCGGCGGAGACCGCCGTGGAGGCACCCGCGGCCCAGCAGGCCCCCGCCGAGAAGGCCCCGGCGAAGAAGGCCCCCGCGAAGCGGGCCCCCGCCAAGCGCGCGCCGCGCGCCGCGGCCGTCCCCGCTCCCGCCGTCGAGGAGCTGCCCGAGACCCCGCAGGAGGACCTGCGGGCCGACCTGCCCGAGGAGCCGGTCGCGCCGGCCCCCGTCGCCGAGGAGCACCCGGTGCCCGAGCCCGCCGTCGCCGACCACCCCGAGGGGGACGGCGTCCCCGCCTCCGACGCCGCCGGCGGGCAGGCCCGCCGCGCGGTCGCCGACAGCACGATCCGCGTGGACGTCGACCTGCTCGACGAGCTGATGCTCCTGGTCGGTGAGCTGGTGCTCACCCGCAACCAGATCGTGCAGAACGTCGCCCGCCAGACCGACACCGACCTGATCCGTGCCTCGCAGCGGCTCAACCTCATCGCCAGCGAGCTGCAGGAGGGCGTCATGAAGACGCGCATGCAGCCGATCGACCACATCTGGTCCAAGCTGCCGCGCGTCGTCCGCGACCTCGGCCTGCAGCTGAAGAAGTCGATCCGCCTGGAGATGGAGGGTCGCGACACCGAGCTCGACAAGACCCTGCTCGAGGCGGTCAAGGACCCGCTGACCCACCTGGTCCGCAACTCCGTCGACCACGGCATCGAGGCCCCGGAGGCCCGGAAGAAGGCCGGCAAGCCCGCCGAGGGCGTGCTGACCCTGCGCGCCCGCCACGAGAGCGGCCAGGTGGTGGTCGAGGTCGCCGATGACGGCGCCGGCATCGACCCGGCCAAGCTCGGCGCCAAGGCCGTGCAGCGGGGCCTGCTCACGCAGGAGGCGCTGAACCGGATGAGCCCGGCCGACGTCCTCCAGCTGATCTTCCTGCCCGGCTTCTCCACCGCCGCCGCCGTTACCAACGTCTCCGGCCGCGGTGTCGGGATGGACGTCGTCAAGACCAACATCGAGTCGATCGGCGGCACCATCGAGGTCGAGTCCGACCCCGGTGTGGGCACCGTCTGCCGCCTGCGCATCCCGCTGACCCTGGCGATCGTCCCGGCGCTGACCGTCGAGTGCGCCTCCGACCGGTACGCGATCCCGCAGATCAGCCTGCAGGAGCTGGTCAGCCTCGACGCCGAGAAGGCCGCCAACGCCGTCGAGGAGGTCGGTGGGGCGCAGGTCTACCGCCTGCGCGGCGAGCTGCTCCCGCTGGTCCGGCTCACCGACGTCCTGGGGCTGACCTCCGAGCGGCACGACGGCCACGTCGTCATCGCCGTCCTGCGGTCGGAGGGCCGGCGCTTCGGCCTCGTGGTCGACCGGGTCATCAACACCGAGGAGATCGTCGTCAAGGCGGTCGGCGGCCAGCTCAAGGCGATCGGCCTCTACTCGGGTGCCACCGTCCTGGGCGACGGCACCGTCGCGCTGATCCTCGACGTGCAGGCGCTCGCCCGCCGCGCCCTGCGCACCGAGACGACCGACCGGCAGGAGGCGCGCGCCGGCTCGCTGCAGACGGTGTCGGCCGAGACCGACCGCCAGCGCATGCTTCTCGCCGCCATCGGCGGTGGCCGCCGGGTCGCCATCCCGCTGGACACCGTCACCCGACTGGAGCAGGTGCGCACCGAGTCGGTCGAGAAGGTCGGCAACCGGGAGGTCGTGCAGTACCGCGGCGCGATCCTGCCGATGGTGCGCCTCGACCGGCACCTGGGCGCCTACGGCGAGACCGAGCGCGAGGTGCTCGAGGTCATCGTCTACTCGGACCACGGCCGCAGCGTCGCGATCGTCGTCGAGGAGATCCTCGACATCGTCGACGGCGAGGCCGCGGTGCGCAGCGACATCGACGACATGGGCCTGCTCGGCTCCGCCGTCCTCGGCGACAAGGTGACCGAGCTGCTCGACGTCCGGGCCGCGATCCTCGCCGCCGACCCGGCCTTCTACTCGGCTCCCGCTTCTTCCTCGACGCCGGCCGGCGTCCCCGACTCCCTGCTGGAGGTCTGACGTGACCGCTCCGACCCGCTCGCTCGCCCCCGCGACCAGCGGCCAGCTGGCCACCTTCCGGCTGGACGGCGACCTCTACGGCATCGAGGTCGAGCACGTGCAGGAGGTGCTGCGCAGCCAGCAGCTCACCCGCGTGCCGCTCGCCCCGACCGCCGTCGCCGGCCTGATCAACCTCCGCGGCCAGGTGGTCACCGCCATCGAGCTGCGCGAGCGGCTCGGCCGGCCCGCCCGCCCCGAGGGCACCGACCCCGTCGTCATCGTCGTCCGGCTGCACGGTGAGGCCGTGAGCATGCTGGTCGACTCCATCGCCGACGTGGTCGACGTCGACGCCGGCGACTTCGAGGCGCCGCCGGACACGCTGGAGGGCCAGGCCCGTGAGCTGATCCGCGGCGCCTACAAGCTGGACGGGAAGCTGCTGCTGGCGCTCGACGTCCAGAAGGCGCTCAGCGCGTAGCGCACCTCATCCGCCGGACGGCACCGCGACCGGCATCCTCGGCCCCTGGTCGGGCGGCTCCCCGGAGCAGCTGCCCGACCAGGGGCCGAGCCACGTCGGTCGTCAGGGTTCCCGGTTCCGCCCCGGCCGCCGGGCAGGACCGTCCGCCGCACCGAGCCGGACGGCGACGGTCAGGCCGCCGTCGGGACCGTTCCGCGCGCTGACACCGCCGCTGTGCGCCGCTGCGACAGCGGCGACGATCGCCAGCCCGAGCCCCGCGCCACCCCGCTCGTGCCGGGCGTCGTCCATCCGGCTGAACCGGTCGAACAGGGATGGCAGCCGGTCGGGCGGCACGCCCGGCCCGGTGTCCCGGACGGCGATCTCCGCGCTCTCCGCGCCGGTGGCGCGCACCTCGACGGTCACGGCGCCGCCCTCGGGCGTGTGCCGCAGCGCGTTGTCGACGAGGTTGGCCACCGCCCGCTCCACCCCCGCCGCATCGCCGCGGACGACGGCGGCCCCGGTGGCCCGCAGCTGCACCCCCTGCCTCGCCGCGAGCGTGGCGAACCGGGCGACCACCCGGTCGACGAGCTCGTCGAGGTCCAACGGCCCGGACGCCTGCAGGTGGCCGGCGTCGGCGCGCGCCAGCACCAGCAGGTCGTCGACCAGGCCCGAGAGCCGGCCGGCCTCGGCGAGCGCCGTGTCCAGACCCCGGCGCACCGGCTCGTCAGCGGTCCTGTCGCGGGCCAGCTCGACCTCCGCCGTGAGGATCGCCAGCGGCGTCCGGAGCTCGTGGCTGGAGTCGGCGGTGAACGCCCGCTCCCGGGCGACGGCGGCGGCCAGCCGGTCGAGCATCCTGTTGAGCGTGTGCACGAGGCGGCCCACCTCGTCGGGGCGCGCAGGCGGGGACAACCGGCGCGAGAGGTCGGCGGCGCTGATCGCCAGGGCTTCGTCGGTCGCCCGCCGGACCGGCGCGAGCCCCCGTCGGGCGATGCCGTAGCCGAGGAACCCGGCGAGAACGGTGGCCAGGGCCGCGGCCGGCACGAAACCGGCGACGAACGCCTCCTGCGCGTCGGACACCTCCTCGAGCTCGGTCGCCACGACGGCGACCGCGTCGCCGTACGGGACGGCGAGGGCGCGCAGGTCCTCCCCGTCCGCGGTCACGGTCCGCAGGACGACGTCGTCCCGGGCCCGGGCCAGGTCGCCGGCCCCGAGCAGGGGTGCCCGCGGTACGTCGTCGCCGGCCGATCCCACGACCCGGCCGCCGTCGACGACCTGCACCGTGCGGTCGGCGAGGTCCAGCCCGAGCCCGTCCTCGTCGACGACGCGGCCGACCAGGTCGTCCGGCAGGGCGGCCGCGAGGTCGGCCAGCCGCTGGTCGACCCCCTCTCTCAGGGCGTTGCCCAGAAGCACGTGCACGACGACGCCGACCAGGACCAGCAACGCGCCCAGCGACGCCGTCGACAGCGCCGCCAGGCGCATGCTGATCGGCATCCGCGAGACCACGCTCACGGCGCCGGATCCGCGCAGGCCACCCGGTAGCCGGAGCCCCGCACGGTCTGCACCAGATCCAGGCCGAAGCGCCGGTCGATCTTGTCGCGCAGGTACTTCACGTAGACGTCGACCACGTTGGACTGCCCGTCGTAGTCGTGGCCCCAGACGTGCTCGAGGATCTGCGCCCGGGAGAGCACGTGCCCGGGGTGGCGGAGCAGGAACTCCAGCAGGGTGAACTCGCGGCGGGAGAGCTCCACGACCTGGCCGTCGCAGCGCGCCACCCGGGCCGCCGGGTCCAGGGAGAGCGGCCCGCAACCGAGCACCGCCGGCCGCGGGGGCGCCCCGCGGCGGTGCAGGGCGCGCAGCCGGCCGAGCAGCTCGGTGAAGGCGAACGGCTTGACCAGGTAGTCGTCGGCGCCGGCATCGAGCCCGTGCACGCGGTCCGGGACCGCGTCCCGGGCGGTGAGCATCAGCACCGGCGTCCACACCCGGCGGTCCCGCAAGGCGCGGCAGACGGCGAAGCCGTCCATGCCCGGGAGCATCACGTCGAGCACGACCGCGTCGTAGCTGCCGGCGGAGGCGCGGGCGAGCCCGGCCGGCCCGTCGGCGACGGCGTCCACGGCGTACCCGGCCTCTGCCAGGCCACGCACGAGGACGCCGCGCATGTTGCCGTGGTCCTCGACGACCAGCACCCGCATGACCCCAGGCTGGCACGACGGGATGAGGGGACGGTGAGAGCGGCACCCGCGGGCAGGTGCCCGCCCGGCCGGCGGGCCGGCGATGAGAGGTGAGCTCAGGTCCGGCTCATCGGATCCTCATCCGGCGCGGGCACCGTCGTCGACGAGCCCGGCACCCTGCCGGACCGTAGAGGAGGAACTCATGCGCATCGCCAAGCGGACCGCCGTCGTCACCGCGAGCGCCGCCGCCGTCCTGGCCGTGGCCGGCGGGGTGGCGGTCGCCACCGTCGGCGGGGAGGAGGGGGACGAGCGGACCCGCCCGGGCACCGTGGCGGTGGACGAGTCGGCCCTGCCCGAGGACGACGCCGCCGAGCAGTCCGCGCTGGCGGAGCTGGCCACCGTGGCGGAGGACGAGGCGGTCGACGCCGCCGTGGCGTCGGTCGGGGGCGGCGAGGTCGTCGCGATCGAGCTGGAGGACGAGGACGGCTACGTCGTCTGGGAGGTCGAGGTCCGCGCCCAGGACGGCGCGGTGCGCGAGGTCACCGTCGACGCCGGCGACGCGAGCGTGCTGGGGAGCGAGTCCGAGGAGGACGACGACACCGACGACACCGACGACGACTACGACGACGAAGACTGATCCGCGCCGCCGTCGGACCTCCGCCACCAAATCACTACTCAGCGTGATCGATCGCTGACAGTGCAGGGCGTGACGCGCACGGTAGGCAGAACGGGCCTCCGGCGAACGGGTGACGGCGGCATGGTGCTCCGGGGACGGGGCAGTCAGCATGGGTTGCCCTGTTCCCGGAGCCCTGGAGGCGTGCCGTGCCCTACTCGCTGGTGAGTGCTGCCACCCTCGGGTTCGACCTGGTCCGGCTGCCCGCCGGCCGGCAGGTCGCCGAGGTCCTCCTCGCCGGCCTGGGGGTCGACGAGCCGGCGCTCATCCGCCTGGCCGGCGCCCACCCCGCCCGCGGGCTGGACCGCGAGCAGCGCGGGGTGCGGGCGGTCCGCAACCGCCGGGCGCGGGAGATGGCGGCGGCCGTGCCGCACGTGCGCACCGCGGCCGACGCCGCCGAGGGGGCCGGTGACCGCACCGCCCTGCTGGTGCGCCAGCTCGAGCTCGGCACGATCGGTGACGCCCCGACGCTGGAGCGGTTGCTGCGCGACGACGTCCTGGGCCACGAGCACCCGCTCGCGGGCCGGGTCGACGACGGCACGTGGGAGCAGGCCGCCGACGTGCTGGCCGACGCCGCCGTCGGCTTCTGGGCCGCCGGCGTGCTGCCGCCGCTGGTGCGCCGCGAGCTGACCGTCGCCTTCGACCGCGCCCTCGACGGCGGGCGGCTCGCAGGGCCCACCGGCTGGGGGCTGGCCGACGCCGGGGAGCTGACCGGCTTCCTCGCTGCCGTCCGTGACCTGGACGACGCCGGCCGGGCGGGCTGGCGGGTGGCCGTCGACGAGGGCCGCGCCGCGCACCGCCCCTGGGCCACCGCCATGCACGAGGCGTCCTGGGGCGCGCACGTCTCCGGGCGGACCCGTTCGCTGGCCGCGGCGCAGCTCCTGGCCGTCCAGGCCTTCCTCGACGGCGGCTTCGACCTGCACGACGGCGCCGCCGGCGTGTGGAACGCCGTGGCCGGCTGCGTCCAGGCGATCGTGCTCGACGACCTGCTCGGTACCGAGAACGCCGCGGTGCTCCGCGCGCCGGGCCGGCGCGTCGCCGCCCTCGCCTGATCCGTTCGCGGCCCTGTGCCGCGCATTCCCGTGCCCGGCCGGTGATCATCCCGGCCCGGGCCGGTGATCGTCGCCGACCGCCCCCGGTGACCTTTCGCGGCGCTTTGTCGACAATGGTCGTGCCGGTCGTCGTCCATCCGCATTGGTGACGAGAAGATCGCGCCACGCATTTCGCGTGTCGGCTTCACCCTGCCGTTCCGCCGCCGAAGATCCTGGTCAGCACCAGCCTGCTCCGGCCGCGATCCCGCGCGCCCTCGCGGCGCTGGGGCGCCTCAGGGGAGCGCAGTGCGCCGCACCCGGGACACCTCGGACCATTCCGCAGGAATGGCGGTCGAGGCTCTCGGGTGGGTGTCGCTTCAGCTTTTCGGGCGTCGCGCCGCGGCATTCCGCCACCGATCTCCCGAGCATTCCGGGAACGCGGGGTCCGCACCGCTGAAGGGCTCAAGCCGGACGCGGAGATGCCGATACAGACAACGTGCCCGCCGGTCGGCGCGGGCAGGGCCAGGAGGACGTGTGAACCCGATCCGGGTGATGGTGGTCGACGACTCGGTCGTCGTCCGCAAGATCGTCACCGACGTGCTCTCCGCGGACCCGGGGATCGAGGTCGTCGGCACCGCCGTCAACGGCAAGGTGGCCCTCGGGAAGCTGCCCCAGCTCAAGCCCGACCTGGTCACGATGGACATCGAGATGCCGGAGATGAACGGCATCGAGGCCGTCCGGGCCATCCGCGGGACGCACGACCGCGTGCCGATCATCATGTTCAGCACGCTCACCGAGCGCGGCGCCACCGCGACCCTCGACGCGCTGTCGGCGGGGGCGAACGACTACGTCACCAAGCCGGCCAACGTCGGCAGCGTGGCGCAGTCCATGGAGAGCGTGCGCGAGCAGCTGATCCCCAAGATCAAGGCGCTCACCGGCCGCCCGGTCACCCCCGTGCGCCCGGCCGCCGCGGTGGTCCCGCCGCCACGCCCGGCCGCCCCCCGCACCGGCCCGGGCAAGAAGCCGGCCGTGCTGGTCATCGGGTCCTCCACCGGTGGGCCGGAGGCGCTCGCGCGGGTCCTGCCCGCGCTGCCGGCGAACCTGCCGGTGCCGGTGCTGCTGGCCCAGCACATGCCCCCTGTCTTCACCCGCCAGTTCGCCCAGCGGCTCGACCGGCTCTCGCCGCTGCGCGTGGTCGAGGCGGTCGACGGCACCCCGCTGCTGCCCGGCACCGTGCACCTGGCCCCCGGCGACCACCACCTGGTCGTCCGCGCCAACGGCCGCGCCGGCTTCACCACGGCGCTGAACCAGAACCCGCCCGAGAACTTCTGCCGCCCCGCCGTCGACCCGCTGTTCCGCTCCGCGGTGGCCGCCTACGACGGCGCCGTCCTCGGTGTCGTGCTGACCGGCATGGGCGCCGACGGGCGGAACGGCTGCGGGGAGATCCGCAACGCCGGCGGCACCGTCGTCGTGCAGGACCAGGCCACCTCGGTCGTCTGGGGCATGCCCGGGGCCGTCGCCCAGGCGGGCTACGCCGACGAGGTGCTGCCGCTCGACCGGATCGCCGAGGCGATCCAGCGCCACCTCGCCGGTGCCGCACCCCTGAACACCGGAACCACCATGGCCGTGGGAGGTCGTCGATGAGTCTGACCGCGACCAGTTTCGACTGGGTCCGTGACCTCGTCCGCAAGGAGAGCGCCATCGTGCTCCAGCCGGGCAAGGAGTACCTGGTGGAGGCCCGCCTCCTGCCGATCGCCCGGCAGATGGGGATGGCCGACGTCACCAAGCTGGTCGAGAGCGTGCGCGTCCGGCCGGACGCCGACAGCCAGCGGCGGATCGTCGAGGCGCTCACCACCAACGAGACCTCGTGGTTCCGCGACGGCGACCCGTTCACCGCGCTCACCTCGACGGTGCTGCCGTCGCTGCTCACCGCCCGCGGCGCCAACGAGCGGCTGCAGATCTGGTCGGCGGCCTGCTCCAGCGGGCAGGAGCCGTACACGATCGCCATGCTCCTGGACGACGCCCTGCCCAACGCCGCCTCGCGGGTGTCGATCACCGCGACCGACCTCTCCCGCGAGATGGTGCAGCGCACCCGCGCCGGCCGGTTCAGCCAGCTCGAGGTCAACCGCGGGCTCCCGGCGCCGATGCTGGTCCGGCACTTCGCCCGCGCCGGCAACGAGTGGGAGGTGTCGCCCAACCTGCGCCGCATGGTCAACGCCAGCGAGTGCAACCTCGCGGCGCCGCTGCCGCGGATGGGCCCGTTCGACGTCGTCTACCTCCGCAACGTGCTCATCTACTTCGACCTGCCCACCAAGCAGTCGATCCTCCGCCGCGTGCGGGACCTGATGCGGCCCGACGGGTGGCTGTTCCTCGGCGCCGCCGAGACCACCCTCGGCGTCGACGACTCCTGGGAGCGGGTCGTCATCGGCCGCAGCTCCGCCTACCGCCCGCTGAAGGGGGCATGACATGCGTGCACTGGTGATCGACGACTCCCGCGCCATGCGCCGGATCGTCACCGGCATCCTCACCGGCTTCGGCTACGAGGTCCGGGACGCCGAGCACGGCCGGGCCGCGCTCGACGTGCTGGACGAGGGCTGGCTCCCCGACCTGGCCACCATCGACTGGAACATGCCGGTGATGGACGGGCTGCAGTTCGTCTCCGCCGTCCGCGCCAACCCGGCGTGGCGCTCGATGACCATGATGATGGTCACCTCGGAGAGCGAGCACACCCAGATCGTCCGCGCCCTCGCCGCCGGCGCGCACGAGTACGTGATCAAGCCGTTCACCGCCGACGCGATCCGCGACAAGCTCGCGCTCCTCGGCCTGCTCCCGCAGGAGGTCTCCCTGTGACGACGACGGACACGGGTGCACGGCGTCGCTCCGGCGACGTGCGCCCGGTCATCACCGACCTGATCGACGCCGCCACCGTCGAGGCGATCGCCGCCGAGGCGTGGGTCGCCCTCGTCGGCGAGGACGAGGTCCTGGTCCCGCTGCCCGGCGAGCTGCCGGTCGACATCGTGTCCAGCTGGGTCGACGTCGTCGGTCCCTGGACCGGCAGCGTCGTCCTGACCACCGCCCGCAGCACGGCCGAGGAGCTCTCCCGCGCCCTGCTGCGGGACACCGCCCCGGCGGTGCTCGACGACGAGGACGTCGCCGACGCCTTCGGCGAGATCGCCAACGTCGTCGGCGGCAACGTGAAGGCCGCGCTGCCCGGCCCCTCGGCGCTCAGCCTGCCGCAGGTGGGCAACGCGCCGCTGGTCCGCAACCCGGCCGACGTGTGCCGGCTCGACCTGCTCTGGCGCGGCGAGCCCGTCGCCATCTCGGTGCAGGGCGCACTCCCGCCCCTGCCCGGTACCACCCCTACCCGCAAGAACGAGGTGTCCTGAGTGAAGATCCTGATCGCCGACGACAGCCGCGTGATGCGGCAGATCGTCATCCGCACGCTGCGCCAGGCCGGCTACGACGACCACGACATCGTCGAGGCGGAGGACGGCGCCGACGCCCTGGCCAAGGTCTCGTCCGAGCAGCCCGACCTGGTGCTGTCGGACTGGAACATGCCGAACATGACCGGCATCGAGTGCCTGCAGGCCATGCGCGCCTCCGGCTCGGTCGTCCCCTTCGGCTTCGTCACCTCCGAGGGCTCGCCCGAGATGCGGGAGAAGGCCGCCGACGCCGGCGCCCTGTTCCTCATCGCCAAGCCCTTCACGGAGGACACCTTCAAGGAGCACCTGGACGGGGTGATCGCATGACCGCCCCCACCACGGGTGTGCAGCTGCCCGCCGCCAAGGACATCCGCGACATGCTCACCGGCCTGGTCGGCAAGCCGGTCAACGTCTCCCCGGGCGCGCCGGTCACCCCGACGCCGGAGAAGCCGGTGGCGGTCGCCGTCTACGTCGACCCGCAGATGGCCGTCAACGCCCTGTGCCTGATGGACCTCGGCGCGGCGGCCTACACCGGCGGCGCGCTGGCGCTCCTGCCCCCGGGCGGGTGCCAGGACGCCGTCGAGGAGGACGGCGAGCTGACCTCCATGCAGGTCGAGGCGCTCCACGAGGTGGTGAACGTGCTGTCCGCGCTGTTCAACACCCCGGGCGCCCCGCACTCCAAGCTGCACAAGCTCTACGCCCCGGGCGAGGAGCTCCCCGGCGACCTCGCCGGCATGCTGTCGGCGTTCAACCGGGTCGACCTCGCCATCGTTGCGTCGCCCCTGCGCGGACCCCTCCGGGGCCCACTCGGGACGACCGTGCTCGCCGCGGCCAGGTGCCGTCCCCGGCGGTCGCTGAGCCGTTGCGTCGTCCCTGCGCGGACCCCTCCGGGGCCCACTCGGGACGACCGTGCTCACCGCGATGACGAGACCCCCGCTGCTCCTCGGAGCGGCGGGGGTCTCGTGTTGCACGTGGAACCGTCGTCAGGCGGATGCCGAGGCGCGCTCGTCGCAGGCGGTCGGCAGGCAGGCCCAGACGTGCTTGCAGTCCTCGTCGACGTACCAGCCGTGGGCCACCGACAGCCGCGCCACCAGCTGCAGCCCCATGCCGCCCTCGGCGGGGTCGCGGTCGACCGTGGGGGCCGGCATCGCCTGCGGGGCCCGGTCGCTCACGTCGAGCAGCCAGCCGCCGCTGCCGGCGACGACCGTGGCGACGACCGGGTGCTCGCCGTGCCGCAGGGCGTTGGAGGCGAGCTCGTCGAACGCCAGCACGAGCTGCTCGCCCGAGACGTCGTCGGCGGGCGCCTCCTCGACGTCGTGCATCAACGAGCGCAGCGCCGCCCGGGCCCGCGGGAGCTCCGCGAGGGACCCGAGCCGCCAGCGCCACACCTCGCCGCGCCCGTCCGGTAACGGGCGGACCGGCCACGCGAGTCGCCCCATGCCTCCCCCTCGACTCGGGTCATGGACCGTCCCGTGGTTCCCCGGCCGGGTCGGTGTCAACCCCCTCCCGGACGCGGAGAGGGGAGTGTGCCGAGCATCACGTTCCCCTCCGCAGGGGGTGGAGCGGGCGTGCAGGATTGCCAACGGGTCCCGGAACGGTCAGGCTCTGGGGCCAGGCTGCCGACCGCGCGGCGGGACGGGGCAGGGATGACGGTGGACGACACCGCCCCGGAGCTGAGCGGGTTGCTCCTGGAGGCGGTCGAGGGCATGGACCGCCCGCTGTTCGTCCTCTCCGAGGACTGGCGCTTCCGCTACATCAACTCCGCGGGCGCCCGGGTGCTCGCCCGGACGGTGCCCGGCCTCCTCGGCCGGGACGTCTGGGCGGAGTTCCCGGAAGCCGTCGGTGGACCGTTCGACCTCCTCTACCGCTCGGTCCGGGCCACCGGCTGCGCGGGCAGCGTCGAGGCCTGGTACGAGCCGCTGGCCACGTGGTTCCGGGCCGACGCCTTCCTGACCGACGCCGGGCTGGTGGTCACCTACGACGACATCACCCAGGCGCGCCGCGCCGAGGAGGAGCGCGCCGCCGCGGTGCACGCCCGCGAGCTGGCCGCCGCGGAGGCAGCGCGGGCCGCCGGGGTGGCCGAGGAGTCCGGCCGCTTCCTCATGCTCCTCGGCGAGATCAGCCAGGAGATGACCTCGACGCTGGACACCGACGAGGCCGTCGGCCGGTTCGCCGCGCGGGTGGTCCCCGAGCTGGCCGACTGGTGCCTGGTCAGCGTCGTGGACCCCGACGGCACCCGCCGCGACGTCGGCCGGGCCCACCGCGACCCGGAGATGGCCGCGGCGATGCACCGGTACGCCGACGCGCGGGTCGCCTCCAACGACGCCACCGCCCCGGTCCCGGTGGCCCTGCGCCGGGCCGAGCCGGTCATCATCGAGGAGCTCACCGAGCACGACTTCGAGACGATGATCCGGGACGACGCGAGCCGCGCGGCGCTCGCGCCGCTGGCGCCCTCCGCCGTCGCCACCTTCCCGCTGATCGCCCGGGGCGAGGTGTTCGGCGCCTTCACCCTCGTGAACGGCGCCGACCGGGGGCCGCACACCCCGGCGGAGCTGCGCACGGCGGATATCGCCTCCCGGCGGGCGGCCCTGGCGCTGGACAACGCCCGCCTGGTCACCCTCAACCACCAGGTGGCCGAGCGGCTGCAGCTGAGCCTGCTGTCCCCGCCGGTGCAGCCGGACCACCTGGAGCTGGCCGTGCGGTACCGCCCGGCGACGCGCGGGGTCTCCATTGGCGGCGACTGGTACGACGCGTTCCTCCAGCCCGACGGCGACACGGTGCTCGTCATCGGCGACGTCATGGGTCACGACATCGGCGCGGCCGCCGCGATGGGGCAGATCAAGACCCTCGTGCGGGCCATCGCCTTCGACCGGCTGGAGGAGCCGGCCGGGCTGCTGCGCCGGGTGGACAACGCCCTGGTGGGGCTGGCGGTGCCGGCGATGGCGACCGCGCTGGTCTGCCGCATCGAGCAGGGGGAGGCCGAGCGCGCCGCCGGGACGCGCCGGTTGCACTGGGCCGCGGCCGGGCACCCCGACCCCCTGCTCCTGCTCGCCGACGGCACGGTGCGCGACCTCGCCGTCCCGGTCGGGCCGCCGCTGGGGTCGGGCTGGGTCGAGCAGCTGTCCGGCGGCGCCGCCCCGCTGCCCGACGGCAGCACGCTCGTCCTGTTCACCGACGGCCTCTTCGAGCGGCGCGGTGAGCTCCTGGACGACGGCCGGGAGCGGCTGCGGGCCGTGCTCGCGGGCTCCGCCGACCTCTCCCTGGACGAGCTGTGCGACCGGCTGCTCGAGGAGATGCTCGGGGAGGGCGTCGAGGACGACGTCGCCGTCCTGGCGGTACGTGCCCACCCGGTCGACCGCCCCCGGCCGCTCGAGGCCGGCCCCGAGGTGCTGCCGCCGACGCTCCCGCACCCTGCCTGACGGAGTCCTTCCTCAGTCGGGGTGGCGCAGCAGGTACCGGCCGAAGTGCGGCACCGTGAACGCGATCTGGCCGCGCTCGGCGGAGTAGACCAGGCCCTTCTTGATCAGCGAGTCGCGGGCGGGGGAGAGGGACGCAGGCTTGCGGCCCAGCGAGACGGCGACCTCCGACGTCGCCACCGCGGCGCCGCCGGGGCCGCCCAGCTCCGCCATCGCGTGCATGTACTCCCGCTCGGCCGGGGTGGCGCGGTCGTAGCGCGAGCCGAAGAACCCGACCGCGAGCTCGGCCTCGGCGACCGGCGCCGCCATCGCGACGTCCGCGGCGGTGATGGGGGAGGAGGCCGCGAGGTCCCAGGTGACCTTCCCGTACGCCTGCACGAAGTAGGGGTAGCCGTCGGCCGCCTCGTACAGGGCGTCGAGGGCGGCCGGCTCGAAGGTGACGTCCTCCCGCTCGGCGGGCGCGAGCAGCGCCCGGTCGGCGGCGGCGCGCTCGAGCCGGTCGATGCGCAGGTAGCGGAACAGCCGCTCCGAGTAGCTCTTCGACGCCGAGAGGACGGCCGGCAGGTGGGGGAGCCCGGCACCCACGACGATGAGCGGTGCGCCCTGCTGGGAGAGCTCGTGGCAGGCGGCGCAGATCGCCGAGACGTCGTCGGGCTGGATGTCCTGCATCTCGTCGATGAACAGGGCGATCCCGCTGCCGATGTCGGCGGCCACCCCGGCTGCGTCGCTGAGCAGCTCCACCAGGTCGATCTCCATGTCGCCGGAGTCGGCGCGCCCGGTCGCGGCGGGCACGTCGATGCCCGGCTGCCAGCGGTCGCGCACCTTGGCCTCGGCCGCGTTCACCCGCTGGGCGAACGCCTTCACCACGCCCAGCACCTCGGCCACCGACTCCTGGTCGCCGTGCCGCGGGCCCAGCTCGCGCAGCGCCATGTGCAGGGCCGAGGAGATCGGCCGGCGCAGCGACTGCTCCGGTCGCGCCTCGATCTTGCCGGTGCCCCAACCCCGGGAGATGGCGGCCGAGCGCAGCTGGTTGAGCAGCACCGTCTTGCCGACGCCGCGCAGCCCGGTGAGCACCAGGGAGCGCTCCGGGCGGCCGCGGGCGATCCGCTCCAGGACGACGTCGAAGGCCTGCAGCTCGTCGTCGCGGCCGGCCAGCTCGGGCGGGCGCTGGCCGGCGCCCGGGGCGTAGGGGTTCCGGACGGGATCCATGTCGTGCACCGTATGCGGTTCTCTAGCCTGTGCCGTAGAGATGCGTAGAAGTGGCGATGGCGTGTCGCCCGTGGCCGGGAGGCGTCAGAGGCGCGCGTGCGCCCGCCCGTCCAGCCAGGCCCGCACCGCGGCGGCCTGCCGTTCCAGCGTCTCGTGGAACGGCCCGAAGAAGGGCGCCTCGGTGACGTCGAGCCGGTGGCGCGTGCCGTCGTCCAGGAGCAGGAACACCGCCCAGCCGCGCCCCGGGCGGCCGGCCCGGTCGATCCCGACGGCCGTGATCTCGCTGCGCAGGAAGGTCCGGGTGGACCAGGTGTTGCGCACCGTCAGCCGTCCGTCCGTGCTGCCGACGACGCTCCAGGACAGCATCCGGCCGACGACGACCGCCACGAGGCACGTGAGGGCCACGACCGGCACGAGGAGCCGGCCCCACGCCTGCGGGCGCAGGACGACCTCGCCCAGCCACAGGCCCAGGAGCACCGGACCCAGCACCCGGACCCAGGTCGGCGGCCGGATCGCGAGCGGCTCGTCGGCGCTCGTCACGACGGCATCCTCCCCGTGTCGACCAGGATCTGCCACCGTCTAGCCGAGGGCGTAGACGGCGGAAGACGGGGCCAGATCCCACGATCGGGCGGGCAGCGGGGATAGCGTCGTCCCGTGATCAAGTTCCTGCTCAAGGTCGTGATCTTCGCGGCGGCCTTCTACGGGCTGACCTACTTCGACGTGCTCCCCGGCCTGGAGGTGCTGCCCAACCCCGACGGACCGCTGGGGGAGTACGGCAGCTACCTGTGGATCGGGCTCATCTTCGGTGTCGTCAACGCGCTGGTCGGGCCGGTCCTGCGGCTGCTCTCCCTGCCGTTCGTGCTGCTCACCCTCGGGCTGTTCCTGCTCGTGG
This sequence comes from Blastococcus sp. KM273128, assembly GCF_021698975.1. Classification (GTDB taxonomy): domain Bacteria; phylum Actinomycetota; class Actinomycetes; order Mycobacteriales; family Geodermatophilaceae; genus Blastococcus. The sequence continues at coordinate 12,056 of NZ_SSXA01000074.1, read as the reverse complement.
TGAACGCGGCGCTGCTCGGGCTGACCGCGGCGATCACCGACCGGCTCACCATCGACGGGTTCGGCACCGCGGTGATCGGCGGGCTCATCCTCGCCGTCGTCGGCTGGATCGCCGACCAGCTCCTCGACCGCTGAGGCGCCGTCCCGGCGCGCTGCCCGCGTCGCCGTGACGCTGATCTCAGGGAGCAGTAGCGTGGCCAGACATGGCCAGTGACACCGGTGTCACCCCGGGGATCCCGGTGCGCGACCGGGACGGCGGCCCCTCGAGCGGCGCTCTCACCGAGCTCGCCGCCCTCGAGGCAGGCCGCGACGAGAAGAGGCAGCTGCTGCGGAAGGCGGCCGCGCTGGCCGTCACCGACGCCGAGCGCGGCGCGCCGGCGCTCCCCCAGGGGTGCACCGCCGCCGACGTCCCGGCCTTCTTCCGGCGCTACTACTGGAGCGAGCCCGCCGAGGAGGTCCTGGGCACCGAGCCGGCCGCTCTGGCCGCGCTCGCCCTGGGGCACCTGGCGCTCGCGGAGGTCCGCCCGCCCGGCGCCGCGACCGTCGACGTGCGGGGCATCCCGGGTGGCCGGGGCGCCGGCCGCACCGTGGTCCGGCTGGTCACCGACGACATGCCCTACCTCGTCGACTCGGTCACCGCGGAGGTCACGCGGCAGGGGTTCGGGCTGGAGCACGTCGTGCACCCGGTGCTGGTCCTGCGCCGCGACGTCCGCGGGCGGGTGCTCACGTTCTGCGACAGCGGGGACCCCGCCTCGTGCGGCCCCGACGCGCTCGCCGAGTCCTGGATGGCGATCGTGCTCGACGGCCCCCTGGACGCGGAGGCCGCCGACGACCTCGTCGCCGGGCTGCGCACCGTCCTGGACGACGTGCGGGCGGTGCACGAGGACACCGGCCGGATGCGGGACCGCCTGCGGGCGCTCGCCGCGACGGTCGAGGAACGCGACGCCGCCCCGGCCGGGGACGCCGCGGACGACCCGGCCGAGGCCGCGGCGCTGCTCCGCTGGCTGGCCGACGGCAACTTCGTGCTCCTGGGCGCCCGCGAGGTGACGCTCGCCGAGGACCCGGACCGCCCCGCGGTCCAGCCGGTGGCGGGCACCGGCCTCGGCGTGCTCCGCAGCGACACCGGCATGGGCGGCACCTCCGGCAGCACGCCGGAGACCGCGAGCGCCCCGGTCGACCACCTCCTCACCGTCACCAAGGCCGACAGCCGCTCGACGGTGCACCGGCGGGCCTGGCTGGACCTGGTGAGCGTCACCCTGCCCGACGGCCGGGACGGCACGCGGCGGCAGTGCCGCTTCGTGGGCCTCTTCCCGACGTCGGCCTACACGACCAGCGTGCTCGACGTCCCGGTGGTGCGGCGCCGCGTGGCGGAGGTCGTCACCGGCTCCGGCGTGCCGGCCGACAGCCACACCGGCAAGGAGCTCCTCGACGTCCTGGAGACCTACCCCCGCGACGAGCTGATGCAGGTCGGCGCCGACGAGCTGCTGCCGGTCGCCATGTCGGTGCTGCACCTGCAGGAGCGGCGGCAGACCCGGCTGTTCCTGCGGCGGGACCCCACCGGCCGGTTCTGGTCGGCCCTGGTCTACCTCCCGCGGGACCGCTACACCACCGAGGTCCGGGTCGCGATGCAGCAGCTGCTGCTCGCGCGGCTGGGCGGCTCCAGCATCGAGTTCACCGCCCGGTCCACCGAGTCGGTGCTGGCCCGGCTGCACTTCGTCGTCCGCCCGCCGGTGGGGCGGCAGGGGGCCAAGCAGCAGGTCGACGTCGACGTCGAGGCGCTGCAGGCCGATCTCGCCGCCGCCGCCCGCAGCTGGAACGACGAGCTCTCCGACGCGCTGGCCGCCCGCTTCGGCGCCGACGCCGAGAAGGTGTTCGCGCGGATCGCGGACGCCTTCCCCGCCGCCTACCAGGAGGACTTCGACGCGCAGCGCGCCGTCGAGGACGTGGTGCGGCTGGACGCCCTGGCCCCCGGTGAACTGGCGCTGCGGCTCTCCACGCCCACCGCCGCGGCGCCGGGGGAGCGCCGGCTCACCGTCTACCGGGTCGGCGAGCGGCTGCTGCTCTCCCAGATCCTGCCGATGCTGCAGAACATGGGCGTCGACGTCGTCGACGAGCGCCCCTACGAGATCGACCGCATCGGGGCGCCGCCCACCTGGATCTACGACTTCGGCGTCGCCGTCCCGCCGGTCGAGCTCCCGCTGCTGCGCTCGCTGCCCGAGCGGTTCACCGAGGCCGTCAGCGCGGTCTGGCGCGGAGAGGCCGAGGACGACGGCCTGGGCGCGCTGGTCGTGCTCGCCGGGCTCAACTGGCGGCAGGTGACGGTCGTGCGCGCCTACGTGCAGTGGCTGCGCCAAGCCGGGCTGCCGTTCAGCCAGGCCTACGTCGAGCAGACGCTGGCCGCCCACCCCGGCGTGGTGGCGCGGCTGGTGGCGCTGTTCGAGACCCGCTTCTCGCCGGGCCGGGTCACCGGCCGGGACGCCCGGCAGGCCGACCTGGTCGCGGCGCTGGAGCGCTCGATCGGCGAGGTCGCCTCCCTCGACGCCGACCGCGTGCTGAGCTCGCTGCTGGCCGCGGTCACCGCCACCCAGCGCACCACCTACTACGCCTCGACCCCGGAGCGGCCGACCCCGCTGGCGCTCAAGATCGCTCCCGCCGGGGTGCCCGACCTGCCCGAGCCGCGCCCGGCGCACGAGGTCTGGGTCAGCTCGCCGGGCGTCATGGGCGTGCACCTGCGCTTCGGCAAGGTGGCCCGCGGCGGGCTGCGCTGGTCCGACCGGCGCGAGGACCTGCGCACCGAGGTGCTCGGCCTGGTGAAAGCGCAGATGGTGAAGAACACCGTCATCGTGCCCACCGGTGCCAAGGGCGGCTTCGTCGTCAAGCGCCCTCCGGCGGACTCCCCCACCCACCCCGCCTCCCGCGAGGAGGTGCTCGCCGAGGGGCAGGCCTGCTACCGGCTGTTCGTCGGCGCGCTGCTGTCGCTCACCGACAATCTCGTCGACGGCGAGGTCGTCCCCCCGGAGAAGGTGGTCCGGCACGACGGCGACGACAGCTACCTCGTCGTCGCCGCGGACAAGGGGACGGCGACCTTCTCCGACCTGGCCAACGAGGTGGCGCTGGAGCGCGGCTACTGGCTGGGCGACGCCTTCGCCTCCGGCGGGTCGGTCGGCTACGACCACAAGGCCATGGGCATCACCGCCCGGGGCGCCTGGGAGTCGGTGACCCGCTACTTCCGCGAGCTCGACGTCGACGTGCAGCGGGAGGACTTCACCGTCGCCGGCATCGGCGACATGTCCGGCGACGTGTTCGGCAACGGGATGCTGCTCAGCGAGCACATCCGCCTGGTGGCCGCCTTCGACCACCGGCACGTCTTCCTCGACCCCACCCCCGACGCGGCGACGTCGTTCGCCGAGCGCCGGCGCCTGTTCGCGCTGCCCCGCTCCTCGTGGGCCGACTACGACACCTCGCTGATCAGCGAGGGCGGCGGCGTGTGGCCGCGCACGGCCAAGACCGTGCCGGTGTCGGAGCAGGCGCGGGCCGCCCTCGGGCTGCCCGGCGGGGTGACGGCGCTGAGCCCGGTGGAGCTCATCCGCGCGGTGCTGCTCGCACCGGTCGACCTGCTGTTCAACGGCGGCATCGGCACCTACGTCAAGGCCTCCGGCGAGAGCCACCTGGAGGTCGGCGACAAGGCCAACGACGCCGTGCGGGTGGACGGCCGGCAGCTGCGGGCGCGGGTCGTGGGGGAGGGCGGCAACCTCGGGCTGACCCAGCGCGGCCGGGTCGAGTACGCGCTGGCCGGCGGTCGGGTGAACACCGACGCCATCGACAACTCGGCCGGCGTGGACACCTCCGACCACGAGGTCAACATCAAGATCGCGCTGAACCGGGTGGTCGACGAGGGGCGGATCGACGCCGAGGGGCGCGCGGCGCTGCTCGGCGAGATGGCCGACGACGTCGCCGCCGCCGTCCTCACGCACAACCACGCGCAGAACGCGACGCTGGCCGGCGAGGCCGCGGCCGCGCGCAGCCTGATGGACTCCCACGAACGGTTCATCCGCAAGCTGGAGCGCTCGGGCCGGCTCAACCGCGCCGTGGAGGCGCTGCCCGACGACCGCGCGCTCACCGAGCGCCGCCGCGACGGGCACGCGCTGACCAGCCCGGAGCTGTCGGTGCTGCTGGCCTACGCCAAGCTCGAGACCGGCGACGCGGTGCTCGCCTCGCCGCTGCCGGACGACCCGGCGCTGGAGGCGCTGCTGGTCGACTACTTCCCCGGCCCGCTGCGCAGCCGGTTCCCCGCCGCGGTCACCAGCCACCCGCTGCGCCGCGAGATCATCGCCACGGTCCTGACCAACCGCACGGTCGACATCGCCGGGGTCACCGGGCTGTTCCGCCTCGCGGAGGAGACGGGGGTGCCGCTGCCGGCGATCGTCCGGGCGCACGCGGTGGCCCGCGCGGTGTTCGGCGTCGACCGGATGTGGGACGCCGTCCGCCCGCTGGACAACCAGGTGTCGGCGGCCACGCAGGTGGAGGCGCGCACGGAGGCCACCCGGCTGGCCGAGCGGGCGGCGCGCTGGCTGCTGCGCCAGCCCGAGCTCACCGCCGGGGACCCGCCGCCGCTGGCGGAGGTGGTCGACCGGTTCGCCCCGGCGGTCCGCGCGGTGGAGGCGGGGCTCCCCGGGTGGCTGCTCGGCGGGGAGGCGGCGGCCTACGAATCGCGTGCCGCCCGGCTGCAGGAGGCCGGGCTGCCCGCGGAGCTCGCCGCGCGGGTGGCGTCGGCGCCGCTGCTGCCGGCCGCGCTGGACCTGGCCGTCGTCGCCGAGCGGACCGGTGCCCCGGTCACCCTGGCCGGCCAGGTCATGCAGGGGCTGGCCGAGCGCCTCGGGCTGGTGACGCTGCGCGAGCAGGTGATCGCCCTGCCCCGCGACCGGCGCTGGCCCTCCATGGCGCGGGCGTCGCTGCGCGACGACCTGGCGATGGAGCAGTCCTCGCTGACCGAGGACGTGCTGAGCCTGCGCACCGGCGACGACGAGGACCCCGCCGCGCTGGTCGGCCGGTGGGCCGAGGGCTGGGACCCCGCGCAGCGCCGCGCGGCCGCCCAGCTGGCCGACATCACCGCCGGGGAGCGGCACGAGCTCGCCGAGCTGCTGGTCGCCGTCCGGACCCTCCGCGGGCTGCGCAGGCGCCGCCGGGCCCGGCGCCTCCCGCGCCCGGAAGGGGACGTGACCGGGGCGCCTCTGGGTGCTTCTCGGACCGTCTAGCGGGAGACCTAGAGGGCCGTAGAGGACGGCAGTCACAGGACCGTCATCCGCGGTGGGGGTTGGCGGGGCCGCGCGCGGGCAGGGTGCCACGGACCCCTGCCCCCGACGCGAGGACCGCCCGTGCCGCTCCGCCCCCTCCACCGCACCGACGGCTACCTGCCAATCGAGGATCACGGGCTCATCGGGGACGGCGTCACCTGCGCGCTGGTCGCCCGGGACGGCGCGATCCCGTGGCTCTGCCTGCCCACGTTCGACGGCGAGCCGTTCGTCGCGGGCCTGCTGGACGCCCGGGGGGGCGGCACCTTCTCCGTCACCCCGGCCGGCCTCCGGCAGGCCGAGCAGCGCTACCTGCCCGACACCGGCGTGCTGGTCACCGAGCTGCACGCGGTCGACGGCGTCCTGGAGCTGACCGACTGCCTGCCGCTGCGGTCGGGTGCCGACCTGTCCGAGCCGGTGCCGGCCGGGCGCGGCGAGATCCTGCGCACCGCCCGGGTGCTGTCCGGCTCGGTCGACGTCGAGGTGCGGCTGGCTCCGAAGGACGGCGTCCAGGTGCGCTCGGAACTCGAGGCCTGGCGGATCCGCTGGCCGGCCCGCCCCGACCTGGACCTGCTGCTCTGGTGCTCGCACCCGCTGACGCTCAGCGGCGACGGCGCGATCACCGGCCGGGCGCGGCTGGCGGCCGGTGAGCGGCTGACCGTCACCCTCCAGTGGTCCGGGCAGACCCACACCCGCGCCCGCCACGACCCCCAGCGGCTCCTCGACCAGACCGCCGCGGCGTGGCGTGACTGGGCCGGCTGCCTGGCCTACGAGGGCCCGCAGCGGGAGCTGGTGCGGCGCTCCGCGCTGACGCTCAAGCTCCTCGACCACGTGCCCACCGGGGCGGTGATGGCCGCCGCCACCTCGTCGCTGCCCGAGGGCATCGGCGGGGAGCGCAACTGGGACTACCGCTACACCTGGGTGCGCGACGCCGCCTTCACCGGCTACGCGCTCAACCGCATCGGCATGGGGGAGGAGTCGTACGCCTTCCTGGCCTGGACGCTGCGCAACGTCGAGCGGCGCGGTCGGGTCGACATCATGTACGCCCTCGACGGGGAGCCGCCGGCGACCGAGTGGCTGGACGCCACGCTGTCGGGCTACCGCGGCTCCTCCCCGGTCCGCTGGGGGAACGGTGCGGCCCGGCAGGTGCAGAACGACGTGTACGGCGAACTCCTCGACGTCGCCTACCAGTGGGTGCGCGGCGGCGGCGAGGTGAGCGAGCCGTTGTGGATCGCGCTGCGGTCCCTGGCCGAGCAGGCCGTCTCCCGGTGGGAGACGCCGGACCACGGCATCTGGGAGATCCGCGACGCCGGGCGGCCGTTCACCTACTCGGTCGCCATGTGCCACGTCGCCGTCGACCGGGCGCTGCGGATCGCTGAGCACCAGGGGCTCCCGCACCCCCGGGAGCGCTGGCGGGCCGAGGCCGACCGGATCCACCGCACCCTGCTCGACCAGGCGTGGGACCCCGACCGGGGCACGTTCACCGAGCACCTGACCCCGCCGAGCGGGGGCGACCGCGGTGGGCTGGACGGCTCGCTGCTCACCCTGCCCCTGCGCCGGGTCGTCGCGGCCGACGACCCGCGCATGGTCGCGACCACGGAGGCGGTGCGCCGCCACCTCTCCGCCGGCGACGGGCTGCTCTACCGCTACCTGCACGAGGAGTCGCCCGACGGGCTGCAAGGAACCGAGGGCGCCTTCCTGCTCTGCAGCTTCTGGCTGGTCGACAACCTGGTCGGCCAGGGCCGGTTGGAGGAGGCCCACGACCTCTACGCCTCGCTCTGCGGCCGGGCCACCGAGCTGGGCCTGCTCGCCGAGGAGGTCGACCCCTCGACGGGCGCGTTCCTCGGCAACTTCCCGCAGGCGTTCAGCCACGTCGGCGTGATCAGCAGCGGGTGGAACCTCGCGCGGGCCACCGCCGCCGCCGAGGGAGGTGCGGCACGGTGACCCGCTCGTTCGTGGTGCTCGGGGGTACCGGGGACCTCACCGGCCGGCTGCTCCTCCCCGGGCTCGCCGAGCTCGTCGCCGCCGGTGCGCTCGCCGGGCCGGCCGCGGTGGTGGCGGTCAGCCGCGAGGAATGGACCGACGAGGAGTACCGCGGCTGGGCGCGCGACCGGCTGGCCGAGCACGCGGCGCACGTGCCCGAGGAGGCCCGCGAGCGGCTGCTCGGCCGGCTGGGGTACCGGCAGGGCGACGTGACCGTCCCCGCCGACCTGCGGGCCGGCCTGGAGCGCGCCGGCGGTGTGCCGGTGGTCTACCTGGCGCTGCCGAACACCGTCTTCCTGCCCACGCTCGAGGCGCTGGCCGAGGTCGGGCTGCCCGAGGGTGCGGTCGTCGCCGTCGAGAAGCCGTTCGGGCGCAACCTGGCCGATGCGCGGCAGCTCAACGAGGTGCTGCACCGGCTGGTGCCGGAGGAGCAGGTCTTCCGCACCGACCACTTCCTGGCGATGCAGACGGTGCTGAACATCCTGGGGCTGCGCTTCGCCAACCGGGTGTTCGAGCCGGTGTGGAACGCCCAGCACGTCGAGCAGGTGGAGATCGTCTTCGACGAGACCCTGGGCCTCGAGGGGCGGGCCGGCTACTACGACACCGCGGGCGCGCTGCGCGACATGCTGCAGAACCACCTGCTCCAGGTGCTGGCCGTCGTCGCCATGGAGCCGCCGGCCGCCCTGGACGCCCACGGCCTCGCCGCGCGCAAGGCCGACGTGCTGCGCGCCGTCCGCTCCCCGGAGGACCCGCGCCGGGACACCGTCCGCGCCCGCTACACCGCCGGCCGGGTGGGGGAGCGGGAGCTGCCCGACTACACCGCCGAACCGGGCGTCCACCCCGACCGCGGCACCGAGACCTACGCCGAGTACACGGTGCAGGTCGAGAACTGGCGGTGGGCGGGCGTGCCCTTCCGGCTGCGCTCGGGCAAGGCGCTGGGCGCCGACCGGCACGAGATCGTGCTGCGCTTCCGCCCGGTGCCGCACCTGGCCTTCGGGCGGCAGGACGGGGAGGCGCACCCCGAGCCGGACGTGCTGCGGCTGCGGCTGGACCCCGACGCGATCAGCCTCGAGGTCAACCTCAACGGCGCCGGTGACCCGTTCGACCTGGAGCGGCGGGCGCTGGCGGCCGAGCTCCCGCCGCAGGCGCTCTCGGCGTACGGGCTGCTGCTCGGGGGGCTGCTCGACGGGGAGGCGGCGCTGGGCATCAGCGACGTCGAGGCCGAGGAGTCCTGGCGCATCGTCGAGCCGGTCCTCGCGGCGTGGGCCGCGGGCGAGGTCCCGCTGCTGGAGTACCCGGCCGGCTCGGACGGCCCGTCACCCGCCTGACCGTTGCGCCGCCGTCCTGACGCCGCTCCGTTCCCCGCCGGACCATGCGAACTCGTGGCCATCAGCCGCTGACGACCACGAGTTCGCATGGTTCGCGGCTCCGAGCGAGGTCTCGGCTGGTATGACGTCCTCTAGCGTGGGAGCTAGAGAGCGGTAGAACGCTTCAGAGGGGCGGGCGGCGCTCGCCGAACCGGGTCGCCTGCTCGAAGGCGTGGCCCACCTCGAGCACCCGACGGTCGGCCCGCGGCGGGGCGATCACCTGCAGCCCGACCGGCAGCCCGTCCTCCGTGAAACCGCCCGGCACCGAAAGCGCGGGGCAGCCGGTCGCCGAGATGACGGTGCACGAGCGCATCCACTCCAGGTAGTTGTCCTGGTGGACGCCGGCGATCTCGGTCGGGTACTCGACCTCCACCGGGAAGGGGAGCACCTGCGTGGTGGGCGCGAGCAGCACGTCGTACCGCTCGAAGAAGGCGACCACCCGCTCGTAGAGCTTCGTGTGCAGCTGCGCGGCGCGGGCCACGTCGGAGCCGGTGAGCTTCGCGCCCAGCTCGGCGTTCCAGCGGATCGACGCCTTGACCTGGTCCGGGTGCCGGCGGGCCAGGTCGCTGAACGCGGCGTCGAACAGCCAGGCCCGCAGCGTGCCGAACACCTCGTCGGCGCCGGACAGGTCGGGGCAGGCCTCCTCGACGGTGGCGCCCAGCGACTCGAACACCGCCACGGACGGCGTCAGGACGGCGGTGATCGCCGGGTCGACGGTCACCTGGCCGCCGAGGTCCGGCGCCCAGGCCACGCGCAGGCCGTCGAGGCGCTCGGGCAGCGGCGCGGCGAAGCCGGACGGGTCGTCGGACAGCGAGATCGGCACCCGAGGGTCGGGGCCGGCGATCACCGAGAGCTGCAGCGCGACGTCGGCCACCGTGCGGCCCATCGGCCCCTGCACCGACAGCTGCGACCACGCCATCGGCGCGGGCCAGGTGGGCACCCGGCCCGGGGTGGGCCGCAGGCCCACGACGTTGCAGAACGCGGCCGGGTTGCGCAGCGACCCGCCCATGTCGCTGCCCTCGGCGACCGGCACGAACCCGGCCGCCAGGGCCGCCGCCGCCCCGCCGCTGGAGCCGCCGGCGGAGAGGCCGTGCCGGTAGGGGTTGTGCGTGACGCCGAACACCGGGTTGAAGGTGTGCGAGCCGGCCGCGAACTCGGGCACGTTGGTCTTGCCCACCCGGACCGCCCCGGCCCCCACCAGGCGCGCCACCACCAGCTCGTCGGCGTCCGGCACGGTCTCCGCGTGCAGCGGCGAGCCCCAGGTGGTGCGCATGCCACCGGTGGCGTGGGTGTCCTTGTGGGCGACCGGCAGCCCGTGCAGCGGGCCGAGCGGCCGGCCGGCGGCCTGGGCGGCGTCGGCGGCGTCGGCGGCGGCGCGGGCGCCCTCGGCGTCCACGGTGACGACGGCGTTGACCCGGGGGTCCAGCCGCTCGATCCGCCGGAGGTGCACCTCCAGCAGCTCGCGGGCGGACACCTCGCGGTCGCGGACCAGGGCGGCGAGCTCGGTCGCGGGACGGGTGCAGAGGTCGTCGTCGGCGGTCACCCGGGCAGCCTGCCAGAAACCCGCCCGCGCGTGACCGGCGGCCGGGGGGAACGATGGACGGCGATGACCGAGGACCACGACCCCGCCGGCGACCCCGCCCCCGAGGGCGCCACCTTCGACGACCTGGGCCTGCGCCCGGAGCTGCTGCGCGCGCTGGACGCCCTCGGCTACGAGGAGCCCACCCCCATCCAGCAGCAGGCCATCCCGCCGCTGGCCGAGGGGCGCGACCTGCTGGGCCAGGCCGCCACCGGCACCGGCAAGACCGCCGCCTTCTCGCTGCCCGTGCTGCAGCGGATGCCGGCCCACCGCACCGACCGGGCCCCGGTCGCGCTGGTGCTGGTGCCCACCCGCGAGCTCGCCGTCCAGGTGTCCGAGGCGCTGCACCGCTACGGCCGCGACCTCGGCGCCCGCGTGCTGCCGGTCTACGGCGGCGCCCCGATCGTGCGGCAGCTGCGCGCGCTGGAGTCGGGCGTCGACGTCGTCGTCGCCACCCCCGGCCGCGCCCTCGACCTGCTCAACCGGGGCTCGCTGCGCCTCGACGGGATCGCCACGGTGGTGCTCGACGAGGCCGACGAGATGCTGGACATGGGCTTCGCCGAGGACCTGGAGGCGCTCCTCGAGGCGACGCCGGAGGAGCGGCAGACGGTGCTCTTCTCGGCCACCATGCCGCGTCGCCTCGACGCGCTGGCCCGCCGCCACCTCTCCGACCCGGTGCGGATCACCATCGCCCGCGAGCGGTCCGCCCCCGGGACCGCGCCCCGCATCCGCCAGACCGCCTACGTGGTGCCCCGCGGGGCCAAGCCGGCCGCGCTGGGGCGGATCCTCGACGTCGAGGCGCCGGCCGCGGCGATCGTCTTCTGCCGCACCCGCGAGGAGGTCGACTCGCTCACCGAGACGCTCAACGGCCGTGGGTACCGGGCCGAGGCGCTGCACGGCGGCATGAGCCAGGAGCAGCGCGACCGGGTGATGGGGCGGCTGCGCGGCGGGACGGCGGAGCTGCTGGTGGCCACCGACGTCGCCGCGCGCGGGCTGGACGTCGAGACGCTCACCCACGTCGTCAACTACGACGTCCCCTCGGCGCCGGAGTCCTACGTGCACCGCATCGGCCGGGTGGGTCGGGCCGGCCGCGAGGGCGTGGCGATCACCCTTGCCGAGCCGCGCGAGCACCGGATGCTCAAGACCATCGAGCGGGTCGCCGGCGCGCCGATCGCCGTCGAGAAGGTGCCCACCGTCGCCGACCTCCGCGCCCGCCGGCTCGACCTCACGCGGGCCGCGCTGCGGGAGAGCCTGCTCACCGACTACCTCGACCGCTTCCGCGTCGTCGTCGAGACCCTCACCGACGAGTTCGACCTCGTCGAGGTGGCGCTCGCCGCGGTGAAGCTCGCCCACGAGGCGACCGGCCCGGTGGACGACGACGAGGAGATCCCGCAGGTCTCCTTCCGCCCCGAGCGGGACGGCGGGCGGGCAGGTGGCGGGCGCGACGGCGGGCGGCGCGACGAGCGGCCCGCCCGGCCTGCGGGCCGGTCCGGTGGCCCGGCCGCCCGGCTGTTCGTCGGGGTGGGCCGGGACGCCGGCATCCGCCCGGGCGACCTGGTCGGCGCCATCACGGGGGAGACCGGGCTGACCGGGCGTGACGTCGGGTCGATCGAGATCCACCAGCGGTTCGCCCTCGTCGAGGTGCCCGAGGCCGCCGCCGACGAGGTCGTGCAGGCGCTCCGGGCCACCATGATCAAGGGGCGCAAGGCCCAGGTGCGGCGCGACCGCGGCCGCTGACGGATCGGTAGCGTGGCGCAGCGTTGAACTTCGCGGATCTTGTGAGGTGATGGCGGCAACTTGATTGAGGAGTAGCCGCTGTGTCGATCACTACCCTGGC
>NZ_SSXA01000073.1 GCF_021698975.1 Blastococcus sp. KM273128 | reverse complement strand
GGACCGATGAGACCTTCGACAAGCCACATCGTCCCTGGTCAGAGGGGCATTCGTGCTTTCCGACGCGCAGCCACACGCCTATTCGATGGTGGATCGGGGATCAGTGGTCCTGCTGCCCGAGACCAGCCCGTCGTTGTAGTTCGCCAGAAGTTTGCGCACTGATGTCTCGACAGCCCCCTTGCCAAAGTTGTAGACCCAGGCATCCCGGTTGGTCTTGAGACCACCAGACTGCAGTGCAAAAATCTTCTCGATGGGCGTGAAGGCGCCGAAATCCTCGGTGCGCTGATACAGCCAGTCTCCGTGCTGGTTGGGGGTGATGGCGGCTGACGCCAGGTCGCCCAGGCTGCGTGCTTCGGCAACACGAGCAAGCTTCTGCTCACGGGTCAGATAGTCGCCGACATCGGTGTAGTGGATGGTCGCCGGTCCTGCCGCGTCAGACTTCTTGACCAGCAGGGTGATCGCCACCGTGGCCCGACTACCACCGCCGAAAACCTTGCCACCTTCACGGCGCGACTGCTCACCCGCCGTCCGCTGGTTTCCGCGCAGGTTGAACACGTGAATCGCGGAGAATTCCTCAGCGAGGGTCTGCCGCATGCCGTCGCCGGTGTTCGAGTCGAGGAATCCGCCGTTGGTCACGAACGCGACGATGCCGCGGTCCTTGATGCGTAGCGTCGCCCACTTGATCGCCCGGATGTAGGAGTCGTACAGCGAGTTCTTGTTGGTCGCCGTGGACCGGGCGGCGTAGGTATCGCGTATCGCGCCGTCCAGGGTCGGGTACTTCTCGTTCGCGTTTTCGTCGTTGGCGCTATCCTGCCCCGAGGAGTAGGGCGGGTTGCCGACGATCACCTGGATGGGCAGCTGCTTCTGCCGCTCAAGCCGCTCGTTGTTCTCCGGCATGACGTCGATGTCTTGCTGGTCGCCGTCCTCCCACGACTGAAAGCTGTCCGTGAGGACGAGCCCGGGGAACGGCGACGGCACCCCTTCCAGCTCCTCGTACGTCGTCTCGATGTTGGCCGCGGCGATGTAGTAGGCCAACAGCAGGATCTCGTTGGCGTGCAGCTCGTTCGCGTACTTGCGGGCCAGATCATGCGGTTCGATCAGCCCGCTCTGGAGCAGCCGCACCATGAACGTGCCGGTCCCGGTGAACGGGTCCAGCACGTGCACGCCCTCGTCGGTCAGCCCCTGGCCGAACTCGGCGCGCAGCACCTCGTCGGCCGAGCGCAGGATGAAGTCGACGATCTCCACCGGCGTGTAGACGATGCCGAGTTTCGCCACGGTCTTCGGGAACGCGGTGGCGAAGAACTTGTCGTACAGCTCCACCAGCACCCGCTGCTTGCCCGCGGCGTTGTCGACGCCGGCCACGCGCTTGCGCACGGTGTCGTAGAAGCCCTCGAGGGTCTCGTTCTCCGCGCCCACCGCGTGCGCGTCGAGCACCGCGAGCATGTTCTCCATCGTTCGGGCGACCGGGTTGCCGGCCAGGAAGCTGGAGTGGGCGAAGAGCGCCTCGAACACCGGCCGGGTGATGAGGTGCTGGGCCAGCATGTCGATCGCGGCGTCGTCGGTGATCGAGTCGTTCAGATTGCCCCGCAGGCCCGCGACGAAGTGCTCGAACTCGTCGGCAGCCGGTCCGGGCGAGGCGAGCAGCCCCTTGATCCGCGTGACGTGCGCCGCGGCGATGTCGGCGATGTCCTTCGCCCAACTCTCCCAGTACCGCCGCTCCCCGACCTTGGCGACGATCCGCGCGTACATCGCGTCCCGGAACTGGTCGGCCGGGAATTCCATGAGCAGCTGCTCGGGACTCTTCCGCACCGGCGCGTCGGGATCGGGCACGGTCACGGCGTCGATGTCCGTGGGGCCGGTGATGGTGACGATCTCGAGCTTGTCCGGCTTGTGCTTGTTCAGCTCGATCTGGTTGACCAGCGCGGAGAACCGGTCGTCGTGGCTGCGCAGCGCTTGCAGCACCTGCCAGACCACCTTGTAGCGCTCGTTGTCCCTCAGCGCCTCCTCCGGCGCGACGCCGGTAGGCACCACCACCGGGAGCACGATGTAGCCCAGCTCCTTGCCCGGGGCCTTGCGCATCACCCGACCGACGGACTGCACGACGTCCACCTGCGAACCGCGCGGGGTGAGGAACAGGACGGCGTCCAGCGCCGGCACGTCCACGCCTTCTGACAGGCACCGGGCGTTGGTCAGCACCCGGCACACCCCCGCCGGGATTTCCTCCTTGAGCCAGGCAAGGTGGGTGTTCCGCTCGTGGACGCCCATCGTGCCGTCGACGTGCGCCGCCTGGACGCGGAGCTGCGGCCGGTCCTCCGGGGCGTCGATCATCGCCCGGTCGGCGAGGTCGGGGAACGCGGCAGCCGCAGCCTTGGAGGCCTTGATGTGCTGCGCGAAGGCCACCGCCGTCCGCATCGGCGCCGTGATGGCTGCCGGAACATCGCCACCGGTCGCAGGGCCGAAGTTCTTCGCCAGCCCGTTCCAGCAGCCGATCAGCTTCGCTGCCTGGTCGAGCTGGATCTCCCCGGAGTGGGCCATGGCCTGCTGGAAGTTCTCCGCGACGTACTTCTCGTCGACGGCCAGCACCAGCACCTTGTAGTCGGTGAGCAGGTCGGCCTCCACCGCCTGGCCGAAGCTGAGCCGGTGCAGCTCGGGGCCGAAGATCTCCTCGTTTCCCATGTCGGCCAGCACCGCGTCGGCGTCGGTGGCCTTGCGCTTGACCTCCTCGCCGAACACCCGGGGAGTCGCGGTCATGTACAGGCGCTTGGCCGCCTTCAACGCATCGGCGTCGTGCACCCGGACGAAGGCCGATTCGTCGTTGTCCGCGAGGGTGACGCCGGTCGTGCGGTGTGCCTCGTCGCAGATGACGAGGTCGAAGTCGGGCAGGCCGAGCTCCTGGGCGCGGGTCACCACGTCGATCGACTGGTAGGTGGAGAAAACCACCCGCATCCGCGCGTCGACCGTGCCGGCCTGGAATCGGGTCAGCAGCGTCTGCGGGTCGGTCGAGGCGGGTTCGGTCAGATCGATCGGCAGCTGGTCGGCGTCGTCGGACGGCGCGCGCCGCCCCACCCGGACGTCGGAACACACCGCGAGCGCCCGGATGTCGACCTCGGCGTTAGCCATCCACTCCCGCAGGCTCTGCGACAGGAGCTGGATGCTCGGGACGAGAAAGAGCACATTCCGTCCGGCCCCGGCGAGTTCCTCGGCGATCCGCAGGCTGGTGAACGTCTTCCCGGTGCCGCAGGCCATGATCAACTGGCCGCGATCGTGCTCCGCGAGTCCGGCGCGGACGTCGTCCAGCGCCTTCTGCTGGTGCAGTCGCAACGCCTTCTTCCCCGTCGGGACGACGATCTCCGGCGTCGTCCAGGAGAACTGCGTCCAGTCGATCGCCGCGTCGGCGAGGTAGCCAATGTCCACCCGCTGTGCGACGCCCCCCGCCAGCGTCTCCTCGGCGTTGGCCGACCAGCCGGCGGCGGTGTCGAACACGATCCGCCGGGTGAACTGGGAGTGGGCGGAAGCGGACACGAACGAGTCGATGTCGGCCTTTGCCACGGTGCGGTCGGATGCATAGAACTTGCACTGGATCGCGGTCAGCCCGCCCTCGTCGGCGTTGGCAGCGACGAGGTCGATGCCGGTGTCCGGTCGACCCTCGCGACCTGGCCAGTCGGACCACAGCCACACGTCGGAGAACCGCGCAGTCCACTCCGGGTCGGTGGTGAGGTAGGCCCGAATGAGCTGCTCGAACTTGCTGCCCTTGTCCCGCTCGTCGAGGGCTTCGTCGCGCAGACGGTCCAAAACAGCGTGAATAGTCCCCGTCACGGCTTCCCATCCTGCCGCACAGAACGTCAGAACCAAGCGACCTCCGCCCGAGGCGTGGCCCGACAATCGTGCGGCCAGCGAAGGAGTGGTCAGCTCGACCGCCCGGGCAGCAGCATGCCGGCACCGACCCGGTTCGCCCGGAGCTGCAGGCACCGGTCCGGTCTCCACGGCGGTCTGCTCGCGGATCACAGCGTCCGATTCGTGCGCCTCCCCGACAACGAGCGCGCCGAGACCACGCTCAGCGCTACCGACCGAGTGCTCCAAGGCACGCGTCCTCATCATCGAGGAGCAGAGTCGAGAGAGGCGGTGTAGCGGGTCTCGGCGGGCCAGTCCTGGTGCCGGCCGGTGCGGCAGGTGCTCTCCCCGAGCCGCTGGGCCATGCGGTCGCAGAACATCGGGAAGGCGTAGCGGTTCCATTCCTCCACCAGTTGGGGGCCTGCTGCGTTCTCTGCTTCCCACCGCAGCACCGCCAGAACGGGCAGCTCCCGGGCGATGTGGGCGTGATGGGGCCAGCAGGCCGGGACCATCTGCGCGGGCCGCCACGCGTACTCGTGGTTGATCCATGCGACGACGTCGTCACACCAGCTCCAGACCGCTGCGTTGAGCTCGCCGCTGCAGCTGGCCGGCTCCCAGGGGCGCTCCAGGTCCGCCACGGCGCCGGCCTGTGCCACTCCCCCGCCGTTGCCTCGACGCACGTTCTCCAAAAGTTCGAGCGCATGCAGCACCGCAGAGGGCGGCGGTGGAAACGGCAGGACGATCACCAGGAGCGCGTCTCGGACTGCGGTGCGGCCAGCGGGTCGGCCCGGTCGACGTGCCGGCTGGGCCCGAGCCGGTGATCGCGGGCGTAGGCCAGCGCAGCAGCCGTGCGCTGCTCGACGTCGACAGTGTCGGCACGGGCACCGCTGACCCGCGCGCGGGCGGCGTCGAGCTCGGTGGCGAGCTGCTGACCGTCCTTGCCGTCGAGGCAGCGCCGCAACCGGGCGATGATCGGCGGTGCCGTACCTGCGACAACGAGAGCGTGCCGCTCAGGGATGCGCCGGATGTCGCCGGGGCGCAGCACCCGCACGTCTTCGCCCGAGCGGGACGTGCCGATGCCACTGGGCCCGTCGGTCACGGTCCGCCGGCTGATCCGCACATCGTCGAGCAGGTCGGACAGTTCCCGGTAAAAGTGGACGTCCTTGCCGCCGCCGAAGATGACGAGATTGTTGGTGAGCCCGAACAGCGAGCGGGCCTCGTCCTCGCCGTAGGAGACGACCATCTGTTTCCAGGTCTGGGCGGCGTAGATGAACGACAGACCGAGCGCGCGCTCGTTGGCCATCCGCACCCGCAGAGTCGGCAGCGGCGCGGTGGACGGCAGTTCGTCGAGACAGGCCAAGAAGGACGGGGTCTGCCGCCCGTGCGGCGAGGTGGCAGCGACGTGCAGGGCGGTGTCGAGGACGTGCTCGGCGACCGCGGTCATCAGCGGCACCGCCGAGGCGTAGGGGTCCTCCCGGCCGAGTAGGTACACCGTTCCCTGCCGTGCGATCAGCTCGGCCAGATCGGTCGCCGGCCGGCCGCGCGAAGGCACGCAGCGGGCCCTGATGTCCGGCTGGAAGAACAGCGACATCGCTTGCTGGACCGTAGTCACGGTATTGCCGACGGTGTCCGGGCTGCCGTGCAGGGCGCCGATCAGCAGCCCGTCCCAAAACCGGGCTGCGTGCGGATGCTGCTGCAGGATCTCGGCGGGCTGCTCGGCGGCGACCGGGTTGGCGACCCACTCCAGAACGTGCTCCAGGGTTCGGCCGGTGAGTGCTGCCGCGTGCAGGAATCCCTGCAGGACCTTGGCTGTCTCCGCGGCGTAGAACCGGGCGGCGTTGTCCTGCCGACCTCCGGTGACCGCGCCGGCGACGGTGCCGGCGGCGAACGCCTTGGCTCGTCGCTCGGCGATCCGAGGATCGACGCAGCCGGCGATCGGATCCCACACCAGCTCCGGTAGCCCTGGTGCGGCGCCGAAAGGATCGAGCACCGCGACCGGGCGCGGTGGCTCGCCGGGGCCGGAGGGCCGCTGTCGCCGCCCGGCGGTCAGCAGCAGGTCGTCGACCTTGGTCAACGTCGCCACCCCGGCGCCGCGGTGGGCCAGCAGCGCGGGAGCGAGCAGGTCAAGGGTCTTGCCGGACCCCTGCTCGCCGTAGACGCCGGTGGTGCGGTCGTAGCGGCACCACAGTTCCACCCCGTGCGGCTGGACCGAGCGGCCCAGCCGCCAGCCGACGTCGTTCGGGTCGAACCCTGATCTGAGCATCCGACTCCCCTTTCAGCGTCCCCGACTGGGCCCGGGCCGCTGGGCTCGCGCCGCCTGCAGCTGCTGGTGGGCTTGCTGAATGGCCACGCCGAGCGCGACCGGCGTTTGCGGATCGTCCAGCAGCGCCCGATTCGCGGCCCAGGCCCGGCGCGGGAAGCCGGCCGTCGTGCGGGCGTCCGGACCGGCTGCCCGGTCGGCGACGGCGAGGGAGAGCAGTCGGGCGTTGTGCAGAGCGCCGGCGACCGGTTGCAGGTCGGTGGCATTGACGCGGACCAGCCCGCCGGGCTGATATCCGCGCAGGTAGGCGGCCACCCGCTCGTCCCGCGGCGGCACATCACGGGCGTAGGCGATCAGCGATCCGTTGTCCGCCCAGGACCGGACGGTGCGGTAGTGCAGCTGCGTGGCGAGAGTTGGCAGGTGCTGAGCCGCGGACGTGACCGATGCGCGCAGGGACGCCGTCCAGGTGGCCGGGTCGGGCTCGGAGCGGAGGATGGCATGGAGGCGACCCGCTGCGGTCACGCCGGATGGTGTGTGCTGGTGGAAGCGGCGGCTGCCGTCGTCGTACGGACGCAGGGCTGTTCGGACGGCGCGCCAGGCGTCGGCCGCCGTCGTCTGACCTGCCGGTGGTGCGTCGGTCGAGCCGAGGCGCGCCGCAGCAGAGCTGAGTGTCTGGGCGGCGATCGTGTAGGCCAGGACCTCGGTGACCGACGGTGGATCATTGGCTCGGGCCGTGGCCTGGAGTAGGACGCCGATGGCGTCGGGGACCACGCGTGCTGGGTCGACGGACGCATTGACCGCGGGACCTGGAACGGGGCGGTCGAGGATGGCGACGTCGGCGCGTGTCGGCGGTTGCAGCGCGGCTGTCTGCTGGACGAGGGCCGCCTGACGCTCGACCTCGGTGTGCCACTGCGTCGCCGGACCGGCAGGCAGGCGGTGGGCGACCACCTCGGCCAGCGGCGTCACTGTCTCGGCTACGGCGGTGGCGACGGCCCACCGGCTGGTCACGGTGGTGTGGTCGTACAGGACGCCGACAGTGTCGGCTGCGGCAGCCGCCAACCGAGTCAACGCCGACTCGGTCGCTGGAGCGCGGACGCCGAGCTCTGTGCAGGCGGCAGCCAGGTCGGCGACCTGCTGTTCGCGGCGATCGCCGGCGAATGGGGAGACGCCGTCGTGGCGCAGGTGGGTCAGCGCCCGACCCAGTTGGCCCAAGGCGGTGCCTGCATCGGCGCGCGCGGCTGCGCTGTCGTCCGTGGTCCGCGCTGTGTCGGCGAGGGCGTCGAGTAGCTGCCCGAGCGACGTGGCCATCAGCGTGGCGCACGCAGCGCTCGGTGGCCGTGCTGGGCGGCGGCGAGGACGTCGGGGTGTGCGAAATCAGCGGCGGGCAGGTTGCCGAGGATGCGCAACGCCTGCTCGACGAGCCGGTCGGGGTCGGTGGCGTCGGCGGTTGCGGGCACTGGGCCGCTGGGCGTGCGCAAGGCGGTGGCGGCGGCGAGGCAGTGCAGCTGCGCTGTCGCTCCGGCCTGGTCGTTGCGGGAGGCGGCGGCGAACAGTGCCGCAGCCTCGGCCCGGGCGGCCAGCAGATCGGAGTTCATGCCGTCGTCGGTCGAGCTCATCGAGGGTTCTCCTTCACAGTGCGGACGGGTGGTGCCTGGGTCGACGGTGCTGGGGAGGTCGATCGGGAAGTGGTCGTCGGAACAGATCTGTGGAGACGACCGCGGATTGCGTTGCCGCCTATGGACAGGAGGCGATGAAGGCGTCCCCGGCTGCCTCTGGACGGGTAGCGGTCCGGGCGGATGACCGCTCGCCCGGCGCGTAGCTGCCGCAGCCCGAGGGCTTGCTCGGCCTCCCTGCGGGTGGCCATGCCGCCGCGGGCGTCGCCCGGGCGCCGGTGGCGGGCGACCAGGACAGCGGTGATGACGGCGGCGGTCAGCAGGACGAGCTCGGCGGCGGCAACACACGCGTACACCGGCACCGGCCGGGCGACCCGAGCCAGCTGATTCGGTGGCAGGCCGCGGCCGGGATCGCCGCTCAGGAGCCCGCCGAGGACGTGGGAGATCGTCTCGGTGCCCTGCGGCCACACCCAGCCACCGCCCCACAACGCCGAGGCCAGTCCAAGACCGGCCAGGGCTGCCAGTGCGACAGCGATCAGGGCGCCACCGACTGCGGCGACGGCCATTTCCCATCCCCGAGCGATCGGCTGTGGATCGCGACGCCGGAAGGGCGTCGTCACGCGCCGGCCCTGAGCCGGTGGTTGATGTCCACGTCCTGGTTCCCCTCTGCCGGTCAGCCGGCGGTGGTGGCATGCAGGTCGACGCCGCGGCTGGCCAGCCACGGCACTGGATCGACGGACGCGCCGTCGAGGCGGACCTCGAGGTGCAGGTGAACGCCGGTGCTGTTGCCGGTGGACCCCTGGAAACCGATCAGCCCCCCGGCGCTGACGCGCTGGCCGACGGTGACGGTGTAGGCCGACAAGTGCGCGTAGCGGGTGGTCACCCCGCCGCCGTGGTCGAATTCGACGAGGTTGCCGTAGCCGGCCAGGCTCAGGGCGCCGTCGCGGTCGCAGTAGGCGCTGGTGCACTCGGCACGAACTACGGTGCCGTCGGCGGCGGCGTAGACAGGGGTGTCACGGGGGCCGGCGATGTCGACCCCGGCGTGCAGGGTGCCCCAGCGGGACCCGTAGCCGGAGGTGACGGTGCCGGCGGTGGGGCGGATCCACGACCCGGCCGGGACCGGCAGGCCCGGGCAGACGCCGGCCGCCGCACCGCTCGCGTCGACTGCGGTGGCTTGGGCGGCGGGCCACAGCATGGCGGTCAGCTCGCGGGCGAGCGGCTCCCAGCGGGCGTATGCGCCGCCGGTAGCCGAGATCTGCACGGCCTGGGCCGCCTGAGTGAGCGGGATGGTCCGCCAGTTCGGTACCTCGACCAGCCGGCGGTAGAAGGCCTCGGCGGCGTAGACGGGGTCCATCAGCTGGGCGACGGTGCCCCATTCGGCGGTCCAGCGCTGTTGGAAGGTGTTGACGCTGTCGTGGTCCGAGCCGAGCCCGTCGTGCGGGTAGGTCAGGCTGGTGGCGGTCACTGCGGCCTGTTCGGCAGTCAGTTCGGGGCTGCTGCCGTCGTTGGCCAACATCCGGATGCGGGACTCCTGGTACGCGGTGGCCAGCGCCACGGTGGCCGCATACGGGTCGAGCCCTCCTGCGGCGGCGACGGCGACGATGGTCTGCGCGTGCCCCATCTGGACGGCGTCCAGTTCGATGTCGGCGGCGGAGGCGCCGGTGCCGGCGATCGAGCAGGACGACGCCGGCGACGTCGACGCCTCCGGAGCGGCGAGAACCGCGAGCGGGATCAACAGCAGGGTGAGTACGCCGAATACTGGGATGGCAACGGGAGCAGCGGCCTTCCACAGCCATCGCTTCGCGTACGGCAGGGCCAATCCCTCGGCCGTCCCGCTCATGCCGGGCCTCCGGCGATGAGGGCCTCGTTGGTGTCGGTCAGGGCCAGCTCGGGCGCGGTGAGGACGGTCTGCACCTTGAACGCCCGGTCGCCGACCAGCCACAGGGCGCGGCCCTTGCCGGCGATCGCCCATCCGGTCACCACCCGTTGGGCGACCGGGGACAGCCCCAGCATGGTGGCGAGCTCGTCGCCGACGGCCTGGTCCTGGCCGTGCAGCACCTTGACGTCGCACAGGTGCAGCAGGTCCCGGGCGATGGCCACCGCCTGGGAAGATGCGTCGCCGGCGGTGAGCATGTCCGAGGGCTTGTGCGCGAGCAGGATCTGCACGTCGGCGTCGCGGCGGGACAACCGCAGGTTGGCGTCCAGGCTCTTCATAGCCTCGGCACCGAGGCGCATCTGCCGCCAGGTCTCGTCGCGGATGACGATGCGCAGGTCGCCGGGGTCGGCGATCTCCCGCATCGCCTGTCCCCAGGAGTTCAGGCACGTGAGCGCGATGCCGACGGCCTGGTCACCGAGCGGCTCGAGGCGGGACAGCGACAGGGATTGGATGGGCGCCCGCCAGTCGACCTCGATCGACGTGTGGTCGTCGAACAGCCCGGCCAACGAGCCCTTGACGAGGGAGCCGAGGGCGTCCCGCAGGGTGCGGGTGGCGTCGAGGAAGTGCCGCCGGTCGGCGTACCGACAGCAGGCGACCAGCTCGTCGGTGGGCTCGTCCAGGGCTCGCCACAGCTGCGGGATGGTGGGCTCGGCCAGCCGGGTGGCTCCGCTGCGGTAACCGGTGAGCAGTCGCAGCGCCTCGCCGACGGCGGTCTCCTCCACCGGGCCGAACGGCACGGACTGAGACCCGACCAGGCCACGGATCAGCACCAGCCAGCGGGCGAACATGATGGCCTCGCGGCGGCGGGCCTCGGCGGCGTCGAGCTGCTCCCAGCCGTGCCCGAGCGGGCCGAAGGCCAGCGGGTTGACCCGGGCGGGAAGGCCGTGGCCGATGACGAACGGCTCCACGCCCAGCGCGCGGCACAGCGGCTCGTACTCGTCCTTGGTGTCCCCGAGGACCAGGGTGCGGTAGCCGTAGGCCAGCATGCGCAACGCGAAGGCCTTGACCGTGGCGGACTTGCCGCGGCCGGGCTTACCGAAGATCACGACGTTCGGATTGGTGACCGGGATGTCGTCGTCGGTGACCCAGCCGACCGGATCGCAGTAGAACGCCCCGCCCGACAGTAGGTCGATGCCCATCTGCGCACCGGTGGGCGGCAGCCCGCTGGTGGCGATCAGCGGCCACACCACCGGCGTCTGCTCCGACGTCATCCGCCACACCGACAGCGGCGCGGTCGCCGCCGCCCGTCCCCGGCCTCGTCCCCGCGGCCCGCGGCGAGACACCAGCTGGGTGAAAGGGCCCCGCTCGCGTGGCGCTCTGTCCACGGTGGGTTGCGCTGGCAGTCGGTGGCCGAAGTCGTCGAGCAGGACGGCGACGTCCCGGCCCCGGCGGAAGCCGCGGCGGTTCATCGTCGTCCTCGGCGGTCGGGAAGCCCCACACCGAGGGGTATGGCGGCGGCGGCGAAGCCGGAGTCCTGCGCCAAGTCCAGCCGCAATGGCACGAAGCCGGCAGCACGGATGGATGCCGACAGCCGTCGGCCGTGCTCGTCCACCGGCCACGTCGCGGGGACCGTGACGCAGGCGGCGACGGCGGGGCGGACCAGCGCCCGCCCGGCGGCCAGCTTCTCGTCGGCGGCACCGATCCGCTCGGTGTCCCGTCGTTGCCGGGCCCGCTGCCGAAAGCCCATCCGGGCGCGCAGCTCGTTGCCGGTGGTGGCGCTCATCTCCTCCCGGCCGACCACCCGGGTGGCCCGGTCCAGCGGCAGCGGGGCCAGGAACACCGTCAGGCAGCGCCGCTCCCCCGCCACCGTCGGCACCAGCACCGGGGCCAGTGCACCGAGCACCGCCCCGGAGTCGGGCAGCAGGATCGTGTCGGTCACCGACGCCCACGCGTCGTGCACGTAGTGCCGCACCTCGGCGCGGGCCTGGGTGGGCCCGGCGGCAGCCATCGGGATCCCGGTCGCCAGCTGCGTGCCGTTGGCGGCGGACAGGTCGGCGGCGATCAGTTGGCCACGGTCGCCGGGGGCGAAACCGGTGCGCACCGCGGCAGCGAGTGCTGCTGAGTCCAGCCAGGTGACGGCGGTGCAGCCGACCGGGCCACGCAACGCACTCTCGACCTCGGCCATCACCCCGTGCAGCACCCGGGCGCGGCCGTCCACCCCGCCGCCGGACTCCTTCGCGGCCCGACCCATCCGTCCCTCGCCGACGACGACGGTCACGAAGGCCTCGGTGCGCACCGCGGCCGGGGTGAGGGTGGCGCTCAGCAGTGCGTTCACCCGGGCGGCCAGCGGCGCGGCGTCGGAACGGGTGTGGGTTCGTTCCCAGGCGGCGCGCTCGGCACCGTCGTCGGGCACGGTGCGCACCTGCAGGGCCAGGACGTCGATCAGTTCGGTGCGCGCGGCGATCTCGCACAGCTCGGCCAGGCCGGCGCCCATCCTGTCCCGCTCGGCCGGCTCAGCGAGGCCGATGCCGGGATGGTCGATCCGCGCCACGGCCGCCCACGTGCGCGCCGCGAAGTTCTGCACGATCACCGGGCGGGTGAACAGCTGCCCGTAGGGCGGTCCGTCGTGGGTCCGGACGCCGGCGAGTACTCCGGGCAGGTCGGCCTCGGAAAGATCCTCGGCCGTCCCGGCGGCGGCCCGGGAGCCGAAGACCGTCCAGCCCATGGCTCCTCCCATCGCGTGCAGACAGAGGTCGCCGAACCAGCGGCCGGCCGCGCGCCCCCGGATGGGGACCAGCAGCACGGCGGCCAGCAGCGCCCACACCGGCAGCCAGACGGCGAACAGCCCCCATGCCTGCGCGTTCAGGGCCAACAGCGCCGGTACGCCCGTGAGGGTGACGAGGGCCAGTTGGGCGCCGGTCATCCCGAGGAACCAGCCGGAGACGTCGCGGGAGTAGTCGCCGTAGCGGACGGCGTTCATCGCGCGTCGTCCTGGTCGGGACCGATCGGGTCGCTCTCACCGGGCCGGTCAGGTGCGATGCCGTCGAGCCGCTCGGCGGGCCAGGCCGCGGAAGATGCGCCTCCGGCATAGTGGGCGCGCCCGTTGCCGGTCGTTCTCGTCGGCTGTGTTCCATCGTCGTCGGGACGGCGCCCGCGGCCGTGCCCGCCTCCGGTCGCCGTCCCTCCGCCGAAGCCGTTGCCGCGCGCCGGTACCCGGGCGGGCACCGGCTGCCCGTAGTACGGGTGGGTGTGCCCGACTCCGGCGCCCGACAGCACGTCTGACGCCGAGGCGGCCACCCCGGCGGCCAGTCGGCCGGCCGTGGAGGTACCCGTGGTCAGCGCTCGCAGCGCGCCGGCGAAGCGCCCACTGGTCGCCGCGTCGGCGGTCGACTCGCCCTGCGCGCGGTCACCGGCCAGCTGCGCCGCGGCACCGGAGGCAGCGACCCCACCGGATGGGGCACCCGCCGCCGCGGTGGCCACGGCCGCTCGCCCGCCACCAGCCTTCTGCAGCGCGCCCATGACTGCGCCGGAGGCCGCCAGCGAGGAGCGCAACGACGCCCCACTCGACGTGCCTGGGTCGACGAAGGCCAGCAGCCGGAACAGCGCCAGCGGACAGATCGCGCCGAGCAGGATCAGCAGACAGCCGACCACCGCCATGCCGACCGCGGCCTCAGTGCTCGTCTCCTCCGCTCCGGTGATGATGCCCTCGGTGATGGTCACTCCGACGCCGAGGACGAGCACGGCGACCGGGGCAACCAGCAGCGCGGCGAGGAACCAGCGCAGGCTTCGCCAGAACCAGGTGCTCGACGTCTGCGCCAGCAGTCCCCCGGCCGAGATCGCCGAGGTCGCGGCCAGCACGATCAGCGCCGCCTCGCGAACCAGCATCAGCAGCAGGTAGCCCACGCTGGCCGGCACCAGCAGGAAGATCGAACTGACCCCGAGCACGGTGGCGACCGTGCCGTCGACCAGGTCGCGGCTCACGCTGATCGACGGGTCGAAAGAGGCCAGGTTGTCGATGTCGAGCAGGCTGCGCAGGAGGGTGGTGGTCAGTCCTGAGACGCCGGTGACCAGCAGCGCCGCCACCCCGATGTAGCCGGCCCAGACCAGCCCGAACTGCAGCAGTCCGATCAGCAACCGGCCCAGCGTCTGCCCGTCCCGGCGCACCGCGGCGATACTCAGTTGCACCATGGCCATCAGCGCGGCCACGGTCGCGCCGATGCCAAAGGTCACCGGGTAGACGGCGGCCAGCGGGCCGTCGGCGGACAGGTCCGGGGTGGCCAGGGCGTCGATCACGGAGAAGGCCAGTCCCAGCAGCCATAGCCCGGCCTCCCACAGCGACAACATGGCGCTGACCCACACGTCGGCGACCACCGCGCCCGCTGCCTCGCCGACCACGCAGAACGGGTTGATCGGCAGGCACGGCAGCGAGCTATCGTCCGCCGCCGGAGCTGCGGGGAACGCCACGATCGTCGAGTCGGCCGAGGCCGGAACCGCGGTTGCCAGCCAGGCCACCACCGCCAGCATCAGGACGACGACCAGCATCCAAGGGCGCGGCAACCGGCCGCTCTGGGCAAGCTGCGGCCTAGACATGGCGCAGATCCCGCCAGCCGGCCGCGATCGCCGCCTCGGTGCCTGGCCAGACCGAGGGCGCCGGCACCGGCTCCTCCCCCGGGCCGATGACCCACCGGTCCCCGACCCAGGCCATGCGCTGGCAGTCGGCGATTGCGATCCGGGAGGTCTTCTCCACGGTGACGGTGAACTCGAGGTTCACGCACACCACCACGAAGTCCTCGCCCACCGTGCCCTTGATCAGTCCCATCACCGGGCGGATGACGATCGCCAGCTGCGGAGACCCCGCACCGGAGAGCTCCGCTGCAGACAGCAGGCTCGCCATGCCGTCCACCCCGGACCACGTCTCCGGGGTCGGCCCGCCTGGAGCGGCCCATTCGGCGATCACCCGTCGCACGCCGTCCATCGAGCCGCTCTGCATCGCCGTCACATCGATCGCCGCCAGCTGCGCCAGCGAACCCTCCGGAGTACGCGGGAAGCCGGTGGGCACGTCCGCCGGGCCCACGCCGGTGGCGCGTGGCAACTCGAGAACGCCTGCAGCCTGTCTCGACAACGGGCCGGGCAGCGCGTCATCCGGGTCGGCGGTCGGCATCGGCGCGACGGCCAGCGCATCGTGACGCGACATGCCCGGAGAGGGAGCTGCAGTCTGTCGGGCGGCGTCCCTCTCGTCCGGCTCCTGGGTCAACCTTCCGGCAACTGCCAAGACAAGACCGGCCAGCACCGCCAGCGCCACCACCGCGCTGACCACGAGCACCACAAGCAGACGCATCGGGCTCCACTCCGGCGCACCGCTCCCCCGGACGTCGGAACGGCGGCGCATCAGGTGCACCCACTGCCGGTGATCGAGCCGAGGATCACCAGGATGACCGTGTAGGTGATGGCCACCATCACGACCACCGCGATGCCCATCGCCCCGTATCGGGAGGCATGCGGGTGGGAGAACATCCGGCCGACCAGGACCGAACCCAGCGACACGACCGCGGCGATCCCGATCAGCGCCAGCACCCCCCATTTCACCCACGCCGTCACCTGATCGGCGAAGGCCTGCACTCCCGGGGGCGCCTCCGGGCAGACCGCCGCGGTCAACTCCGCCGGCGCCGCGGTGGCCGGCCACGCGGTCAGCACGACCAGGCCCGCAGCGACGAACGCGACGGTCGAGGCCGCTCGTACGGCTGCTTTTATGCGAGGTTTCACCGTGTCTCCCCCGCCGCGCCTGGCTGGGAAGCTGCCGCCCGGTGTCGATGCCGAGGCTGCGGTGGCACGGCGGGCATCAACAGTGCGGCCAGCGACCGGCCGGCGGCCTCCACCCCCTTGGGCAGCCGGTCCCCGGTCAGACCGGCGGTTTGCAGTCGTCCGTCGACCGGAACCCGGACCATCCGTCCCCGCGACCTCAACTCGCGAAGCTGCGGACCGAAGCTGGCCTTCACCGCTCGGGGCCAGCGCGCCGGGCCCACGACGGCCACCACCACCGGCTGCCCGGCGAGCTGGCTCAGCACGTGCTCGGTCAGTCGCACCCCGGGCACGGTCGGCCGGCAGACGATGACGGTGCTCGTACGGTCGGCGGCCAGCCAGCCCAGGTCCTCCGGAGCAGGCAGCCCGAGATCGAGGACGGTGACCGCCGGCTCCTCGCTGATCGAGAGGGCCGGCCAGCCGCCAGGCTCCACGTCCGCGACGCGTCGGTCGATCGTCACGCGGTCGCGGGAGCCACGTCGCCAGGCGCCGGCGGCGTCGGTTCCCAGCTCCGCCGACGCCGCGGCAATCAGCCCTGACCGGCGGGGGTGCGCGGCCTCCACCAGGTGCACCCGCCGGTCGGTGGCTGCGGCGGCGTCGCTGATGGCCAGCGCCACCGTGGAGGCGCCGGCACCGGCGTGTGCCGCCACGACCGTGATCCAGTCGGCCGCCAGCGCGGCGGTGTCACCCATGCGCGGGACAGCCGCGAACTCGCTGTCACCCCTGCTCGCGCCTCGCTGCGGCGCTATGTCACCGCTGTCAGCCCACCGCTCGCGGTGCGCGTCATCGAAGGCCGGGAGTGCCGTGCTGTCCCCGTCTCGCCTCGTGCGGCGCGGAGATCGAACCGGTGCAGGGTCCTGGGACACGGAGAGCTCGTGGAGACGCGTCGGCGCCACGAGCTTGCTTGCGGCAGCTCGCGGACGGCGGGCACGCAGCTCGCGGAAGGCCTGCTGGATCTCCACGACGGACAGCAGTCGCTCATCGGGGTCGACGTCGGCGCCGTTGGCCACACCGCCCGTCACGGCGCCGGCTTCGTCGACGTCCCGCAACAGCGGGCTCACGCGACGGCCGCCAGGTACTGAGGAGCCATGCCGCGCAGGGCGGTCAGCGTGCGGTTCCGCCGGCGGTACAGGGTGCGCGTCGTGATGCCGTGTGCTGCGGCGACCTTCTGGTCGGCGCGCCGGTGTTGACGGTCGCGGCTGCACTCGGTGGCGATCAGCAGTGCGACGTCCTGAGCGTCGACCCCTGAGCGCACCGCCCACTGCAGAAGGTCGACGACGTCGAGGTCCTCCCCTTCGTCGTCGGCGCTCGCAGTTGCGATCCGAGTGATGTCGCCCGTAGCGGTCAGGATCTCGACCCGGTCGGGGTGGTAGCGGCTGCCGGGGCGCAGCTCGGCGAGTACCGCCCGCCGGGTCTCGGCGCGCAGGTTCGCCGCGATCGCCCGAGGCCGGCGTCGCCATGGGTAGCGGCGGATCTGGCACGCGAGTTCGCCGACGACCACGGCGAGGATGTCCGGATTCAGGTCTGCCAGCTGCCCGGCCATCGTCCGCACCAGCCCGCTGAGCAGGTGAAGCGTCAGCAGCAGCGCGTCGTCGTCGCGGCCACCGTCCACAGCGGCCAGCCGGACGAGCGCGGCGAGCACGACGTCGCGGTGGTCGTCCGTGCCCCGCTCGGCCCAGACGGCGAGCAGGTCGTGGACGCTGCTCAGCCCGGCCAGGGCTGGCTCGGTGGCGGCCCAGCGGACGAGGATGGCGTCGTCGTCCAGGCGTGCGGCAAGCGCCGGCCAGCTGCCGACGATGGTGGGGTCGTGGAACATGTGCGGGTCCTCCGGCATCGGTGTGATGCCGTCGACGCTCCGCAGAGATGTTCAACGAGCCGTCACCCTCGGCAGGGGTGACAAGGAGCGGTCACGTCACCCCGTCACCAGCGCTGTCCCGCTATCGCGTCCGGGGACACTCGGCATCCCGCAGCGAGGGGGTGACGGATCAGGGAGCGAGGGGTGACGTACGCGAGGTGCACCGACGAAGGCGACCTGTCCCGGGGTGACGCCTGGGTCAGCTACTCCTCACGCCCGCCCGTCGACCGGGACGCCACCGCGCATGGGCCTCACTCGCGTCCCTTCCACACAGGACGCGGACTGCCGATGGCGATACCCGGTCAACCTTCCTGCGCGGGAGATCCTCACCGGGTGGGCAGACGGGCACTTCATCCACGACTCGGCCATGGCCTTGCGATGTCGCCTGTAAGTCATTGGCTCTGCGGGGCGGTGGCTCATGCACGTTGCCTCAGGCGGTGCCCAGCGGACTGTCGATGAGGTAGCGCCAGGCGCTGTCCTGCCCGCGCCGCGCCATGCCGGTCGCGGTGCCGGTCATGTCGATGTGCCGGCCGTGACGAACGGTGCCGATGATGGTCCAGTCGGCGGTGTCGTCGACGACGTAGACGTGTCCGGGACGCACCCTCGATGGGCAGCCCCGACTGCTGGAGTGGCGCGCTGGTCGCTGCGCGGGTTGCTCGCGCTCCAGCGTGCCGTCGGCGAGACGCATCAAGAGCGACGACCGTGTCGGACCTCAACGCACGGGGAAATCCACGCTGGCGGTCGTGGCGGTGAACTCGTCGACGCGGACCGTGACCGTGAGAGTCCAGGTGCCGGCCGCCGGGATGGACATACCGTCGCCGATGAAGTGGCCGGGGCCTCCCGGAAGGAGGTCCACCTCCAGTGGCCCGATCTCCCGCGCCTTCTCGCTGAGCGTGACTTCGATCCCGTCCGGCTGGATGAGCTGACCTGACCCGTCGAATGCGTAGATGTGCAAGGTATTCGGTCCGGTGCTCGCCGGGTCGACCGTCAACTGCACGGCACCGCTCGCTTCAGCGTCGGCGGAGCCTTGGAGCGGAAGAGTCACGTCGACGGGCTCGGCGATCGTGGACCGGGCCGGTGGTGTCCCGACCAGGACCGCCGACAGCGCCAGGATGACGGCTCCGATGGCGACCTCGATGAGGACCGAGCGCCGGAGGGGACGTAGATCCGGCGATCCGGCGTCGGCGGGGGTGTCGGTTCGGTCTTGCACGTGCTGTTCCGCCGCGGTTTCCGCTTCGCCGGCGGCGAAGGCGTGCGCGGTGACCGTCCGTCGACCCGGGCGGGGACGTGGGCCTCCGAGCTGCTGCTGAACCCAGACGCGCGACACTCCAGCCACGGCCAGGAGCACGATGACGACCAGCACCTTGGCCAGGAGCAGCTGCCCGTACGTCGTCCCCGCCAGTGCGGTGGGAGAACCGACCTCCCGTACCGACTGCAGGACGCCGGTCACCACCAGCGTCCCGACCGACCCGAATGCCAGCTGCGAGTACCGCAGCAGAGCGGTGGTCAGCTGTGCGGCCGGCACTCGGGACCGGACGACGACGACCAGGAGCGCGGTCAGGCCGCCCAGCCACACCGCCATGGCCAGCACGTGCACCGACGTGATGGAGACGGCCAACCCGGGCAGAGATCCGGCAGCGGCGTGGCCGACGGCAGCGACCGTGACCGCCAGCCCCAGGAACAGGGCGGCCCCCACGATCGCGAGCGGAACGGTCGGCTGAGCCTCCCGACGCCACACGACCGTCAGCACCGCGGCCAACGCAAGTCCGCAGACGATCCGCAACAACATGATGACGCCGAAGCTGGAACCAGCGGTGGCGGACAGCAGGGACGGATCGAACACGGCTTCCAGACCGACACCGCCCACGTACGGACCCTGCAGCAGGAACGTGAGCACAGCCGCGGCCACGATGGCCACGAGGCCGGCCGAGGTCAGTCGCCGCATGGTCCGGTCGCCCCATCCGGCCGGCCAGCAGAGGAACAGGAACACCGGGATGCCGATGGTCAATGCCATTCCGGCGAAGCCGAGCCACCGGGCGACCGGCAGCGCGACGCCCACGGTCCCGTCGACATTGTCTGCTCCCGCCGCCGACAAAACAGGCGCGAGCTCCCCGTCACCGACGACGAACGCGTAGGCCCCGGAGATCGGATGTGCGTCCTCGGAGACCACCCGGTACGAGACGGTGTAGCTGGCATCAGGAAGCCCCGCGCGAAGTGGCGCAACGACGGTGACGCCATCCTCCACCGGCGAGCCGGTGTCCACCCGCTCCCCGTCAGGCCCCAGCACTCGGACGTATCCGGCGCCTACCGAGACCGGCTCGGTGAACTCGAGCTCGACCTCGGCGGGTGCGGCATCCAGCCGCGCCCCGTCCGCCGGCATGGTGGCGACCAGGGTCGCGTGAGCGGACGCCGGCGGGGCGGTGACGACATCGACCGTGAGCCCGCCGGCAACGGCCGCGAGCGTGAGCACCGCGAGCGCCGTCCACCGCCTCCAACGGGCACGCGTCGGCGCAGGTCGGCGAAACGTCACTGACCCCGCGGGCCGCGCCACGCGATCGAGGCGACCGCGACCAGGCCAGCACATGGCATCGCCTCACAGACTTCGACGGATGGCACAGTCGGACAGCTGACGGTAAGCCCGCCGGGGGCCCGAGTTGGTCCATCCACGGGCGACACAGGGGGTCGCGGCTGGGTGTTCACGCGGCCGGGAGCACCTCAGGAACTGCGGGAGACACGGGACCGCCAGAACCACAGGCCCCCGGCGAGCGCCGCGGCGAGGAGAGCGATGCTGACGACCAATCCCGTGCTGGTCGACTCGCCCTCTGTCGAGGACTGCGCCACCTCTTCCTGCGGCTCCACGGTCGGCGCGCTCTCGGAGCTCGAAGTCGACGTCGGGGCTGGGCTCGACGGCGCGGTCGTCGTCGCGCCCGCCGGGGCGGCCGCGACGGTGATGGTCGGTGCAGGGTTGTCCGGTTCCGGATCGGCCTCGGTGGGGAGCTCGATCCACGCATCTTCGCGGCCATCGGAGTAACGCAACAGGGTCTTGAACGGCAACTCGGTGACGCCGAGCGGCAGCCGTTCGATCGTGACGCCGTACTCGAGGTCTTCGCCCGGAGCGATGGCCGGACCCTCGATCTCGTATCCGTCCGGGGTGGGCGCCAGGGCCCAACCGGCCGGCCCCGAGGCCAGGGACACCTGCTCCGGGAGAATGCCCTCGGGCAGCTGCGTCTTCACTCCGGCGATACCGGCGGTATCCGACTCAGCAGCTGCCGAGAACACCACGGTCACCGGGCCCGCACCGGCCTGCGCGCCGGGCGCACTTGCTTCCACGTGCGCCCTCGCAGGTCCTGCGCCGGCGAGCACGAGGCCCAGGACGGCAGTCGTTGTGACGACGGCACGTCGGCTGAAACGAGTCAACATTCTGTCCACGGTGTCCTTAGAGCGTCCGCCAGTAGGCGCGATCTTGGTGCGGTCCGGCGTGGCTGAGAGGTGAGGGCAGGCACGAGGGCCACGCTCGCGAAGGTGCTAACGCTC
>NZ_SSXA01000072.1 GCF_021698975.1 Blastococcus sp. KM273128 | reverse complement strand
CCCCTGAGGCCCCGGCCGTCGAGGTCCCGGCCGATCAGGCCGCCGGCGCCTCGGTGACGGCCGGGGCCTCGGCCTGGTCGCCGGCGGCCTGATCGGCCGGGACCTCGACGGCCGGGGCCTCAGGGGTGGCGGCGGGCTGCTGCGGAGCGGGGCGGGAGTCGCGGGACTCGACGGCCGGCGGCGACTGCTGCGCGGCGGTGCTGGTGCCCCCGTCCTGCACGAGCGGGTAGCTGAGGGGAAGGATCCCGACGAGGGCGAGCAGGAGCTGCGTCATGCGGCGCCGGGAGAGGCGCCGGCGACGACCGGGTCGGAGGCTTCGCCACTGTCGGTGAGCGTTTCGTGACACGCGGCCAAGGTAGCGTCACGGTTCCATAACGCCAAGCCCGTTCGAGTGAATTTTCCGGCCCACCCGGCGAGTCGTCACGGGTTCTGGTAAGCGACTCGCGGGCTGACCAGCACGGATCCCCAAACATGCGGGGATGGACTTTTTCGGCAGGTTCTGCCCGCGTCGGAGCCGGAGCGGACCCCGTGGCCCGCCTAGGAAGGTCCCATGACGTGGGTGCTGGTCCTCGGGGCCGTGTGGACGGTGCTGGCCGTGCTCCTGGCGCTCGTCGTCGGCCGGGCCGTGCGCACCGCCGACCGGCGGCAGGCGGCGGACGCCGCGCTGGTGCCCGACTTCGTGCCCGCG
This sequence comes from Blastococcus sp. KM273128, assembly GCF_021698975.1. Lineage (GTDB taxonomy): Bacteria > Actinomycetota > Actinomycetes > Mycobacteriales > Geodermatophilaceae > Blastococcus. The sequence continues at coordinate 20,183 of NZ_SSXA01000072.1, read as the reverse complement.
GAGTGGACCGCCGCCCCGCCCGTCACCCGGCAGTAGCCCGCCCGGCGCCGGCCGGGCGACGCGGTCTCAGGAGCTCGCCGGGCGCCGACGGCGGCCGAAGGCGCCGAACGCGCGCCGCGCCCGCCCCGGGCGCGCCGACCGGTGGTCCAGCGCGGGCGGGAGCGCATCGTTCCCCGCCCCCGGCTCGTCCGGGGCGGCGTCGGCACTTCCCTGGTCCAGGTGCGCGGCGATCCGCACGGGACCGGCCACCACGTCGTCCTCGATGTCGGGGTGCAGCGAGATCAGCGCGGCCAGGATCGGCAGCAGGGCGTCGGCGACGGCCTGCCCGACCTCCTCGTGTCCCTCGAGGGAGCGGCCGATCGGATCGGCGATGTCGTCGCCCTCCTCGCCCCGGCGCCCGGGGCGGGCCGCGGCCAGGGCGGCGACCAGCCCGCGCGCCCGGTCGGCGAACGCCTCCCCCTCGGGCTGCCCCTCCTCCAGCGCGCCGAGCAGCGCCGCGGCCTCCCGGAGGGTGAACGTGCGCGACAGCGCCCGGGGCACGAGCTCGAGCACCTCGCGGCGGTGGTCCCGGGTCAGGGTGAGGACGAGATCGGCCTCGGTGACCATGCCGGGCTCCAGTTGCCGGGCCACGAACCCGTCGGGGTCGCCGCCGAAGCCGGAGATCACCAGCGCGCTGCGGGGGTGCATCGCGGAGCCGGCGACCGCGCGGGTGCCGGCGCTGACCAGCCGGATGTCGGCGGCCGCCTCGCCGAGGAGCCCGCGCAGGTAGGAGCGGCCCAGCCCCTCGCCCATCGCCGACCGGCAGATGTTGCCGGTGCACACGAGCAGGACGGTGACGGGGGCGGGGGCGGTCTCCTGGTCGGGCACACCCCCAGTCTGATCGTGGCCGTCCACCGCCCGAAACCTCCGATGGGGTGGTTCAGTTCCGGGGAACGGCCACGCCGGAGGCCGGGTACTAGGGTCGATCCGACAGCGGGCGCGCCGACGGCACGCCCGGGAGCAGACACCGCCGGCGTGCCCACGTCTCACACCAGAAGGGGTCCGGATGCCCCGGAGCGGCTTGAACGAGAGCCTCCGACACTTCTTCCAGCCGGCCCACCGGAGGATCGCCGGGGTGCTCCCCCTCCCCCTGCGGCGGCGGTACCTCTACCTGGCGGGGCACGGCCGCCTCCCGCGCCTGCGCGACCCGCAGACCTTCGGCGAGAAGATCAACTGGCGGATCATGCACGACCGGCGCCCGGTGCTGGCCTGGACGTGCGACAAGCTGGCGATGAAGGACCACGCGGCCGCGGTCGCCGAGGAGGCCGGCATCTCGGTGCCGGAGACCTTCTGGTCCGGCACCGACCTCACCGAGGTCGCCGGCCGGGTGTTCGACCGCCCCTGGGTGCTCAAGCCCAACCACCGCAGCGGGCTGGTCCGCTTCGGCACGGCGGAGCAGACGATCGACGCCCGCACGATCGCGGAGACGCGGACCTGGCTCCGCGACGACCAGAGCGTGCTGCTGGGCGAGTGGGCCTACAGCCAGGCCCGGCCGCTCTACGTGATCGAGGAGGCCATCGGCGACGGCGTCACGCCGCCCGACGACTACAAGTACCTGATGTTCGACGGCAAGATCGCCGCGATGTCGGTGGACACCGGCCGCTTCACCAAGCAGCACTCGCGCACCTTCTACACGGCCGACTGGGAGCCGCTGCACATCGCGACCGCCCTGGGCAGCGGCGAGCCCGGCCCGCCGCCGGAGAACCTGGCCGCCCTGAACCACGCGGCCGAGGTGCTCGCCCGCCCGTTCGACTTCATGCGGGTCGACCTCTACAACGTCGACGGCGTCATCTGGTTCAGCGAGTACACGCCCTACCCGGGCGGGGGTGTGCTGCCCTTCGAGCCGCCCACCTTCGACGCCTGGCTCGGGGAGCAGTGGACGCTGCCCGACCTCGACGACGCGTCGGCCCGCTGATCCCGCCCGATGCCCGATCCCAGCACCGGCCCCGCCCACCCCGCTGACCCCGCGCTCCGCGTCCTGAGCGTCGGCCCCACCGGCAGCCAGCCCGGCGGGATGGCCTCCGTCGTCGCCGAGCTCGAGACGCAGAACGGGCTGGACGCCGTGCCCGTGCGGCTGCGGGTCGTCGACTCCGGCGGCATCGGCCCCGCACCGCGGCGCGCAGCGAACTTCGCCCACGCGCTCGCCACCGCCGGCACCGCGCGCGCCGACGTCGCCCACCTGCACGTCGCCAGCCGCGGCAGCACCTGGCGGAAGATGGCGTTCGCCCGCGTCTGGGCCGCGCGCGGCCTCCCCTACGGCATCCACCTGCACGGGGCCGGCTACCGCGACTTCCTCCGGACCACCTCGCCCGCGCTGCGCCGCCGGATCGAGCGGTTCTACGCCCGCGCCGCCTACGTGGTGGTCCTCGGCAACCCGTGGGCCCGTGTCGTCACCGAGGAGCTGGGCGTGCCCGCCGAGCGGGTGCGCGTCGTGCACAACGGCGTGGCCGACGGCGCCCCACCGGTGACCCCCTGGCCTGCCGACCACCCGAAGCGGGTGGTCCTGCTGGGCCGGATCGACGAGGGCAAGGGCGTGCCCGAGCTGCTGCGCGCCTTCGAGCGGCTCGACGACCTCCCCGGCGCCGAGCTGGTGCTCGCCGGCCCGCCGGCCGACCCCCGCGTCGTCGCGCTGGTGGAGGAGGCCACCCGGACCCGTCCGGGGCGGATCACCTACGCCGGCTCGCTGCCCCGGGCGGAGGCCCAGGAGCTGCTGCGGACGGCGTACCTGCTCGCGCTGCCCAGTCACGCCGAGGGGCTGCCGATGGTGGTCATCGAGGCGATGTCCCGGGGCATCCCGGCGGTGACGACCCCGGTCGGCGCCATGGAGGAGCTGGTCACCCACGGGGCGAACGGCTTCCTCGTGCCCCCGGGCGACGTCGACGCCCTGGCCGGGCACCTGGAGCGGCTGCTGCGCGACCCCGGGCTGCGCGACGGGATGGCCCGCGCCGCCTACGACACCTGGGCGGCGGGCTTCGACGCCCGCACCATGTACGCCGCCATCCGCGCCTGCTGGCGGGAGGCGGCGGGCGCTCAGTAGGCGCCGCGCCCGCGGATGACCGCGCCGAGGGTCTTCCAGAGGATCATCATGTCGAAGCTCAGCGACCAGTTCTCCACGTAGCGGACGTCGATGCGCACCGAGTCGTCCCACGAGAGGTCCGAGCGGCCGCTGATCTGCCACAGCCCGGTGATGCCCGGCTTGACCAGGAAGCGGCGGCGCATGTCGAAGCCGTAGCGCTCGGTCTCGCTGGGCAACGGCGGGCGCGGGCCGACGAGGCTCATGTCGCCGCGCAGCACGTTGAGCAGCTGCGGCAGCTCGTCGAGGGAGTAGCGGCGCAGCACCCGGCCCACGCGGGTCACGCGCGGGTCGACCTTGCGCTTGTAGAGCACGCCGTTGCCGTCGTTGTCGGCCTCCAGCACCTCGGCCATCCTGTCGGCGCCCTGCACCATGCTGCGGAACTTGAGCATGGAGAAGGTCTGGCCGTCGCGGCCGACGCGGGTCTGCTTGAAGAACACCGGCCCGCGGCTGGTGGTCTTCAGCGCCAGGGCGATGAGCAGGAACAGCGGGAGCGTCAGCAGCAGCGCCGTGGCGGCCAGCGAGGCGTCGACCGCCGTCTTGGCCAGCCGGCGCACCCCGCGCAGCTCGGGCCGCTCCACGTGCAGCAGCGGGAGGCCGCACACCGGGCGGATCGCCACCCGGGGGCCGACGACCTCGGTCACGGCGGGGGCCAGCAGCAGCTCGGCCTCGGTCTTCTCCAGGTCCCAGCCCAGGCGGCGCAGCGAGGGCCCGTCCAGCTCGGGGCAGGGCATGACGGCGACGGTGTCGACCTCGAACCGCTGCACGACGTCGAGCACCTCGTCCAGGCCGCCGAGCACCGGCAGGCCGTCGAAGTCGGTGGGGCGGTCGGCGGCCCGGCCGTCGGGCAGGCAGCAGCCGATGACCCGGTAGCCGTGGTAGCCGGCGCGGTCCAGCTCGGCGTGCAGCGAGGCGACGGCGTTGCGGTGCCCGACGACGAGCGTCGTCTGCTGGAACGCCCCGCCGGCACGGGCCCGGTGCAGCGCCTGCCGGCGCAGGTAGCGCTGCAGCAGGGTCAGCACGGTCGCGACCGGGAGTGCGATGACGACGAACCCGCGGGCGACGCGGAGGTCCAGGCCCCAGGAGACGACGGCGACCGCGGCCAGCAGGACGGCGGCGGCGTGCAGCACCCGCCGGAACTCCTCGGCCCCCACCCAGAGGAAGCGCTCCTCGTAGCTGCGGCCGATGTGCATGGCGGCCACCCACACCACGGGCATGACCAGCGCGGCCCACAGCGAGTACTGGGCGGCGCCGTCGACGTCGGTGCCGAACCGGCCGAAGTAGCCGATCGTGGCGGCGAGCACGGCGGCGACCGCGTCCCCGAGCACGATGCTGCGCACGTAGGCAGCGCGCCAGGCCCGGCGCGCCTCGGTGCCCTCACCCCTCAGGCGGCGCAGGCCGGGGAAGCGGGACCGCACCGTGGCCGGCAGCACCTCACGAGTCGTCTGGTCGTGAGAAACCTGCATGGGTGAACGAGCCCCCTGGTGCGTCGCGTGTGGTGTGGTCCGGACGGCCCGACCACAACGCTGCCCCACCCGGCGATCACGCGGAGTCAGCACGAGCGAACAGAGAGGCGCCTTTACCTCGTCCTGTCGGACCGCCGGGCTAGACGTTAGCGGTTCTGTGACGATTTGGCTCGCTTACGACATAACTGTACGTAGTGGATAGGTCCACTCACGGACCGTCAGCGGTCCAGGTCACACCCGTGCCCGTCGCGCGGCACGCACCCGGGCACGGGTCAGCTGCGGCTGCCCTGATCGGTGCGCTGCGGCGGGGACGGCGGCCCGACCGCGGAGATCTCGGTGGTCGCCGGCCCCGTCGGCACCTGGACGCGCGGCCCGGCGGCCGGATCGGTCGGCGGCCCGGTCACCACCCCGTCCGGCGTCTCCGCGGCCGGCTCCACCCGCGTGGCACCGGCCGGCGCGGTGGGCGCGGTCGGCTCGGCAGGTTCAGCCTGCGCGGCCGGCGCGGCCGACTCGGTCGGCGCGGCAGGCGCGTCGTCCCCCGTTCGCCGGCCCGGCGCCTGGGACTTCTCCTGGGCGGCGGCGGGCCGGGGCTTCGGCTCGGGCTCCGTGGGGGCGTCCCCGTCGTACCCGTAGGCGGCCGGCGACGACGACGGCGGGGCCATGGTGAGGATGACGCCGAGCATGCGCGCGCCGACCCGGTCGAGGACGGCCGCGGCGCGCTCGAGCTCCTCGCGCCGGGTCTTCCCCTGGCGCGCGGTGAGCAGCACCCCGTCCATCACCACGGCGACGGCGCTGGCGTCCGCGACCGGAAGCAGCGGGGGCGTGTCCACGATGACGTAGTCGTGGGTGGCCCGGAGCTGGTCGACGACGGCGCGCAGCTGGTCGGAGGCGAGCAGCTCGCTGGGGTTCGGCGGGATCGACCCGGCGCCGAGCACCGAGAGCCGGCCGTTGCCGTAGGGCTGGAGGACGTCGTCGAGCTCGGCGGCGCCGGTGAGCGTGCTGGTCAGCCCGGCCCCGTCGACGAGCCCGAGGTAGCGGACCACCCGCGGGTGCCGCAGGTCGGACTCGACCAGCGCGACCCGGTGCCCGCCCTCGGCCAGGGTGAGGGCGAGGTTGACCGCGACGGTGCTCTTGCCCTCGGCGGCGACCGCGCTGGAGACCATGATCACCCGCGGCGGCTGGTCCACGTTGAGGAACTGCAGGTTGGTGCGCAGCTGGCGGAAGGCCTCGGCGGCGCCCGACCGGCTGTTGCGCTCCAGCACGTGCCCGGAGGCGAGCTTCGGGTCGCGGGCGATGGTGCCGATGACCGGGGCGCCGGCGACGTCGGAGGCGACCTTCGCGTCGCGCACCGAGCGATCCAGGCGCACCCGGGCGTAGGCGAGCGCGAGGCCCACCAGCAGGCCGATGAGGACGCCGACGGCGATGTTCGCGTACAGGTTCGGGGCGGTGGGCTGCTCGGCGACCTCGGGGGTGTCCAGGACGGTCACCTTCACCGGCACGGTCGTGACCGGCTCGGCGTCGGGCTCGGTGGGCGTGGTGGTGGTCGTCTCCACCTCGATGACGAGCTCGGTGAACTCGGCGGCGACCGCCGCGGCGATGTCACGCGCCCGCTGCGGCGAGGTGTCGGTGACCGTGATCCCCAGGACGGTGGTGTCCGGCACCACCGACGGCTCGACCCGCTGCTGCAGGCCCGAGGGGGTGAGGTCGAGGTCCAGCCGCTCGATGACGCCCTCGGCGAGGCGCTCGCTGCCGAGGATCTGGACGTAGGAGGCCACCCGGTTCTGGGCGAACTGGCTGCCCTGGAACGCGGCGGTCGTGGAGGTGGCGTCGGTGGAGGTCACCCACACCTGCGCGGAGGAGGTGTAGGTCGGCGTCATCATCAGGGCCATCGCCGCCCCGACGCCCCCGCCCAGGAGCATCCCGATCACGGGCAGGAACCACCCGGCCCGGATCGCCGCGATGGTGTCTCTGAATTCCACTACTTCCTCGTCTCCGTGATCGAGGCCCACGGGTGTGGACCGCAGCCGCGAGCCGCGCGGGACCGCGTCTGCCCCCCGTTCGACACGTCCAGTTGCCGAACGCCCTAGGCTAGATATCCTGCGCCCGATTCTGGCGCGTGGCGTCACCCGTTCGGGCCTCTTCCACGCACTTTCGCCAGTGCTCGACGAAGACCGTGCGCACGACGGCGTTGGAGTGCCGGGCCCTTACACGGTCCCACGCCCGGCGCCCGAGCCCCTGTGCCAGCTCCGGTGAGCCGGCCATCCGGCGGATCGCCGTCCCCAGCGCGTCGGCGTCGGCGGGCGGGACCACCATGCCGGTGTCGTCGACCACCTCGGCGATCTGGCCGACGTCGCTGGCGATGACCGGCGTCGCCAGGCTCATCGACTCCAGGATGATCATCGGCATCGCCTCCGCTCTGCTGGGCAGCACCAGCGCCACCGCCGTCCGCAGGCGGGCGCGCACCTGCTCGGGCGACACCGGGCCCTCGAACACCACCCCGCCGGGGAGCGGGTCGGGCAGCCGGAACTGCGGCGCGAGGTCGCCGAACAGGACGAGTTGCTGGCCGTCGGGCCGGGCCGCCGACCAGGCGTCGAGCAGCACGTCGGCGCCCTTGCGCGGGCCGATCTCCCCGGCGAAGACGAAGCCCGAGCGGTCCGCGCCGACCGGCTCCTCCTCGATCGGCACGCTGTTGGCGACCCGGACGGGCTCGATGCCGAGCGAGCGCACCACCTCGGCGGCGGGCTCGGTGAGCACGAACACCACCCCGGGCAGCCGCAGCACCAGGCGGGCGAGCCGGCGGTTGCCCTCGGCGAAGGCGACGAACTGCGAGCCGTGCACCAGGACGGTGCAGCAGACCCCGCGCCGGCGGGCGAGGGCCAGCAGCAGGCCCTCGCGCAGGAAGGAGCCGTGCTGGGTCAGGTGGAAGTGCCACACGTCGGTGGGCCGCACCTCGCTGGTCAGCACGTTCAGCAAGGTGGACCAGAAGGCGGTCAGCGTGCGCCGCCGGTCGCCGTGCCAGTAGGTGGGCCACTCGCGCACCTCGAGGTCGGGGCCGGCCCAGGTGTTCGTCGTGCGCACCACCGAGGAGACACCGCCGCGCCCCTGCGACGCGTTGCCGATCTGCGTCACGCGCAGCGCAGGTCGCGAGGGGCGGGTCACGCCGGCGCGTCCCCGGATCGGCGGATCACCACGCCCGAGGGGTCGAGCTCCTCGCTGGTCAGCTCGCCGGGCTCCCGCAGCAGCACCAGCCCGCGCTCCGCGAGCTCGCGGGCCACCTGCAGCTGGTGGTCGTCGACGTGCTCGCCGCGCGCCGCCACCCGCGGGACGACGACCGGGCGGACGCCGAGCTCCAGGGCGCGGAGCAGGGTGCCCACACCGGCGTGGGTGACGAAGACGTCGCTCTCGGCCACCAGCCGGTCGAACTCCTCGGCGCGCAGCTCCTGGGTCACCTCGCCGGGCAGGTCGTCGCGGGTGGTGACGCCGAGCTGCCAGGTGACGGTGTCGCCGGGGCGCATCCGGTCGCGGACGGCGTCGACCAGCGCGTCGAAGCGGAACGGCTTGATGGTGCCGAGGCTCACGAAGATGCGGCGCCCCTCGCCGTCCCGGGCCGGGCGGTCGGCCGCCGGGACGGCGGTGAAGTCGTCGAGCAGCGAGGGGCCGAGCTGCCAGCCGGGGCGGTCGGCCCAGCCGGCGTGCTGGCTGTAGCGCCGCGCCCGCGGGAGCCGCTCGAGGATGCGGCCGGTGGCCGAGGGCCCGTCGAAGCGCGAGACGCTCTCGATGTAGACGAACGGGAGCCGCCGCAGCTGCGCGATGGCCCAGGCGGCGATGCCGACGGCGGCACCGGTGCTCAGGACGACGTCGAAGCGCTCGCGGCGGGTGGCCCGGTGCAGCCGGATGCCGGCGCGGACGGCCGGCACCAGCCCGCGGGGGGGCACGTACTCGAGGGTGACCACGCGGCGGTCGCGCAGCAGCGAGCGGCTCTGCTCGGAGTCGAAGGTGGCGAAGACGGAGTCCGGCTGGAGCCCGAACCGCTCGGACCAGCGCACGATCTGGGCGAGGTGGCCGCCGGTCGAGGCGACCAGGAGCGCGCGCTTGCCGCTGAGTGCAGCGGTCAACTCCACCCCTTCACCTGCCGGTTCGGCTCGATCCCGTCGTGGTGGCACCACCGAAGCGTAAAGGGGCCGGGACGCGCAATCGACCTCGCGCTCGCGATGTCGCCGGTTGGGGTGGCGCCGGTCAGCCGACGGCGACGGGCTGCCCGGCCCGCGCCCCGTCGCCCCGCTCCCCGGCGGCCGGCGCCCCGGCGTCGTCGCTGCCGGGGGCGCTGTCGGGGGCTCGGCCACCGAACGATCCCAGCAGGCCGATCAGGAGGAAGAGGGGGATGTAGGAGGGCGGGGAGACGAACACCGGGTTGCCGGTGGACTCCAGCAGGTACTGGAAGATCCAGGCGATCCCGGTGAGGCCGAGGAAGCGGGCGACCGGGTCGGCGTCGCGGGAGAGCCGGCGCAGCCGCCGGAAGACGGCGACGAGCGCGATCAGGAAGGCCAGCATCCCGAGGAAGCCGGTCTCGCCGAGCACCGCCGGCCACATGGTGTCGGTGAGGAACATCGCGTTCCCGGTGCGCTCGGAGAGGCCCCACACGTTCTGGTAGCCGCGCTCGAGGTACAGCGGGCTGTAGAACTCCGAGGCGGTGTCGGAGCCGAAGCGACCGAAGCCGGCGCCGAGCGGGAAGTAGTCCTGGGCGACGAAGAAGGAGTCGCGGGTCATCAGCGTGCGCGCCGCGGTGCCCTCGGACTCGTCGATGTAGGTGGCGACGATGCCCTGCAGGGCGTTGAGCAGCGTCGACCAGAAGAGGATGACGATCCCGGTGACGGCGGTGACCGCCCCTGCGAAGACGCCCGACCGGCCGGCGCGGGAGGTCAGCCACAGGAAGCTGCCCATCATCCCCAGCCAGGTCTTGCGCCGGAACGACAGGATCGCGACCAGGGCCATGCCGGCGGAGAGCAGCCAGGTGAAGCGGGTCGAGCCCATCGTGGTGTTCCACGCGACGACGCCGAGGAAGCCCAGCGCCGCCATGATCCCGAGCGTGCCGGGCTCGACGAACGGGCCGATCAGCGACGGGATCGCCGAGCGGAAGCTGAGCTGGTCGATGTTGCCGACCGTGCTCTGCCAGGTCTGCGGGATGGCCAGGTTCACCAGGCAGCAGAAGATGATGAACAGGAGGACGCCGACGCCGCCCTTGGCCAGGCGGCGGACGTCGTCGCCGGTCCACTGCAGCTGCGCCACCGCGAAGGCGAGCAGCATGCCCTTGCCGGCGAGGGCGGCGCCGGAGCCCAGGACGACGAGGGGCACGCCCGCGGCCAGCCCGCTGACCACGCCGAGCACGCCGTAGAGCGCCCACCACGGCAGGCCGGGGAAGCTGCGCAGCGGTTGGCCGCTGAGGAGCCGCGGCCCGACGCAGACCACCAGCGAGGAGGCGATCGCGAGCTCGTCGAGCAGGTCCACCGCGCTGCTGCCGGTCACCTGGGCCGCCGTCTTGCCGAAGATGGCCACGAGGACGGCGACGGCGATGAAGCGCTTGGGGTGGGTGACGCCCCAGACGAACACGGGGACGGCGAGGACGCCGAGGAGCACCAGGACGGGCTCGTAGGCCGCGGCGGCGGTGAGCCCCGCGACGGCGAGCACGCAGACGGCCAGCGTGCGCGGCACGGTTCTGGTCAGCGCGTCGCCCACCTCGACCCCTTCCCGCCCGCCGGCGCCCCGCCCGGGCGACACGGTCCACACCGGCTGCCGCGCAGCGTTGCACGCGGGCCGACCCTCGACAATGCCACGGCGCGGCACCCGCCCGGCGGCCTGCGACCGCCGTCACACCCGATCGTGTCCGACTCCACCTGCACGGTCGATTCTCCGCGCTGCCCGGAGCCGCCCCGCTGGCGTCGGGGCCGGTCCGTGGTCGAACATGGCGGGTGTCCCGTGGCGGACGGGCCGGGGGAACCACCCCGGCCGGCGCGGCGGAACACATCACCGGAACCACAGGAGCACTGCGTGAAGATCTCGGTCATCGGCTGCGGGTACCTGGGCGCCGTCCACGCCGCATCGATGGCCGAGCTGGGTCACGAGGTCGTGGGCATCGACGTCGACGACGCCAAGATCGCCTCGCTCTCCAAGGCCGAGGCGCCGTTCTTCGAGCCCGGCTTCGAGGAGCTGCTGGAGCGCACCCTGGCCACCGGGCGGCTGCGCTTCTCCACCGACTTCGCCGACGCCGCCGGCTCCGCCGTCCACTTCGTCTGCGTGGGCACGCCGCAGAAGCGCGGCGAGTACGCCGCGGACATGCGCTACGTGGAGGGTGCGGTCGAGTCGCTGCTCGCCGTCCTCTCCCCCGGTGAGCTCGTCGTCGGCAAGTCCACCGTCCCGGTGGGGACGGCGGCGCGGCTGGCCGAGCTGATCGACGCCAAGGCGCCCGGCGCGCTGCTGGCCTGGAACCCGGAGTTCCTGCGCGAGGGCTTCGCCGTGCAGGACACGCTGCACCCCGACCGGCTGGTCTACGGCCTGCCCGCCGGCGCCGACGGCGACACCGCCCGGGCGCTGCTCGACGAGGTGTACGCCTCCATCGTCGAGCGCGGCACCCCGAAGGTGGAGAGCGACTACGCCACCGCCGAGATGGTGAAGACGGCGGCCAACTCGTTCCTCGCCACGAAGATCTCCTTCATCAACGCGATGGCCGAGCTGTGCGAGGCCACCGGCGCCGACGTGAAGCTGCTGGCCGACGCGATCGGCTTCGACGACCGCATCGGCCGCAAGTTCCTCAACGCCGGCCTCGGCTTCGGCGGCGGCTGCCTGCCCAAGGACATCCGCGCCTTCATGGCCCGCGCCGGCGAGCTGGGTGCCGACCAGGCGCTGACGTTCCTGCGCGAGGTCGACAACATCAACATGCGCCGCCGCATCCGCATGGTGGAGCTGGCCCGCGAGGTCTGCGACGGCTCGCTGCTGGGCAAGCGGGTCGCCGTCCTGGGCGCGGCGTTCAAGCCCGACAGCGACGACATCCGCGACTCGCCGGCGCTCAACGTCGCCGCGCAGCTGCAGCTGCAGGGCGCCGTCGTGCGGGTGACCGACCCGGCCGCGATCGAGAACAGCCGCCGGCAGTGGCCGCAGCTGGACTATGCGGCGACGCCGGAGGAGGCCGCCGAGCGCGCCGACGCCGTGCTGGTGCTCACCGAGTGGCAGCAGTACCGCCAGCTGGACCCGGAGGCCTTCGGCCGGGTGGTCAAGCAGAAGCGCGTGCTGGACGGGCGCAACGCCCTCGACCGCGAGGCGTGGACCGCCGCCGGCTGGACCTACCGGGCGCTCGGCCGCCGCGCCGGCTGACCTGCTGCTCCCGCCGATCAACCCTGCCGTGCCCCTGACCCCCTGCGAACGCCCGTGGTGATCCGACGCGTCGGCCGTGCCGTGCGCGGCGGCAAGCTGGTCAGCCGGGGGCTCACCGTCGCCGACCAGGCGATCTCCAGCGCCAGCAACATGCTGCTGTCGGTGGCGATCGCCACCGGGGTCAGCGCCGCCGTCTTCGGTGAGTTCGCGCTGATCTACAGCATCTACTGGCTGCTGCTGGGCGGGACGCGCGCCGCCGTCCTGGACCCGCTGCTGATCACGCAGCGGAACGTGCTCAAGGGCGCACCGGTGCACCTGGTGGCCGCGGTGTCGGCGACGGCGGTGGGCGCGCTCGGCATCCCGGTCGGGCTGCTGCTGCTGGCCACCCCGGTGGACGTGGCCTGGGCGGTGTTCTTCCTCGGCCTGCCGGTGCTGCTGCTCCAGGACGCGCTGCGCTACGTCGGGTTCCTCGAGCAGCGGCCCGGCCGGGCGGTGCTGCTGGACGGCGTGTGGCTGGTCGTCATGGTCGTGGCCACCGTGCTGGCGCTGACCGGGGTGATCGCGGGCACGGCGGCGGTGCTGGCGCTGTGGATCCTCGGCGCCCTGCTGGCCGACGTCATCGGGCTGGTGGCCTTCGGCATCCGGCGGGAGCCGGTGCGGCTGCGGGAGCGGCTGAAGGCGATGTGGCCGGTGTCCGGCCCGCTGCTGGGCGACTTCGCGCTCTCGTCGGGCTCGGGGCAGCTGACGATCTTCGTGCTGCCGCTGGTGGCCGGCACGGCGCTGCTGGGCCAGTTGAAGGCCGCGCAGGTGGCCAACGGCCCGCTCAACATCACCGTCGCCGCGGCGAGCGTCATCTGCCTGCCGATGGTGGCGCGCGCGGTGGAGTCCGACGCCGGCCGCGGGCTGCGCATCGGCCGGATGGCGTCGCTGGCGCTGGCCGGGGTGGCGGTCGTCTACGGCACGGTGCTGGTGCTGCTGCCCGAGGACGTGGGCCGGGCGCTGTTCGGGGAGTCGTGGGGCTCGGGCTGGCTGGTGGCCGCGGTGAGCGCGCAGATGGTGCTGTTCGGCATCACCCACGGCGCGCTGCTGGCGATGCGCGGCTCCCGCAACACCAAGGCGGCGCTGCGGGTGCGCATCGGCGTGGCGCCGATCGCGGTGTTCCTGCCGGTGGCGCTCACCGCGGTGTGGGGCCGCACCGGGCTGATGGTGGGGCTGGTGGTCGCGGCGGCGACCATGTCGCTGGTGAGCTGGCTGGTCGCCGTCCGGGTGGTGCCGCAGACGCCGCCCGACGCGGAGGGGCCGGCCGACGGCGAGCCCGTCGACGAGCAGGCGGCCGCCCCGACCGGCAAGAACCCGCTGGGCTCGCCGGCGTCAGCGGCGCAGTAGCCGTCAGTCGGTCGCCGGTTCGATGGCGACGCTCTCCCGCGACTCGCCCCAGCGGGCGTCGGAGAAGTAGACGGTGTGCTCGCGCCGGGTGTTGCTGGCGGCGTAGATGCCCTGCTTGAAGTAGATGCTCTGGCCCTCGAACAGGGTGGCGCCGACGGCGTTGACCACGCGGTCGCCGTTGATCCAGACCTGCACGTTGCCCTCGTCGGGCTGGGTGGACCACTCGATGCGGACGACGTGGTCGAGCCACACCCCCCGCTCCAGCGGGCCGAGGTCGTAGGTGGCGACGTGCTCGGCGGACTCGCGCCCCTGCAGCCCACCGCGGATGGAGAGCCGGATCTCGGGCTCGGGGCCGTCGGTGACCCAGAGGTCGACGTTGGGCGAGCCCTCGTTCGCCGTCTGGTGCCACTGGGTGTAGATGAGGAACTCGTCGCCGCCGTCCCAGAAGAAGTCCTCGGGGAAGTAGGTGGACCACGAGTACCACTGCACGTCGCCCTCGCGGGGGACGCCGGCCTCCTCGATGGTGGAGCGCACCTCGCCGCGGATGGTGGTGTCGACGCCGAAGGTGAAGTCGCCCGGGCGCGCGGAGAAGGCGCCGGAGTACTCGTAGCCGGGGCGCACCGGCTCCTCGACGACCCGTACCTGCTCGGGGCGGGCGCCCTGCACCTCGCTCCAGTCGGAGAGGTCGCCGTCCTGGTAGCTCCACACCTGCTCGGGCTCCGCGACCTCCTCGGCCGACTCCGAGCCGGAGGGCGAGGCGTCGGTCGGGCGGGTGATCTCGAAGCGGTCGCCGGTCGTCGGGACGGGCTCGAGGTCGGCGCGCGGGACGGTGGTGGACTCGATGGGGGTGGACGTCGGCTCGGCCGTGGCGTGCGGGGCCTCGCCCTCGCGGGGGCCGGGCTCGTCGGAGCCGCAGGCGGTCAGCACGAGGGACGCCGTCACCACCAGGGCGAGCGGGAACCGGTGGCGTCCTCGAGTCGTCACGGTCCCCTCAAAGTCATGGTCTCGGCACGGTGGGCGGCGCAGCGCCCCGGACGGCGGCCGGCTCGCAGGGCGCGAACCCGCGCCGGGTGACCACGGGCGGGGCGCCCGAGGTTACCCACCGAGAGGTCGTGACCGCAGAGTGACCGCCACGCAGTGGGCAACGAGGTGTTCACCCCCCGGGTTCCCTGACGAAAAGCGGCGACCGCGCGGAGCGCTTACTGTGGGACGCGATGATCTTCCCGAGGTGCGACGTCGACGAGCAGCCCGAGGTGCCCGCCGCGCCTCTGGAGGGCTGACGGTGTCGGCTCCTCGTCCCGGTACGACCTCTCGTGGCACCCCCGCCCGGTCGGCCGGTCAGCACGCGGGTGAACGCACGTCGGGGCGCCCGGCAGCGATCCCGGCGCGCCCCCGGGCGTCGTCGTCCGGCCCCACCCCGGCGCGGCCGACCGCCCGGCTGGACTCGCTGACGGGGCTGCGGTTCATCGCCGCGCTGCTGGTCTTCGGCTCGCACACCATCGCCACGTTCGAGACGACGCCGGAGGGCGACGCGCTCTACCCGTTCCTGGAGCCGGGCGCGGCCGGGGTGAGCTTCTTCTTCATCCTGAGCGGGTTCGTGCTCACCTGGACCCACCGCCCCGGTGACCGGGCCGGCCCCTTCTACCGGCGGCGGTTCGCCCGCATCGCGCCCGCGTACTGGGTGGCGGTGATCGCGTTCATCCCGCTGAACGCGCTGGCCCGGCCGGAGGAGACCGGGGAGCTCCTGTGGCACATGGCGCCGTCGTTCGTCGGCCTGCACGCGTGGATCCCCGACAACGAGTACTACTGGGCCGGCAACGGCGTCACGTGGTCGATCTCGTGCGAGATGTTCTTCTACGCGATGTTCCCGCTGCTCATCGTGCAGGCGCTGCGGCTCTCGGAGCGGGCGCGCTGGATCGCAGCCGGGGTGCTCTGCCTGCTGGTGATCGTGCCGCCGATCGTGCTGGCGCCGCTGACGCACGGCGAGACGGTGGCCGACTGGGCGATCTTCATCTTCCCGCTGCAGCGGCTCTGGGAGTTCTGCCTCGGCATCCTGATCGCGCTGTGGGTCAAGGAGGGGCGCCGGATCCGGCGGATCGGGCTGGGCGGCTCGCTGGCGCTGGTCGCCGTCGCCTACGTGATCGCCGCCTACGCCCCGGCGTACCTGATCTGGGTCGCGATCCCCTTCATCCCGTTCGCGCTCACCATCGCGACGGCGGCGCAGGCCGACCTGGACGGGCGCCCGTCGGTGTTCCGCCACCCGGTGCTGGTGAAGCTTGGCGAGTGGTCGTTCGCCTTCTACCTCACCCACCAGCTGGTGATCCGGGCGATCGACTACGTGCTGATGCCCACCACGCTGGCGATGGCGCTCTGGGCGACGGCGCTGGCGCTGGTCGTCTCGATCGCGAGCGCCTACGTGCTGTTCACGGTGGTGGAGAAGCCGCTCGAGCGGCGGCTGCGCGGTGGCTCGCTGCCGGTCAGCACGGGCGGAGCCGGCCACACCCCAAAGCGGTAGCGGGGCCCCGCGTAGGCATGAGCGGCCCTCGCATCGCGGCCAGCCGGCGGAGGCACTCCGTCGACGTGTGGTGACAAGCAGAAGTTGCACGGGCGCCTCGACCTGGAGATTCCACAAGGCCATCAGCTACGCCACGCCAAAGTCTCACGTCACCTAGCTGAAGTGACCGGGGAGGTTGGTCAAGCGGCTGATGGGTGGATGAACCGCCCCGGGATTGATGGAGGCTTCCAACCCCCGAAGGATGGAAGCCATGGCGGCACCGAGGAAGTACCCCGACGAGGTCCGGGATCGGGCCATCCGACTGGTGCGTGATCTTGTCGACAGCCCTGACGATGCGATGACCGTGACCGGCGCCTGCCGGCGGGTGGGTGAGCAGCTGGGCATCAACACCGACACGCTGCGGAACTGGGTCAAGCAGGTCCTGGTCGATGACGGCGAGCGGCCCGGGGTGCCCACCGGCGATCGGGCCCGGCTGATCGCGCTGGAGCGGGAGAACCGCGAGCTGCGGCGGGCGAACGCGATCCTGAAGACCGCGTCGGCTTTCTTCGCGGCGGAGCTCGACCGCCCACAGCCACGCTGATCGCCTACATCGACGCTCACCGGAAGCATTTCGGGGTCGAGCCGATCTGCCGGGTCCTGACCGACGCCGGCGCCAAGATCGCCCCGAGCACCTACTACGCCGCGAGGACGAGGCCGCGATCGGCGCGGGCGCTGCGAGACGAGCAGCTGCTCGCGCAGATCCGGCGGGTCCACCGGGACAACTACGGCGTCTACGGGGTGCGCAAGATGTGGCGGCAGCTGCACCGCGAGGGTCTGCCGGTGGCCCGCTGCACCGTCGAGCGGCTGATGCGTGCCGACGGCCTGGCCGGCGCGATCCGCGGCAGGACCCGCCGCACCACCGTGCCGGCCGAACTGGCCGCCCGCCCCGGGGACCTGCTCGAACGCGACTTCACCGCCCCGGCGCCCAACCGTCGCTGGGTCGCCGACATCACCTACGTCGCCACCTGGTCCGGCTTCGTCTATCTCGCCTTCGTCACCGACCTGTTCTCCCGCCGGATCGTGGGCTGGCGGGCCTCGACCAGCCTGCGGGCCGATCTCGCCCTCGATGCCCTGGAGCACGCCATCTGGCAGCGCAGTCGCGAGGGCGCGGACCTGGCCGGGCTGATCCACCACTCCGACCGCGGGGTGCAGGGCGGATTCAAGCGGTCGTCGCAACACCCCGACGAAAAGGGTGTGCTGATGGGACGACCGCCAGGATGGATGACGACGATCACGGGGCGGCCGGCGATGCGTTCGCCGGGCAGGCCGCCGATCCGGCGCGATGTCGAGCGCGCGTTCTGGACGAAGGTCGCAGAGGGGTTGACCAGCGAGGACGCGGCGGTTGCGTGTGGCGTGTCGGGGCCGGTGGGGTCGCGGTGGTTCCGGGAACGCGGCGGCATGCCCCTGATTGACCTGGCTCCGTCGTCGGGTAGATATCTGTCGTTCGCAGAGCGGGAGGAGATCGCGCTACTGCGAGCGCGGAACGTGGGGGTCCGCGAGATTGCCCGGCGGCTGGGAAGGGCGCCCTCGACGATCTCGCGGGAGCTGCGCCGCAACGCCGCCACGCGGGGTGGACGGCTGGACTATCGAGCCGGAATCGCGCAGTGGAAGGCGGAGTTGATGGCCCGCCGACCCAAGGCGGCCAAGCTCGTCGAGAACGACCGGTTGCGCGACTACGTCCAAGACCGGCTGGCCGGGGCGATCCAGCGCCCGGACGGCACCGTGGCGGCCGGCCCCATCACGCCGGAGTGGAAGGGCCGGAACAAGCCTCGCCGACAAGATCGCCGATGGGCGACCGCGTGGAGTCCGGAGCAGATCGCCCGCCGGTTGCCGGTCGACTTCCCCGAAGATGAGTCCATGCGGATCTCGCATGGGGCGATCTACCAGGCCCTTTACGTGCAAGGTCGGGGTGCGCTCAAGCGCGAGTTGGTCGCGTGCCTGCGGACCGGCCGGGCGTTGCGGGTGCCGCGAGCGCGTACCCGGCAGCGCGCCCAGGGCCACGTCACGCCGGAGGTGATGATCAGCGAGCGGCCCGCCGAGGCCGACGATCGGGCCATCCCCGGGCACTGGGAGGGCGACCTGATCATCGGCACCGACCGGTCGGCGATCGGCACGCTGGTGGAGCGCACGACGAGGTTCACCATGCTGCTGCACCTGCCGCGGATGGCCGGCTACGGGGTCGAGCCGCGCGTGAAGAATGGGCCCGCGCTGGCCGGCTACGGCGCCGAAGCCATGCGCGACGCGATTACCGCGAAGATCGGCACGCTGCCCGACCAGCTGCGGCGCTCGCTGACCTGGGACCGCGGCAAGGAGCTCGCCCAGCACGTCCAGTTGAAGATCGACACCGGCCTGGCGGTGTACTTCGCCGATCCGCACAGCCCCTGGCAGCGCGGCACCAACGAGAACACCAACGGCCTGCTGCGGCAGTACTTCCCCAAGGGCACCGACCTATCGCGATGGACCACCGACGACCTCGAGGCCGTCGCCGCGGCCTTGAACGGCAGGCCCCGCAAGACGCTGGGATGGCAGACCCCCGCCGAGGCACTCGACCAGCACTTACTCTCGGCGGTACAGGCTGGTGTTGCGAGGACCAGTTGAGTCCGGGCAGTACCTGGCGATCCGCTACACCGAACGGCTGGCCGAGATCGGCGCCGTGGGATCGGTCGGCTCGGTCGGTGACTCCTACGACAACGCCGCCGCCGAGTCGCTGATCGGCCTGTTCAAGACCGAGGTGATTCGGCGCCGCGGCCCCTGGCGCGGGCTCGACCAGGTCGAGATCGCCACCCTGGAATGGGTCGACTGGTTCAACAACCGGCGGCTGCACGGCGCCTGCGGGAACATTCCGCCCTCCGAGTACGAACAGCAGCACTACCGTCAGATCACCGCCCTCGAGAGCATCGAGGCGGCAGAACCGAGCCTCCACTGAACCCGGGGCGGTTCAGCTGAGATCGTGACCAGCCAGCCCGGGCTGGGACCGATCCTGGGCGCCCGGGTGCTCGCCGAGTTCGGCGACGACCACGCCCGCTACGCCAACGCCAAGGCCCGGAAGAACTACGCCGGCACCTCCCCGATCACCCGTGCCTCGGGAACCCGCCGCATCGTGCTGGCCCGCTACGCCCGCAACAAGCACCTCGCCGACGCCGCCCACCAGTGGGCGTTCTGCGCGCTCACCGCCTCACCGGGGGCACGGGCGTACTACGACACCATCCGCGCCCGCGGCGTCTCCCACCACGCCGCCCTCCGACAGCTGGGCAACCGGCTCGTCGGCATCCTGCACGGCTGCCTGAAGACCAGAACCGGCTACGACGAGACCACCGCATGGCCCTCGATCAACGCGGCTGCGGCTTGACGCCTAAGCCCATGGGATGTCTGATCCCGCAGCGGTGCAGCACCGCCCCGGCGGTCGAGGGCGCCACGCCGGTCTCGGCCCCGAGCCGGACCGCGCCCCACCGCTTGCGCAGCCGCAGAGACACGATCCGCTTCGTCTTCGGCGCACCGATCTTGTTGGGGCTGGAGTGTGGTCGGCTGGAGCGATCGAACATGCCGGTCCTGCCCAGCAGCCGGTATGGCTCGGCCCACCAATCGGCGGTCTTTCACGCGCCCCCCGAAGAACTCGGCAGCCCGAACCTTGGGCCAGCCCTCCTTGATGACCAGTCGGGCCATGCGGAGACGCTGGCGTGGAGTCTGAGCGGCATTAGACATCCCACGGTTCGAAGGTTCAAGCAGCTGCCCGAGAATCGGGTTGGTAGCGGGGCCAGGCGGTGGCCTCGTCGTAGGGACGGCCGTGTCGCAGGCAGCCGTGCAGGATGCCGACCAGTCGATTGCTGACTGCTCGCAGCGCCTGGTTGTGTCCGGCGCCGCGGGCGCGGTGCTCGTCGTAGTAGGCGCGGGCGCCCGGCGAGTTCGTCAGCGCGGCGAAGGCCTGCAGGTGGAGCGCGTCGCGTAGCCGTTTGTTGGTGGCTACCCGGGCGAGGACGGCGCGACGGGTGCCCGAGGCCTTGGTGATTGGCGCAGTTCCGGCGTAGTTCTTGCGGGCCTTGGGGTTGGCGTAGCGGGTCGGGTCGTCGCCGAACTCGGCCAGCACCCGGGCGCCGAGGATGCCGCCGAGCCCGGGCTGGCTCAGCAGGATCTCAGCGGCCGGGTGCTGGCCAAAAGACCCCTCCAACTGCCTTTCCAGGCTGCGGACCTGCGTGACAGTGGCCCTAACCCGGATCTTTCGCCCGCCCATCGGTGATCATCGGGATGCGACTCGGTGGGCCGCCGGTGCGTGATTCTGGCATTGGGGTGTGACGGTTCGGCC
>NZ_SSXA01000071.1 GCF_021698975.1 Blastococcus sp. KM273128 | reverse complement strand
CGCCGTCGCCTGCGGGCCGTTGCGGGTGCTGACCGACCACGCCCCGTCAGCGGTGACCGCGACGTTCTGCGCGACCAGCTCACCGGTGCTGAGCCGGATGGTCACGGTGTTGGCGGTGGTGTCCTGAGCCGTGCCGGTGATCCGGTACTCGTTGCGGTCGTCGCGGAACTGGGCCCGGCCGACGGTGAGCACGTCGTTCGGCACGACCGTCCCGGGGTGGCCGTCGGCGAACGTCGCTGCCGGGCCCCGTGAATCGCCGGCCAGGGCGACCACGTCGAGCCGGTAGGTGGTCCCGTTCGCGAGGCCCGAGACGGTCCCCGTGGTGACGGCGCCGACCGAGGCCGTGACCGGAGTCCCGAGGGTGCCGTCTGCGTTGACCGGGGTGGCCGAGAGCTCGTAGCCGGTCACCGGAGCAGTCGGGTTGCCCGCGGTGGCCGCGAGCCATTCCATCGTGACCCGCTCGTGGCCGCTGACGACGCGCGTCACCGTCGTGCTGCTCGGTGCGTCGTCGAGCGTGGTCACCGACACCGTCTCGGTCGAGGTGTGGGAGGTTCCCGCGCTGTCGACCGCGGTGACCGACACGCCGTACGTGGTGCCCGCCGTGAGGCCGGTGAACGAGGCGGTCGTGGTGGTGATGCCCGTCTGGGTGACGGGGTCACCGGTGGGCGGGGTCAGGCTCACGTCGTAGGAGACGGCGTCGAGCGCGGCCGTCCAGCTCACGTCCGCCGAGGTCGTCCCGGTGGCCGTCGCGGTCACGCCGGTCGGTTCCGCGGACGTGGGCGGCGGGGTCTCCCCACCCGTGCCACCGTCCCCGGCGCCCGGTGAGGTCCGCGGCGTGTACGCCCCTGCGGCCAGGTCCACCGAACCGAGGGGGACCGGTTCGCTCCACCGGCCGTCGAACGGGACGACGGTGCCGCTGAACGCCTCGATCAGCAGCTCGTAGCTCTTGCTCCCGTCCAGCCCCAGGAACGTCGCCGTGGTGCCGGCGGTGCGGATGGCGGCTTCCTGACCGGTCGCGGCGTCGTAGGCCGAGACCCGGTACTGGCTGACCGCGGGGGCGTCGACCGGCTGCTGGGGAACGGGCCAGGTGACGGTGAACCCGGTCCCGCCCGCGGACAGGCCGGTCACGTCGGCCGTGGTGGGGGGCACCGGCATGCCGTCGGCCGCCCCGGGCGGGCACGACGGGTCGCCGGGGCCGTTGACCTGACCGCTCTCCCAGAGGGTGAGGCCGAGCTGCTGCTCCACGGTCGGGTGGTCCGCCATCCAGCTCAGGACGACGTGCTCCCCGGCGGCCACGTGCTGCTGGTCGGCCTCGGACAGCCCGCCGAAGGTGGCCGAGAACGCGCCGTCCGCCGCCGTCCCCTCGGCGGTGTAACCCGTGCCGCCGTTGGTCTCGCCGTCGGCCAGGGTCGGGTCCCAGGAGATGGCCCGGTCCTCGATGCCGCCGGGCTCCTCGCGCATGTCGGGGTTGACGACCTCGACCATGAAGCGGTTGAGGTCGACGTCGGCGCCGTAGGTCCCTTCGATGGTGACGGAGTAGGCGCCCGAGGCGTCCGGTCCGGCGGTCGTGTACCCCGTGATGACCGAGGAGGCGATCACCATGCCGTCGCTGAAGGCGGTGCCGCTGAACGACACGTCGATCCGGTCGCCGCCCCTGAGGTCGGGGGTGACCGCGGTGCTCGGGTCGCTGGGGTCGAGCGGGCCCCAGCACGCGGCGCCCGCGTGGTTGAACTCGAGGAAGCCGTTGGCGTCCACCGTGCCGGTGCCGCGGCCGATCACCTGACCGTCGCGGGTCGCGGTGACGGTGGCCGTCTGGCCGGCCTGGTCGACGTAGCCGTCGATCGCCACCATGTCCCGGGCCGGGAACGCCTCGAGGTTCCCGGGGCCCAGCGGTGGTGTGCCCGCCTCGGCCGTGGCGGCCAGCGTGACGATCGCGCTCGTGGTCAGGGCGGCGCCGAGCCCCCCGGCCAGCAGACGCCTCCGCATCGTTCGAGGGCCGGGGAGTGGCGCGGCTCGGTGCGCTCCTCCGCGACCACCGATCGGGGTCTGTCGTGTAGTGGTCATCGCGTGCTCCGCTTTTCCCGCCGCGCCCACCCGGTCGTGGGCAGGACTGATGCGGGTCACCGTCGTCCGTATCGCGGGGGAGGAGCACCCGAGCCGAGGGGTGCGCCCGTCCCCCAATACGGGGGCGCGGGCCGGTGCCGCGTCAGCCACCGCGACGCGGGGTAGCGGCGGGGGATGGCCGTGATCATCGGGACGTCGGGGTGGCAGTACCGCGACTGGCGCGGCGCCTTCTACCCGCCGAAGCTGCCCCAGCGCCTCTGGCTGGAGCACTACGTCCAGCACTTCGCCACCGTCGAGAGCAACAACGCGTTCTACCGGCTGCCCGAGCGGGAGACGTTCGAGAAATGGCGCGAGCGCACCCCGGCGGACTTCCGGTGGGCGGTCAAGGCCAGCCGCTTCCTCACCCACATCAAGCGGCTGCGCGAGCCCGACGAGCCGGTCGCCCGCCTGATGGGGCGCGCCGAGGGGCTCGGGCCCAAGCTGGACACCGTCCTGCTGCAGCTACCACCCACGCTGAGGGCCGACGCGGGGCTGCTGCGCGAGTGCCTGGCGCAGTTCCCGCCCGGCACGCGGGTGGCGGTGGAGCCGCGGCACGAGTCGTGGTGGACCGACGAGGTGCGGGCCCTGCTGGAGCGCTACGGGGCCGCGCTGTGCTGGGCCGACCGCGACGAGCAGCCGGTGGCGCCGCTCTGGCGGACCGCCGGCTGGGGCTACCTGCGGCTGCACCACGGGCTCGAGGGCTGGGGGTACCAACCGCAGACGCTGCAGCTGTGGGCCGACCGGCTGGTGGCCGCGTACGGGGAGGACGACGTCCTCGTCTACTTCAACAACGATCCGGGGTGCAACGCGGTCATCGACGCGGTCCGGTTCGCCGAGGCGGTGCGCCGCGCCGGGGGGACGCCCACCCGCGTGCCCACGGCCGCCGAGGCGACGGGCCTGGCGTGGGCACCGGTGGAGGTCCCCCCGGTCTGATCCCGCGGGTCAGTTGCCGCCGCGCCCCTGCTTGCCCCGGCCCTGGTCGGCGGGCTGCGCGGGGCCGGCGCCGTCGGCCTGCTCGACCGGCGCCTCGACCGGGGCGGTGGAGGCGCGCGCCGGCTTCGCCGCGTCGCGGGCGGCCTTCTCCGCCACCCGGGCCGCCTCGCGAGCGGCCTTCTCCGCGTCATGGGCCGCCTGGCGGGCCTGGTTCGCCTTCAGCGCCGCCTGGGCGTGCTCGTCGGCGTGCGCGATCGCGTTGTCCAGGCCGCGGAGCCCGGTCTCCTCCTCGGTGGCCTCGTCCTCGACGGTCTCCTCGCCGGTGGCCTCGTCCTCGACGGCCTCCTCGTCGGTGGCCTCGTCCTCGACGATCTCCTCGACGGTGACCTCGGGTTCGGTGGTGTCCTCGGCCTCGACGGGGTCGACGTCCGCGGTGGCCTGCGTCGTCGCGTCGTCGTCCGAGCTCGGCAGCTCGAAGGGCGTCACCGTCTCGACCGTGCCGGCGACGGTGTCCTGCACCGGCGTGGGCAGCGCGCCCACGGCGCCGGCGCCGGTCACCCCGGCGGTGGCGATGCCGACGCCGGTCGCGACCTGGGCGACCGTGCTCGCGCCGGCGAACTTCGCCGCCAGCGCGGCCAGACCTTCGAGCAGTGCCATGCGTGTGATCTCCTCGGGAGGATGGCCGTCGGTACGGCCGTTCCCGTTCCACATCGGCAGGCGCCGGCGGCGGCTGCAGCTCAACCACCCGGTCGGGGGAGCTCAGGAGCGCGCCGGCACCTGCTCGGCGAGGTGCTCGGCGACCGTGCGCGGCGCCCGGCCGAGCAGCGCGCCGAGCACCCGGGGGCTGCCGGTGAAACCGTGCGCCCGGTACCAGTCGAACATCGTGGTGCGGCAGCGCCCGGCGTAGGTCCCGTCGTCCTCGGCGTGGACGTCGACCGCGGTGACCGGTCGACCGGCCCGCTCGGCGAGCAGCGCGGCGACGTCCGGGGCGGTGAGCGCCTCGGGGCCGACGGCCTCGAAGGTGCCGCTGTCCAGCCCGTCCTCGGTGAGCAGCACGGCCGCCGCCTCGGCGACGTCGCGGAGGTCGACGAAGGACTGCGCCCGCTCCAGGCCCCACGGGCTGGGCAGCTCCCCGCTCTCGACCGCCCCCGGCAGCTGCCCGTCCAGGTTGTCGGCGTAGGCGCACGGCTGCAGCACCCGCCACCGCGCCCCCGTGCCGGCGACGACGCCGTCGAGCGCCTCCTCGACCCGGTCCTTGGCGGCGTGGTGCGGCATCGCGCGGGCCTGCGGGCGGAGCACCGAGTGGTAGACCAGCCGGCGCACCCCCGCGCGGGCGGCCGCGGTCAGCACGGCGGGGGCGCCGGCGGCCTCGCCCGGGTCGAAGTTCGGCCAGATCAGGTACAGGGCGTCGGCGCCGGCCAGCGCCGCCGAGAGGTCACCGATGAGGTCACCGACGACCACCTCGGCGCCGAGCGCGTCGAGTTCCGGGCGCGGCTTGCGCGAGGGCACGACGGCGCGCACCCGCTCACCGCGCGCCAGCAGGGCCCGGACGACGGCGGTGCCGGTCGCCCCGCCCGCCGCGGTCACCGCGATCACAGGACGTCGACCGCCTCGGCGTGCCGCACCCCGAGCTGGTCGGCGGCCTGACCGAGCACGTCCTGCACCACCAGCGTGTCGGCGAGCGGCATCACGGCGCTCTCGGTGCGGCCGGCGCGCAGGCACTCGCCGACCTCGGCCAGCTCGTGCGCGTACCCGGCGCCGGTCTGCGGGCGGGTGATCTCCTCGGGCTCGGCGCCGTCGCGGTGCAGCACGATGGTCTGCGGGTGGTGGAAGCGCGGCACGACGTCGATCCAGCCCTTCGTGCCGACGACGCGCGCCGTGCCGGGCAGGGCGTACTTCAGCGAGGTGGTCAGCGCGGCGTTGCGGCCGTCGTCGAAGCCCAGCAGGATCGCCGCCTCCGCGTCGGCGCCCGACGGGAACAGCGAGCCGGTGGCGACGACGCGGTCGGGGGTGCCCAGCAGCATCTGGGCGAACGAGACGACGTAGACCCCGAGGTCGAGCAGGGCGCCGCCGCCGAGCTCGAGCGCGAACAGCCGGTCGACCGGGTCGTACTCGCGGGAGACGCCCAGGTCGGCCTGCACCGAGCGCACCTCGCCGATCGCGCCGTCGGCCACCAGCTCGTTCAGCGCGACGACGGCCGGCTGGAACCGGGTCCACATCGCCTCCATGACGAAGGTGCCGGTCTCCCGGGCGAGGTCGACGACCTCGGCGGCGCCGGCGGTGGTGGCGGTGAACGCCTTCTCCACGAGCAGCGCCTTGCCGGCGCGCAGCGCGGCCAGTGCGAACTGGTGGTGGTGCGGGTGCGGGGTGGCGACGTAGAGGACGTCGACGTCGGGGTCGGCGAGGATCTCGCGGTAGGAGCCGTAGGCGCGGTCCAGGCCGTGCCGCGCGGCGAACCCGTCGGCCCGCTCCTGCGACCGGGAGGCGACGGCGACCGCGCGGGCGCCGTCGACGACGGCGAAGTCCTCCACCACCTTCTCCGCGATGCGGCCCGGCCCGACGATTCCCCAGCGGATCTCAGCACTCACCAGGCAGACGCTAGTCGCGGCCCGGCAGACTGCTCCCGTGGCCGTGCTGATCGACTCCCCGGTGTGGCCGTGGCGGGGGCGGATGTGGTCGCACCTGGTCAGCGACGTCTCCTACGAGGAGCTGCACGCCTTCGTCGCCGTCGAGCTGGGCATCCCGCGCCGCGCCTTCCAGGGCGACCACTACGACGTACCGGCGGACCTCTACGAGATCGCCGTCGCCGCAGGGGCGCTGCCGGTGGGCTCCCGGGAGCTGCTCCAGCGGCTGCTCGCGGCCGGGCTCAGGCTCCGGAAGCCCCGCCGGCCCGCTGCCTCAGCAGGGTGAGCTCGGCGCTCAGGTTCGCCCGCGCCAGGGGCTCCCACTCCGCGGCGGCGGGCAGCCGGTAGAGGCGGGGCAGGCCGAGCAGCCGTTCCAGGACGGCGATCCGCCCGGCGGTGAACTCCTCGTCGGACAGGTGCCCGTACTCGGCGCGCACCGCGGAGGCGTAGCCCGCGTACGCGCCGGGGGGCGCGGCCAGGACGGCGAGGTCGGCGTCGCACAGCGCCGCGCCGTTCGCGTCGCCCGGCTCCGGGTCGTGCGCGGCGGTGAGCAGCACCAGGCGGGCGACCTCCTCCGCCCGCTCCTCGGGCACCAGACCGCGCAGCCCGGCCCGGGCGCGCTCGGCGCTGACCTGCTCGTTGTCCGCGCGCAGCGGGTCGTAGACGACGTCGTGGTACCAGGCGGCCAGGGCGACGGCGGCCGGGTCGGGGGCGTCGGCGGCGAGCCGTTCGACCAGTCCGAGCACGGCGGCCAGGTGGGCGAGGTCGTGGTAGCGGCGGTGCGGCTCGCTCCAGGCGGCGACGACGGCGGCCCACTCGGTGCGGGAGATGGGGGAGTCCCCGGCCAGCGCGGCCCAGGCCTCGAACCCGACCGGGCCGCTCACCGGACCCCGCAGGTGCGCAGCGCCAGCAGCGCGAAGGCGCGGGCGGCGGTGACCAGCTCGGCGACCGGGACGCGCTCCAGGGGGCCGTGGGCGAGGTGCAGGTCGCCGGGCCCGTAGTGCAGCGTCGGGATGCCGGCAGCGGCGTAGAGCCGCAGGTCGGTGCCCGCGGGGACGGCCGTCTCGGCCGGGAGGCGGCCGCCGGCGTCGACGACGGCGTCCCGCACCACCGGCAGCAACCGGTGCCCGGCCGGCAGCTCGCCGCTGGCGAACGCGCCACCCACCCAGGTCAGCCGCACGGGGTGCTCGGCCAGCCACGGGTGCGCGGCCGAGACCTCGGCGAGGCGGCTCTCCAGCGCGGCTCGGGCGACCTCCACCGGCTCGCCGACCCGCACCCCGTAGCGCCCCTCGGCCACCAGCCGGTCGGGCACCGAGCTGGCCCAGTCGCCGGCCTGCACCCGGCCGATCGAGATGCCGTGGGGGTACCGGGCCTCGCCGAAGCGCGGGTCGGCGCCCCGCTGCCGCTCCGCCTCGAGCTCCTGCAGCGCCGCGTGCGCGTGCGCGAACAGCTCGACGGCGCTCACCCCGCGGTCGCGCATGGCGGCGTGCGCGGCGTGGCCGGTGACCTCCAGCCGGAAGGTCAGCGCGCCGGCGTGCGCGGTCACCACCGCCTGCGCCGTGGGCTCCGGGATCACGCAGAGCTCGCCGGTGTGGCCGCGGCGCAGGGTGGCCCAGGCGCCCAGGCCGCCGTCCTCCTCGCCGACGACCCCGTGCACCGCGAGCGGCCGGGCCAGCCGCACCCCCGCCGTCCGCAGGGCGTGGACGGCGGCGAGCGTGGCGACGACGCCGGCCTTCATGTCGCAGGCCCCGCGGCCGTGCACCGCGCCGTCGGCGAAGCGCGCGACGAACGGGTCGCCGGCCCACAGGCCCGGATCGCCGGGCGGGACGACGTCGGTGTGCCCGGAGAGCACCAGCGCCGGGGTGCCCTCGCCGCCGGTGGTG
This sequence comes from Blastococcus sp. KM273128, assembly GCF_021698975.1. Classification (GTDB taxonomy): domain Bacteria; phylum Actinomycetota; class Actinomycetes; order Mycobacteriales; family Geodermatophilaceae; genus Blastococcus. The sequence goes on along the minus strand of NZ_SSXA01000071.1, from coordinate 14,230 downwards.
CCGACCACGCCCCACGCCTCGGTGCGCACCACCTCCTGGCCGGGGGCGTCGGCGGCGGTGGCCGCCTCCGCGAGGTCGATCGGCCAGCAGTCGACGTCGCAGCCGAGCTCGTCGAGCCAGCCGGCGAGCAGGTGCTGCACCTCGCTCTCGGCCGCCGTGCCGCCCACCGACGGGACGGCGATCATCGCCGCGAGCCGATCCACCGCCCACCGCTCGTCGACGGCGGAGAGGACGCGGGCCTCCACGTCGGTCAGCTCGGCCACGGCTCGGAGTCTGGCACGGGCGTGCGCGACCTCGCGGGGCAGCGGCGCTAGGTTCACCGCCGTGACGCAGCCCCTGCCGCCGCCCGGCTGGTACCCCGATCCCGCCGGGGGGCCGGGCACCCGGTGGTGGGACGGCCAGGGCTGGAGCGAGCACGTCCAGCAACCCACGGCGCCACCGCCGGCGGCCGGGCCGTCGCTCTACGACCAGCCGGTGCTGCTGGTCAACCAGAGGACCAAGCTGGTCGAGCTCACCAACGAGTACGCCGTCCTCGACGGCGGCGGGCAGCAGATCGGCGCCGTCGTCCAGGTCGGGCAGAGCGGGCTCCGCAAGGCCGTCCGCTTCGTCTCCAACCTCGACCAGTTCCTGACCCACCGGCTGGAGGTGCGCGACGCCCGCGGGCCGGTGCTGCTGCTCACCCGGCCGGCGAAGCTGGTGAAGTCGCGGGTGGTGGTCGCACGGCCCGACGGGGCGCCGGTCGGCGAGATCGTGCAGGCCAACGTCTTCGGGAAGATCCGCTTCGACCTCGTCGCCGGCGGGGAGCTGGTCGGGGCGATCCAGGCCGAGAACTGGCGGGCGTGGGACTTCGCGATCACCGACGCCGCCGGTGTCGAGGTCGCCCGGATCACGAAGAAGTGGGAGGGCCTGGCCCGGACGATGTTCACCACGGCCGACCGCTACGTCGTCCTGGTGCACTACCGCCTGCCCGAGCCGCTGGCCAGCATGGTCATCGCCTCCGCGCTGACCGTGGACACGGCCCTCAAGCAGGACGAGCGCGGGTTCAACTGATCTGCGGTCCTCCGGACCGCACCGCGGCCAGGTGACGTCCCGGCCGCCGTCGAGCGCGTGTCCACGGCCACGTCCCGCGACATGACGCCGGTGGGTCCGGCGCGTACGGTGGGACGAGTCCGGGCCGGGTGCATCGTGCCCCCGGGTGCCATTTGGTTACGCCTTCACGGACTACCGCCCCGACCTCGGTCGGGGGCCTGGAGCCGTGTTGTGCTTTTCGCCGCGAGGCGGCCGTCATCCGGTCCGGACCTCGACGCACGGGAGCCCCCGCCTTGCTCGGGCGGGGGCTCTCGCGTCCTGCGGGCCGGTCGGCTCAGTAGGTCTCCTCCGTGGTGCTCCGGCGGACCGGTGCACCACCCGGGTCGCCGTAGGCGTCGGTCCGGGTCACCCGGCGCTGGCGCGGCCCCCAGACGGCCAGCTCCAGGACGATGCCCAGCGCTCCGACGATCATCAGGATCCAGCCCACGACCTGCAGGTCGACGCCGCTGACGTCCACGCGCAGGGCGAAGGTGAGGATCGCGCCGAGCGCGAGCAGCACGATGGCGGTTCCGAGTCGCATGACGAACTCCTCCGGTGGCGGCCGGCGGGGCGCCGGCTCGCGGGCGCACCGGTTTCCCGCACGCCGTCCGGCCAATCGGTCCCGGCCCCGACGTCACCCTGACGGGTGGACCTGAGGTGCCCTTAGGCGCGGATCGCCACCTCGGACGGCGTGGTCGCCCGATGCCCGGCCCCCCGCCTCAGCACGACCGTTCCTCCTGTCACCACCGACGAGAGAGGGACGACGATGACCTACCCCAACCCCGGGCTCGAGGCCGAGCTCGCCTACCGCCGCGAGGTCCTGCAGGGAATCGGCCGCAGCACCGGCACCCGGCGCGTCCCCTGGCTCCGCCGCCACCGGCGTTCGCGCTGAGCACACCCCGGCCGGGTGCCGCCGGCCCCGATCGGTCACCCCCGCGTGCCACGATCCCAGCCGTGTCACGCTGGGACGACGCCCCGCTGGTGGGCCGGGCCGACGAGCTCGCCCGCCTGCTCGCGCAGGTGGAGCGGGCCGTCGCCGGCCGGGCGTGCGCGACCCTGCTGGCCGGCGACGCCGGCGTCGGCAAGACCCGCCTGCTCGACGAGCTGGGCCGGCGGGCGGCCGAGCGCGGCCTGCGGGTGCTCACCGGGCACTGCGTGGACCTGGGCGACGTCGGGCTGCCCTACCTGCCCTTCGTCGACCTCCTCCGCCCGCTCGCCGCCGACCCGGAGCTGGTGCCCTCGGCCCGGTCGAACCCGGTCCTGACCGGCTTCCTCGCCGGCCACCCGGGCGCGGTCGTCCCCGTGCCGCCGCCGGGCGAGGGGCTCGACCTCGGCCGCCCGCTGCCGCACCGGGCCTCGCCCCAGCCGGTCGACGACGGGCGGCTGCAGCTGTTCGAGTCGGTCGCCGCGCTGCTGTGCGAGCTCTCCGCCGCGGGCCCGCTGCTCGTCGTCCTCGAGGACGTGCACTGGGCCGACCGGTCCAGCCGCGACCTGCTGCGCTACCTGCTCGCCCGGCTGGTCGACGAGCCGGTCGCCGTCGTCGCCTCCTACCGCGCCGACGACCTGCACCGCCGGCACCCGCTGCGCCCTCTGCTGGCCGAGCTGGTGCGGCTGCCGGGCGTCGAGCGCCTCGACCTGGCCCCGCTGCCCGACGCGGCCGTCGGCGACCTGGTCCGCGGGCTGGCGAGCGCCGGCCTCCCCGAGAGCACCGTGGAGGACGTCGTCGCCCGCGCGGAGGGCAACGCCTTCTACGCCGAGGAGCTGCTGGCCGCCGGGCTGCAGGGCGAGGCGCTGCCGCTGGCCCTGGCCGACGTCCTGCTGGCCCGGGTCGAGCAGCGGTCCCCGGCCGCCCAGCGGGTGCTGCGCGTGGCCGCGGTGGCGGGCCGGAGGGTGCGCCACGAGCTGGTCGCCGCGATCGGTGAGCTGACAGCCGACGAGCTGGAGCGGGCGCTCGCCGAGGTGGTGCACCACCACCTCCTCGTGGTCTCCCACGACGGCCGCTACCGCTTCCGGCACGCCCTGCTGCGGGAGGCCGTGCTGACCGACCTGCTGCCCGGTGAGCGGGTGCGGCTGCACGCGGCGATCGCCGGCTACCTCGCCACCCACCCGGAGGCCGGCACCGCCGCCGAACGGGCGCACCACGCGCGGGAGAGCAACGACCTGCCGGGCGCCTTCACGGCCTCCCTGGAGGCGGCGTCGGACGCGTGCTGCGTGGGCGCCCCCGCCGAGCAGCTGCAGCACCTGGAGGCGGCGCTCGCGCTGTGGCCCGCGGTGCCCGACGCGGCGACGCGAGCCGGCCGGGACCAGGTGGCGCTGCTGGTCGAGACGGCCGCCGCGGCCCGCACGTCGGGCGAGCTGCACCGTGCCGCCGGGCTGCTCCGCGCCGCGCTGGAGCTGGTCGGGCCGGACGGTGACCCGGTAACGCGGGCGCGGCTGCACTACACGCTGGCCCAGGCGCTGGTGCGCGTCGAGGACCACAGCGGTGGCTACCGGGAGAGCAGCGCGGCGATGGCGCTGGTCCCGGCCGAGCCGCCCTCGGAGCTGCGCACCTGGGCCGCGGCCACGCACGCGCGCATGTGCTTCAGCCTCAACCTGCTGGCCGAGGGCGACGCGGCCGCGGAGGAGGCGCTCGCGGCGGCCGACGTCCTCGGGCTGGACGCCGCGTGGTCGGACACCGCCGTCTCGCAGGTCCGGTCCCGCCCGGCCACGGACGTCGGGGCGGTGCGGCGGCGGCTGGCCGAGGCGCTCGAGCGGGGACGGCGGTCCGACGACGTCGACGTGGAGATGCGGGCCTGGTTCAACCTCGCCGTCGACCGGTTCGAGGCCGGGGACGTGCCGGGCGCGGTGGCCCTCACCGCGGAGGCGACCGAGCGCGCCCGGGCGCTGGGGGTCGAGTGGGCCACCTACCCGGCGGGGCTGCGGCACCTCCGGGTGACCGCGCTGTACACGGTGGGGGAGTGGGACGCGAGCCTGGCGGAGGCCGACGCGCTGGCGCGGGTGCCCGAGATGGCGGCGCACGTGCGCGCGGCGGCGCTGCTGGTGCTGGTCGGCCGGGGTGACCCGGCGGCGCGGGACCGGCTGGCCTGGGCGCGGTCGCTGGTCGAGCGGGTCAACGCCCACTACCTGCTGTCGCTGGTCACCGGCGCGGCGGAGATCGACCTGGCCGCCTGGGCGGGCGACGCGGCGCGGGCGGTGGACGTCGCGGTCGCCACCAGCGCCCGGCTGCGCGAGGTGTGGCGGTTCGACCACCTGGGGGTGCTCCGGCTCGTCGCGACGGCGCTGGGTGCGGCCGCCGACGCCGCGGCCGCGGCGCGCCTGGTGGGGGACCGCCCGACGGCGGACGGCTGGGTGCACCGCGGTGAGGAGCTGGTGGAGATGGCCCGCTCGGCGGTGGAGGTGTTCGAGCGGTCGGTCGGCGGGATGGGTGTCGAGGGCCTCGCGTGGCGGGCCCGGGTGGACGCCGAGCACGCCCGGTTGACCGGGAAGGCCGCGCCCGAGCTGTGGCAGGCGGCAGTCGAGGCGTTCGGCTACGGGCACGTCTACGAGCAGGCCCGGTCGCGGCGGCGGCTGGCCGAGGCGCTGCTGGCCACCGACGACCGGGCCGGCGCCGCGGTGGAGGCGCGCGCTGCCCACGAGGTCGCCGTCCGGCTGGGTGCGACGCCGCTGCGCGAGGCGGTCGAGGCGCTGGTCCGCCGGGGCCGGCTCGACGTCGACCTCCCCGGGGTGCGGCCGGTCGACCCGGCGGCGGTCCTGACGCCGCGGGAGCAGTCGGTGCTGGCGCTGCTGGCGAAGGGGCGCACCAACCGGCAGATCGGCGCGGAGCTCTACATCAGCGAGAAGACCGCCAGCGTGCACGTCAGCAACATCCTGGCCAAGCTCGGCGCGAGCGGCCGCACCGAGGCGGTCGCCATCGCCGCCGCTCGGGGCCTGCTGACCTGAGTCCCGCCGGATAGGACCATTGAAGGCGAGAGGCCCGGAACCGTGTCGGTTCTGAGCCTCTCCCGTTCACTGGTCGCCAGGCGAAAGCCTCACAACATGGTGCGGAGGCGCTCGCGGCGGGCGCGCAGGACGTCCACCGACGCGGACGCCGACGGGGGTCCCGGCACCTGCTGGCGCAGCTGCGTGTGCACCACGGCCTGCGGCTGCGAGGTCCTCGCCGCGACCCGGTTGACCAGCTTGTTGATCTCCCGGCGCAGCTCCGCCGCGTCGCGCCAGGAGCGGCCGGCGTCGTCCTCGTCGGGGTGGTCCTCGACGACCATGAAGTCGTCGGCGTCGGCCCGGTGGCTCTGCGCGATGCGCAGCCGGAGCTCCTCGTCGCGCTTGGCCAGCAGCGACGCCGTCTGCTCGGGGGTGAGCAGGCCGGGGATGCCGAGGAAGTCCTCCTCCTCGGGCGCGACGACGGTCGCCGCGCGGCCCTCGCCGGTGTGCGCCGTCCCCCCGTGGAGCACGTGCGCGAAGCGGGCGTCGGCCTCGAGCGCCTCCCACTGCTTCATCTCGCCCTCGCGCGGCTCCCGCGGCGGCAGGTCGAGCGCCTCGAGCTCCGCGTCCGGCTGGGTCCGCGGCGGCGGCATGACGTGGTTGCGCTGCTCCTCCATGGAGGCGGCCAGCGACAGCAGCGGGCGCACCGCGGGGAGGAACACCGTGGCCGACTCGTGCGACGCCCGGGACCGGACGACGCGGCCGACGGCCTGCGCGAAGAACAGCGGCGTCCGGTAGGAGGTCATCCACGCGAGGACGGCGGCGCGCGGCACGTCGACGCCCTCGGAGATCATGCGGACGCAGACGGCGATGCGGGCCGAGCCGGTCGCGAACCGCTCGATCTTCTTCGACGCCTTCGGGTCGTCCGAGAGGATCAGCTCCGGCGCCTTGCCGGTCACCCGCCGCACGATCTTGGCGTAGTCGCGGGCGTCGTCCTGGTCGCTGGCGAGGATCAGCCCGGCGGCGTCGGGCATGCCGCCCTCCTCGCGCAGGTGGGTGATCCGGTCGTCCATCGCGGCGATGACGTGCGGCACCCACTGGCCCTTGGGGTCCAGCGCGGTGCGCCAGGCCTGCATCTCCACCGACTTGGTGCCGGCCTCGCTCAGCGACGCGGCGACGACCTCGCCGGCGGAGTTCCGCCAGCGCGAGGTACCGGTGTAGGCGGCGAAGACGACCGGGCGGACGACGTTGTCGGCCAGCGCCTCCTTGTAGCCGTAGGTGTAGTCGGCGCGGCTGACCAGCCCGCCGGCCTCGCCCTCGAAGGTGTCCTCCTCGTACCGGACGAAGGGGATGCGCTCGTCGGGCTTGGTGCGGAACGGCGTCCCGGTGAGGCACAGCCGGCGCGCGGCCATGCCGTAGGCCTCCTCGACCGCCTCGCCCCAGGAGAGGCCGTCACCGGCGTGGTGCACCTCGTCGAGGATCACCAGCGACTTCACGGCCGTGGCGCGGGCCGCGTGCAGCATCGGCTTGCCGGCCACCTGCGCGTAGGTGGTCACGTAGCCCTGGGTGCCCGCGCGCACCGGGCCGACGGCGTTGGTGAGGTTCGGGTCGAGCACGATGCCCATCGCGTCGGCAGCCTCGGCCCACTGCAGCCGCAGGTGGTCGGTGGGGGCGACGACGATGACGCGGGCGACCTCGCGCCGCGACAGCAGCCGGGCGGCCAGCGTCAGGGCGAACGTCGTCTTCCCGGCGCCCGGCGTAGCGGTGACGAGGAAGTCCTTGGGGGAGGCCTCCTCGTACTGCGCGAGGGCGGCCTGCTGCCATGCCCGGAGCGGTCGGCTGGTCGTCTGCGGGGCCCGGGCCGCCGCTGCTGCTGCAGTCGCCATGTCGGGGCCCATTCTGATCGGCGGCCGGGCAACACGCCCAACGGGCCCCTCCCGCGCGCCTCCGTCCTCGGGACGTATGGCGGTAGCTCCGCACGTCGCTGACCAGCACGTTCTCCAGTGGCGCCCTGCCGGCTGTGGCGACCGTCATGGCCGGAACGGACCGGCTCGTCACTCCCGCCGGCCCCGGTGTTCCCAGGCGCCCCCGGCGGCATCGCGACGGCTTGACAGACTCCGCCGGTGCCCCCGCTGCTCTGGCTGACCGCGCCGGACCAGGTGGACCCGCCCCTGCGGGCGGCCCTGGTCGCCTGCTGGCGGGACGTGGTCAACGGCGGGGGAGCGGTCGGCTTCGCGCGCCAGGTCCCGGTGGACGACGACGTCGTCGCGCCGGTGGTCGACCGCCTGGTCTCCGAGCTCGACCCGCGGCTGCGCAGGCTCCTCGTCGCGCCGACCGACGGCGGGGTCGCCGGCTGGCTGGTCCTCACGGGCAACGCCGACCCGGTCGCCGCGCACTGGGCCCGGGTGACGCACGTCCAGACGTCGCCGGCCGCCCGGGGGTCGGGGGTCGGTGGCGCGCTGATGGGCGAGGTGGCACGTGCGGCGCGGGACGACCTCGGTCTGGACGCGCTGCGGCTCGAGGTGCGGGGCGGGATGGGGCTGGAGTCGTTCTACGGCCACCACGGGTGGACCGTGACCGGCTGCTGGCCCGGTGCGCTGCAGATCGGCGTGGACGACCGCCGGGACGAGGTGCTGATGGGGCTGGACCTGCGGGCCCGCTGACACCGGAACTGTCAGAGGTCGAACGTATGTTCGGCCCATGGCAGAGGGAGGACGGGTGGGCGTCACCGATCCGGTGGCGCCGGCGGCCGGGTGGGCCACCGGCCCGCTGGCGACGGTCCAGGCCGCCGACCGCGAGATCGCCCGGCAGACCGCGCTGCGTGCGCGGGCGATCGCCGAGTTCGCCGCGACCCGGCCCTCCTCAGCTGACCGGCAGCCCGGCGAACCGGGCGCCATGAGCGCCGACCGCCGGGCGTCGCGCGCGGAGGTGCTGTCCGGCGTCAGCGAGTGGGCGACGCAGGAGCTCGTCCTCGGCCTGTCCCGCACCTCGCAGGCGGCCGAGGCGCTGCTCACCCGGTCCCTCACGCTGGTGCACCGGTTGCCGCGGACGCTGGACGCCCTCGAGGCGGGGCTGCTGCACGAGGGGCACCTGTGGCCGATGCTCGGCACGGTCGCGCCGATCGCCGACCCGAGGATCCGCGCCGAGGTGGAGGCCGAGCTGCTCGCCTGGGCGGCCGGGCGGGTCACCACTTCCGCCCAGCTTGGCGACAAGGCGCGCCGGGTGGTGCTCCGCCGGGATGCCCGGGACGCCGCCGGCCGGCTGACCCGCGCGCTCCGGGAGCGCGGGGTCTCGGTCCGGCCAGGCGCCACCGACGGGACGGCGGTGCTCAGCGCGCTGCTCTCCGTGCCGGAGGCCCAGGCGCTCCTCGACGCGCTCGGCCGCTACGCCGACGCCCTGGAGACCACGCCCGGCGACCAGCGCACCCGCGGTCAGAAGATGGCCGACTGCCTGCTCGACCTGGTGCTGCGGCCGGGCGAGAACGGCCTGCCGCCCGTGCAGACCCAGCTCACCCTGGTAGCCGGCGTGCGCACCCTGCTCGGTGGCGACCAGCCGGGGGAGGTCAACGGCCACGTGGTGCCGGCCGAGATGGTGCGGGCCCTGGCTCGCGCATTCGGCCTCATTCCCGACGTCCCGGCTACGGAGGTGGCCGTTCCGCCGGAACCCTCGACCGCCGCGCCGGAACCTTCTCCCGCCGCGGACGGAGACACCGCCGCGGATGCGACTACTCCCTCGGACATCGATCCGGTTCCCGCTGCGGGCCCGACTGGCGGCCTCACCGTGACGCCCGCCGGGGAGAGTGCTCCCGAAGCGGAGCCCGCGGCGTCCCCAGGTGCGCGTGCTGCGGACTGGTACCCGAGCGAGGAGGAGCAGCTCGCCGACTGGTGGGCGGCCACGGAAGCCCTCGTCCTGCAGGAGTGGGGCGGCGAGGAGGACCCGCCGCCGGAGGTGCAGGAGAGGTTCTGGGCGGAGTCGGCGCGCTGGAACGCCATGCCGGCTGAGATCGATCTGCTCCCGTGGGTGGATCCGGCCTGGTGCGCCGACGACGGCCCGCGGACGGAGCCTGGTCCCGAACCCGAACCCGGACCCCGGCTCGAAGCGGAACCCGAACCATCCCCCGAGCTCGAGGACGCCCACGCGGGCGGGCATCCGCCGGCTCCCGGTTCCGGGCGTGCACCCGCCGACGCCCCCGCGCCCGAGCCGGGCTCGTGGGCGGCGGCCGACCGCGCGATCGAGGCCGCAGGATCGGTCCTGCTCGAACTGGAGCGGGCGGTGGGGAAGGCGCGCCGCGCCGTGGGCGCCGCCGAGGTGGCCGACTCGGTCGACGAGGCGGCCTGGCGGGACGGCCCGGCGGGGCGGTCCTCCTCGGCGCCGGACGCGCTCGGCGCGCTCGGCGCCGCGACCGACGCCCAGCGGCGTGCGCTGGCCGAACTGCTCGACCGGACCGGTGGCGGGGGACTGGTCGACCGCCCGCGGATCGCCCTGGTCGACGAGTTGACCGGCGCGCTGGTGGCGCTCACCGACGCCGACGAGCTCCGTCGGCGCTCCCGGTGCGGGGACAGCGCGTGCCGACGGGCCGGGGCCAGCTGCACCCACGACCTGAGCGACCTTCCGGGCCTGGGCGCTCCGCCGCCGACCGACGGGTACCGGCCTGGCGCGCGGCTCGACCGGTTCCTGCGGGCCCGCGACCGCCGGTGCCGGCAACCAGGCTGCCGTCGGCCGGTCCCCAGACGCGGCGAACTGGACCACGACCGCCCCTGGCCCGAGGGCGAGACGAGCGCGGCCAACCTGGTCGGCTACTGCACCCCGCACCACCGGGGCAAGCACCAGGCCCCCGGCTGGCAGCACCACCTCGCCGCCGACGGCCCCCTCACCGTGACCACGCCCAGCGGCCTGGTGGCCTCGACCACGCCGCCGCCGTACTGAGCCCGGCGGCGCTGCCGCCGTGCTGAGTCCGCCGGCGCTGCCGCCGTGCCCGACCGCGGTACGCCTGCGTCCTCCGGTGAGCAGTTCAGTCGGCCGGCTCGTCCACCCAGTCGGGGCCGTTGACCTCGCCCGGGCCTGCCAGGTCGGCGGCGTCGACGATCGTGTACGCGTAGCCCTGCTCGGCGAGGAAGCGCTGCCGGTGGGCGGCGTACTCGCTGTCGAGCGTGTCGCGGCTGACCACGGTGTAGAAGTGCGCCTGCCGCCCGTCGGCCTTGGGGCGCAGCACCCGTCCGAGGCGCTGGGCCTCCTCCTGCCGCGACCCGAACGTCCCCGACACCTGCACGGCCACCGCGGCCTCCGGCAGGTCGATGGAGAAGTTGGCGACCTTCGAGACCACCAGCGTCTTCACCTCACCGGCGCGGAAGGCGTCGAACAGCTTCTCCCGCTCCCGATTGGTGGTGGACCCCTGGATCACCGGTGCGCCCAGCGCCTGGCCGAGCTCCTCGAGCTGGTCGAGGTAGGCGCCGATCACCAGCTTCTGCTCGTCCGGGTGCCGCTCCAGCACCCGGCGGATCACCGGCAGCTTGGACTTCGCGGTCGCCGCGATCCGGTACCGCTCCTCGGGCTCGGCGACGGCGTAGGTCATCCGCTCCTCGTCGTCGAGCGCGACCCGCACCTCGACGCACTCGGCCGGCGCGATGTAGCCCTGGGACTCGATGTCCTTCCACGGGGCGTCGTAGCGCTTCGGGCCGATGAGCGAGAAGACGTCGTCCTCCCGCCCGTCCTCGCGCACCAGCGTCGCGGTCAGCCCCAGCCGGCGGCGGGACTGCAGGTCGGCGGTCAACCGGAAGATCGGCGCGGGCAGCAGGTGCACCTCGTCGTAGACGATCAGGCCCCAGTCCTGCGCGTCGAACAGGTCCAGGTGCCGGTACTCGCCCTTCCGGCGGGTGGTGATCACCTGGTAGGTCGCGATGGTGACCGGCCGGATCTCCTTGCGCTCCCCGGAGTACTCGCCGATCTCGTCCTCGGTCAGCGTGGTGCGGGCCAGCAGCTCCCGCTTCCACTGCCGCCCGGAGACGGTGTTGGTCACCAGGATCAGGGTGGTCGCCTTCGCCTCGGCCATCGCCGCGGCGCCGACCAGCGTCTTTCCGGCACCGCAGGGGAGGACGACGACGCCCGACCCGCCGGCCCAGAACCCGTCGACCGCCTCCTGCTGGTAGTCGCGCAGCTGCCAGCCCTGCTGCTCCAGGAAGATCGGGTGCGCCTGCCCGTCGACGTAGCCGGCGAGGTCCTCGGCCGGCCAGCCGACCTTGAGCAGCGCCTGCTTGAGCCGGCCCCGCTCCGAGGGGTGGACGACGACGGAGTCCTCGTCGATGCGGGCGCCCAGCATCGGGGCGACCTTCTTCGACCGGATGACCTCCTCCAGCACCGCGCGGTCGGACGAGCTGAGCACCAGCCCGTGCACCGGGTTGTTCTGCAGGGTCAACCGGCCGAAGCGGTCCATCGTGTCGGCGACGTCGACCAGCAGCGCGTGCGGCACCGGGTAGCGCGAGTAGCGCACCAGCGCGTCGACGACCTGCTCGGCGTCGTGCCCGGCGGCGCGCGCGTTCCACAGCGCCAGCGGCGTCACCCGGTAGGTGTGCACGTGCTCCGGCGACCGCTCCAGCTCCGCGAACGGGGCGATCGCGGCGCGGCAGTCGCGGGCCAGCGGGTGGTCGACCTCCAGCAGCAGCGTCTTGTCCGACTGGACGATCAGGGGGCCGTCAGGCACGCGCACGCATCCTTCGCTCGGGAACTGCGGCGCGGGCGAGCGCGCCGGACTCTCCACGTTAACGCCGAGGGACGACGGGGCCTTCCGTCCCTGGCCCGTGGTGATCGACGGCTCCATGCTCGGCCGTGCCGCCGGCCCGCCGGCCCGCCGGGCCGCAAGGCGCCGGCGAGGAGGAGTCGTGCAGCAACTCGACCGTGACGAGGTGAGCACCCTCGTCGCCGCCCCGCCCGAACAGGTCTACGCCCTGGTCGCCGACGTGACCCGCACCCCTGAGTTCAGCCCCGAGGTCCGCAGCTGCCGGTGGCTCGACGGCGCCACCGGGCCCGCCGTCGGGGCCCGCTTCGAGGCGGTCAACGCGTCGCCGGCCGGCCGCACCTGGAAGAACCGGCCCGTCGTCCGGGTGGCCGACCCCGGCCGGGAGTTCGCGTTCGCCCGCACCGAGCCCATGGCCGGCACCGTCGTCTGGCGCTACCGCCTCGAGCAGGCCGGCGACCTGACCCGCGTGGTGGAGAGCTACGAGGTCGAGCGCCCGGTGACCCGGATCGGCTGGTTCGTGATCGAGAAGGTGTTCCGGGGCGGCAACCGGCGCGAGGCGCTGCGGGCGGGGATGGAGACGACGCTGGCGCGGCTCAAGGCGGCGGCCGAGGAGGCCGCGGCGCCGGCGCGCTGACCCCCGCGAGCGGTGGCCACCGCACCCGGCGGCGCCCCGATCCGGGGGCGGCGCCGATAGGTTGGCGGCATGGGCTCGGGGCGGTCGTGGTTCCTCGCCGCGGCCGCCGCCTGCGCGGCCGCCTGGGGCTGGTCGCTGGCCCGGCTGCCCGAGCGGGTACCGGTGCACTTCGGCGGCGCCGGTGAACCCGACCGGTGGGCCGGCCGCGCCGAGGCGCTGTGGACCTCCGGGCTGCTCGCGCTCGGCACGGCGCTGCTCTTCGCCGGCCTGGTCGGGCTGGTCGGCCGGGTGCCCGCGCACTCGTTGAACGTGCCCAACCCCGACTACTGGAAGCGCCCCGAGCACCTGCCGCGCCTGCGGGCGCTGGTGGCCGAGGACCTGTGGTGGATCGGCGCGTGGACGCTGCTGCTGTTCGCCGCGGTGCAGGTGCTCCTGGTCCGGGCCGCGCAGCTGCCCGACCCGCGGCTCGACGGCTGGGCGTACGCCGTCCTCGGCCTCTACCTGCTGGCCGTGCTGGGCCGGGTCGGCTGGATGCTCACCCGCCGGTTCGCGGTGCCGGAGCCGGGCTGACGGCGATCTCCACCCGCAGCCGGTCACCGGCGTGCAACCCCTCGGCGGCCCGCACCGGCTTCTTCACCGGCAGCAGGTAGGAGCCGCTGCGCGCATCCGGGAACACCGACGTCCGCCACGAGGTGCCGCCGACCGTGGCGGTGACCCGCACCGAGCCGAAGCCGGCGCGGGCGCCCGCGCCGGCCTCGCGGACGTCGTCGGCGACCTCCGGCGGCAGCGTGAGGAAGTGCCACCCGCCAGGGCCGTCGTGCACCCAGAGGACGGCGGTGAACGTCTCGGTCACGGCGGCACCGTAGGCCCCGCCACCGACGGGACGGCCGGGATCAGCCGCCGTCGTCCTCCACCAGCGCCACCGACGTGATCCGGTGGACGGCGAAGGTGCGGCTCTCCCCGCGTCGCTCGTCGTAGCCCTGCAGGAACCCGCCGGCCAGCGACACCGGCTGCACCACCCGCTGGCTGCCGCTGCCTTGGGCGTCCACGTAGCCCAGCCACACCGGCACCCCCTCGCGGACCGCCCGCGACAGCAGCTCCAGCGTCGACGCCGTCGTCACCCCGGGCACCTGGCGCACCGCCTCGCCGCGGCGGGCGGCGAGCGCCGCGTCCCCGGCGCGGATCTCCCGCACCGTCGTCGCCAGGTCGGCCGCCGTCAGCGGCCGGGGCGCGGCCGCCGGCTCGGTCCCGCGGCGGCCGGCGGCGCGCGGCCGGGCCGGGGGCCGGGTGAGCACCGCGCCGCCCGGGTGCTCGCCCGCCGGGGCGTAGCCGGCCTCGCGCAGCACGGTGAGCACCTCGTCGGCGCCCAGCCCGCTCACCAGCACGCCCGGGGCCAGCCGGCGCAGCTCGGCGGCGGCGGTGCGCCGGTCGCCGAGAACCTGGGAGAGCAGCCCGTGGTCGTCCGAGCGGACGTAGGACTCGATCGCCCCCACCCGCAGCCGGCCGTGCTGCCGGGCGACGTCGTCGACCAGGTAGTCCAGCGCCTGGGGGACCGGCGTGCGGGAGGCCTTCGTGAAGAAGTCGTGCAGGTCGGCGGCCGACCAGCCGGCGTCCAGCGCCCGCCGGACCGAGGCGTCCGACACCCGGAACACCGTCGCCCCGCCGGAGGACTCGACGTCGGCGACGACCGAGAGGGTGTCGGCGAGCTCGGCGACCAGCGGGCCCGGGGCGATCAGCGACAGGTCCGGCTGGGCGAGGACGTGGTCGACCGGCTCGGGCAGCAGCCCGCGCACGCCGTCGGCGGCGCCGTCCTCCCCGGCGGTGAGCAGGCCGCGGCCACCGGAGGAGAGCACCCCGCCCACGACCACCCCCAGCCG
>NZ_SSXA01000008.1 GCF_021698975.1 Blastococcus sp. KM273128 | reverse complement strand
GCTCTCCGCGGTGGTGAGCGGCGCGCTCTGGTGCGTCCTGGGTGCGGCGGGCCTGCTCGGCGGGGTCAGCGGCGCGCTGGTCGAGCGGTACGGGCTGCGCGCCGCCTGGCGCGGCACCCTGCTCGTGGCCGCGGCGGCCACCGCGCTGCTCGCCGTGCGTCCCGGCGTCCCGTGGCTCGCCGGCCTGGCCCTGGCCGCCTTCGGCGGTGCCTTCGTCGCGCTCAGCGGCGTGCTGATCGCCTGGGGTGCCCGGGTGCGCCCGGACGGCGCGGCGGCCGCGGCCGCCTTCCTCTTCGTGGGCCTCACCGCCGGGCAGGCGCTCGGTGCGCTCGCGCTCGGCGCCCTGGCCGCGGGCCCGGGCCTCGCCGCCGCCCTGCTGGCCGCGGCGGCGACGGTGCTGCTCGGCACCGGCGCCGCCGCGCGCCCCGGAGCGGTGGCTGCGGGCCCGCGGGAGCCGGCCTCCGTCCGTCCCTAGCTGCGGGGCGAGCGTCGGAGGAAGTCCTGCGCGATCTCGTCGAAGGTGACCCAGCGGACACCGTCGTGGCCGTTGATGTGGTCGATCAGCCGCTCCAGCATGAGCAGCACCTGCGGGCGCCCGGAGACGTCCGGGTGGATGGTCATGGTGAAGGCGGCGTAGTCCATCTCCCGGTGCACCCAGTCGAACTGGTCGCGCCACATCTGCTCGATGTCGCGCGGGTTGACGAAGCCGTGGCTGTTGGGGCTGGACTTGATGAACATCATCGGCGGCAGGTCGTCGAGGTACCAGTTCGCCGGGATCTCGACCAGGTCGGTCTCCTCGCCGCGGACCAGCGGCTCCATCCAGGTGTCCGCCGGCGCGGAGTAGTCGATCTTCGTCCAGGAGTCGCCGACGCGGACGTAGTAGGGCTCGAAGTCCCGGTGCATGAGCGAGTGGTCGTAGGTGATGCCGCGCTCGAGCAGCAGCTCGTTGGTGACGCCGCTGAACTCCCACCAGGGGGCGACGTAGCCGGTCGGCCGCCGTCCGGCCTTCTCGTCGATCAGCGCGATGCAGCGGTCGAGCACCGCCTGCTCCTGCTCCCGGCTCATGGCGATCGGGTTCTCGTGGCTGTAGCCGTGGACGCCGATCTCGTGCCCGGCTGCGACGCAGGCGTCGAACTGCTCGGGGAACGTCTCGATCGAGTGGCCCGGCCAGAACCAGGTGCTGGGCAGCTCGCGGCGGCGGAACAGCTCCAGCAGACGGGGGACGCCGACCTCGCCGGCGAAGACGCCGCGGGAGATGTCGTCGGGGGAGTCCTCCCCGCCGTACGAGCCCAGCCAGCCGCCGACGGCGTCGACGTCCACGCCGAAGGCCACGAAAATCTCCTTGGTCATCCCTGCTCTCCATCCAGTCGGTGCGACGTCCGGTTCCCGGTCGCGAGGTGCCCGCGCACGACCGCCAGCGGGTCGTGGGGGGAGACGGCGAGCGCGGCCGCGAGCAGCAGCCGCGCCTGCCAGGGGCTGAGGTCGCCGGCGAGGACGGCGCCGTCCCGGGCCAGGTCGGCACCGCCGCCGCCGGTGTACAGCGGGGCGACCGGGCCCGAGGGCACCCGCGAGCACACCAGCACCGGGGTCCCGCGGGCGGCGAGCCCGGCCGCGGCGGTGGCCACCGCCGGGGTCGCGTTGCCCGCGCCGAAGGCCTCCAGGACCACGCCGGCCGCGCCGGCTTCGACCGCGGCGCGCAGCAGGGCGTCGTCGGCGCCCAGGTAGAGCGGGACGACGTCCACCCGGGGCAGTTCGGCGTCCAGGTCGAGGGGCAGCGCCGGGCCGCGCACCGGCCGGGCCAGCGGGGTGACCGCGTCGCCGTCGACCCGCAGGACCGGCCCCCGCCCCGGGGCGGCGAAGGCCCCGCTGCGCAGCGTCTCCACCTTGCGGACCCCGCGCGCCGCGAAGGCCAGGCCGTCGAAGCAGAGCAGCACCCCGGCGTCCCGGGCGGCCGGCGCGGCGGCCACCCGCAGCGCGTCGGCGAGGTTCCGGGGGCCGTCCGGCGCGGGCGAGTCGAAGGGGCGCTGGGCGCCGGTGAGGACGACCGGCCGCGGGTCGTCGTGGACGAGGTCGGCGAGGAACGCCGACTCCTCCATGGTGTCGGTCCCGTGCGTGACGACGACGCCGTCGACGTCCCCGGCCAGGCAGCGCCGCACCTCGGCGACCAGCTCCCGCAGGTCGGCCGTCGTCAGGGCGAAGCTGCCGACGGTGCGCAGGTCGCTGCTGGTCACGGTCAGCCCGTCCGGGATCCCCGCCGCGGCGAGGAGGTCGCCCGCGGGGGTGACCGAGGCCAGCCCGCCGGGCCCGCGCCGGCTGGCGATGGTGCCGCCGGTGGCGAGCAGGTGGATCCGCGGCACTCGTCCTCCCGGCGGTGTGGGTGCGTCGTCCCGACCCTGCCCCGGGCGCCGTCCGCGCGCGACCGGAGCCGAGGTGGGGCGGGCGGCGGCGGAGCTCGTGACCTGGGGCCCTGTGCCCCGGGCGCTCCCGGGCGCACGCTGGCAGGACAGGCATCGGCGAGAGGAGTCGTCATGACCGTCGTCAGCGGCACGCCGCAGCCCCCCGGGGAGGCCGGCCGGCGCGGTGGGTGGGACCCGCTCCAGATGAGCGAGGCGGAGAAGCTCGCCTGCGAGCGGGAGGCCCGGCACGACGTCGCCGCGCGCGGGCACCGTCCCGCGCTGGAGACGGTCCAGCACTACCTGGCGCACGACCGGCTGGTCCACGAGCCGGCCGGGAGCACCCGCGCCGGGCGCCGCCCGCGCCCGCCCGTCCCCGGCACGGCGCACCCCGGTGATCCGGGGGAGCCGGCCGCGGCCGAGGGAGAGCCGCGGGCGGGCGGGCTGCTCCGCCGGCTCCTCGGCCGCTGACCCGGGCGGAGGCCGGACGACTCGACGTCGAGCCGCTGCACCGACCGACAGGCCGCGCCAGGGCGCGGCTCAACCGTCGCCGGAGCGGCTCGACCCGCGTGGCGGCAGGTGCGGCGGGACGACGGAGAGGGTGACGCCGTCCGCGAGCCGGTAGGGGTTCGTGGCCACCAGGCCGCCGACCACCCGGCGCAGCCGGGACACCTCCGCCCGCACGGTCACGCAGTGCTCGCCGTCGCCGTACAGCGCGGCGCTCAGCGCGGCGGCGGACACCCCCGCGCGCCCGGCCCGGTGCAGCAGCACCAGCACCTCGGCGTGCCGGCGGGTCAGCGGTGTGCGCCACTCCTCCCTGCCGGTGCGCAGCCGCAGCACCGGGGCGCCGGTGAGGTCGAGCTCGGCGTCGATCGCGTCGCCGGGCCCCCGCGGCCGGACCAGCCAGCCCTCGCCGATCCGCTCGGGGGTGCACAGCCCCAGCCCGGGGACGGCGATCAGCCGGTCGGGCCGCGGCACCTCGATGCGGTCGCGCACCGCGATGCCCGACCGGTGCGCGACCCAGCCGTCGTCGTCCACCAGCAGGACGGGGCCGCGGGTGACCGCCAGCGCGGCCCGGGCCGAGCGGCGAACCCGCTCCAGCCGGTGCTCGTGGTGCCGCCACAGCTGCGCCTCCGCGAGCTTGACCGCGGTCTCCACCAGGGCGCCGATGACCGGGTGCAGGGTCAGCGCCGGCCCGCTGACGTCCACGACACCGAGCAGCTCCCCGCTGACCGGGTGGTGGATCGGCGCGGCGGTGCAGTACCACGGGTGCTGGGCCAGCTCGAAGTGCTCGGCGGAGAACAGCTGGACCGGCGCGGCCTCGGCCAGCGCCGTCCCGATGGCGTTGGTGCCGACGGCGGCTTCCGTCCAGCGGGCGCCCTCGGTGAACCCCAGCGCGTCCGCACGCAGCCGCACCCGCGCCGACCCCTCCCGCCAGAGGATCACGCCGTCGGCGTCGGTGACGACGACGAGGAACGAGGAGGCGTCGGCGGGGCTGCCCAGCACCTGGCGGAGCTCGTCGACCACGAGCGCCAGCGGGCTCGCCCGGCGGCGCCGCTCCACCTCGTCGAACGGAAGCGGCGCGCGGGTGTTGGTGCGGGCGGCGTCCAGGCCCAGCCCCAGCGCCCGCGACCACGACCGGGCGACGACCGCGCGCGGGCGCACGGGTGGGCGGGCGCCGGCGAGCACCGCGTCGTGCACCCGGACCAGCACCCGGGCGTGCTGCGACAGGTCGGTGCCGGGGGAGACCGCCGACCAGCCGGCCACGTCCACCTCCTCCGGGCAGCGCGGCGGCCGGGTGGTGCAACGCGCTGCAACGCTTCCGCCGCCGGGTGCCCTCCGCTGTGCTGCACATCACACCACGCCGACCGGCGGACGGAGGAGGCGCAGCGCATGATCCAGACCCTGGACACGCCCACGCAGACCCCGGAGCAGCGGGCGCACCGCTGGTTCACCGGCTTCGAGGAGGCGCTGCGTGCGCGGGACGTGGCACGCGCGGCCGGGATGTTCGCCGCGACGAGCTTCTGGCGCGACCTGGTCTCCTTCAGCTGGAACATCACCACGGTGGAGAACCCCGAGGGCGTCGCCGACCTGCTCACCGCGACCCTCGGGCACACCGACCCGTCGGGGTTCGCCGTCGACGAGCCGCCGGAGGAGGCCGACGGGGTCACCACCGCCTGGTTCACCTTCGAGACCGCCGTCGGCCGGGGGCGCGGGCTGGTGCGGCTCGTCGAGGAGGACGGCGAGACCAAGGCCTGGACCCTGCTCACCACGCTGTCGGAGCTCAAGGGCCACGAGGAGCCGCGCGGCCCGGCCCGGCCGATGGGCGCCGAGCACGGGGCCGACAGGGAGCGCCGCACCTGGCTGGAGCGCCGCGAGCAGGAGGAGGCCGACCTCGGCGTCGGCGTCCAGCCCTACGTCCTGGTCATCGGCGGCGGGCAGGGCGGCATCGCGCTCGGTGCGCGGCTGCGCCAGCTCGGGGTGCCGGCGCTCGTCGTCGACAAGCACCCGCGGCCGGGGGACCAGTGGCGCGGCCGCTACAAGTCGCTCTGCCTGCACGACCCGGTCTGGTACGACCACCTGCCCTACCTGAAGTTCCCCGACAACTGGCCGGTCTTCTCGCCCAAGGACAAGATCGGCGACTGGCTCGAGTCCTACGTGAAGGTCATGGAGGTGCCCTACTGGGGCAGCACCACGGCGACGTCGGCGACCTTCGACGAGGAGAAGGGCGAGTGGACCGTCGAGGTCGAGCGCGAGGGCAAGCCGCTCGTCCTGCGGCCGAAGCACGTCGTGCTGGCCACCGGGATGTCCGGGAAGCCGAACATCCCGGTCATCCCCGGGCAGGACGTCTTCCGCGGCGACCAGCAGCACTCCTCGGCCCACCCGGGGCCCGACGCCTACGCCGGCAAGAAGGTCGTCGTCATCGGCAGCAACAACTCCGCGTTCGACATCTGCGGGGCGCTGTGGGAGCACGACGCCGACGTGACCATGGTGCAGCGCTCCTCGACGCACATCGTCAAGAGCGACAGCCTCATGGAGATCGGCCTCGGCGCGCTCTACTCCGAGGAGGCGCTGGCCGCCGGGGTGACGACGGAGAAGGCGGACCTGGTCTTCGCCTCGCTGCCGTACCGGATCATGCACGAGTTCCAGATCCCGCTGTACGAGCAGATGAAGCAGCGGGACGCCGAGTTCTACGAGCGCCTGGAGAAGGCCGGCTTCTGGCTGGACTGGGGCGAGGACGGCTCGGGGCTGTTCAGGAAGTACCTGCGCCGCGGCTCGGGCTACTACATCGACGTCGGCGCCGCGGAACTCGTGGCCGACGGCCGGGTCAAGCTCGCCCACGGCCAGGTGGTGCGCCTGACGGAGGACTCCGTCGTGCTGGACGACGGCACCGAGCTCCCCGCCGACCTGGTCGTCTACGCCACCGGCTACGGCTCGATGAACGGCTGGGCCGCCGACCTCATCAGCCAGGAGGTCGCCGACAAGGTGGGCAAGGTGTGGGGCCTGGGGTCGGACACCGCCAAGGACCCGGGGCCGTGGGAGGGCGAGCAGCGCAACATGTGGAAGCCCACCCGGCAGGAGGCGCTGTGGTTCCACGGCGGCAACCTGCACCAGTCGCGGCACTACTCGCTCTACCTGGCCCTGCAGCTCAAGGCCCGGTACGAGGGGATCCCGACGCCGGTGTACGGCCTGCCGGAGGTGCACCACACGAGCTGACCGCGCCCGTGCGCCCTCCTCCCTTGTCGCGGGGGAGGGCGCACGGGCACCCTGTCCGCCATCCCGGCAGCAGCGGCGTCGGCCCGGCGTCGCCCGGACCACAGGAGCGCCCGATGCTGTTCCACCTGAGCTTCCGCGTCGACCACACGCGGCTGGACCGCGACGAGTTCTGGGACGAGTGGGAGCGGGAGGTCCGGGCGGCGGTCGGTGCGATGGAGGCGGGGCTGATCAAGAGCCTGTACAAGGTCGCCGGCCAGCGGCGGGTGATCGGCATCGTGGACGTCGAGTCGCACGACCAGCTCGACCAGGTGGTGATGGGCGCCCTGCCCATGAGCCACTACCTGACCCTCGAGGAGGTCCTCCCGGTCCGCGAGTACACCGCCTTCGCGGAGGACGTGCAGCGTCGCTGGCAGTCCTGACCGCACGTGACGCCCGCCCCGCACGAGCGGGAGATCCGCTCCGCCCGCTTCCCCCACGGGCTGCCCGACCGCTGCGACGACACCGTCGTCGAGGCGTTCGACGACGCCTGGCTGCTGCTGGAGCGCACCCCCACCGGCTACCGGGTCCTCGGGGTCGCCGAGGACTACCGGTCGGCGCGGGCGTGGCTGACGGCGGACGACGAGGGGGCGCAGCCCTGAGCCGCCCGCTCAGGTGAACGGCGGGACGGGCGGCGCCGGCAGCGGCTTCGGCGGCGCGGCGGTGATCGGGTCGGGCCCGGCGCCCTCCCCGCCCACCCAGAACTGGGTCATCATGTCGTGGTCCTCGTGCGACACGTTGTGGCAGTGGATCATGTAGCGGCCGGAGCGGCGGATCTCGGACTCGTCCGGGTTCGTCCCCAGCACCGCCCCGAACTCGGCGAGGACCCGGATCTCCTCGCCCTCGGCGAGGTAGACGGTCTCCTTGGCGCCGAGCTCCTGCGACTCGGGAGCCTTGCCGTCCCGGTCCAGGATCTTGAAATCGGTCAGGTGCAGGTGCACCGGGTGGAACCAGCCGCCCGAGGTCGTCATCTTCCAGATCTCGATGTCACCGGGAGCGGGGTCGGCGATCGCCTTCCGGTAGCCCGACCGGACGACGTCGTCCCACGTGTGGTCGTTGATCACCCACATGCCGTTCTGCCGGTGGAACTCCAGGTGGCGGGTGCGCACCGCGTCCTCCTCGCGGAGACCCATGACGTGCGAGCCCGGGTTCAGCACCTCGGGCAGCTCGTTGTTCGTCGGATCGGTCACCACGGTGCCGACCTGGAACGCCATGACCTTGTCGGTGTCGTCGTAGTCGATCGAGTTGTCGACGCCGTCGTTGCGCATCTCGACCTGCTCGCCGGCGAAGGGCGCGAAGTCGACGACGACGTCGTAGCGCTCGGCCATGCCGATCCGGAGCCGGTCCACCGGCTGTGCCTCCGGGACCAGCCCGCCCTCGGTCGCCACCACCACCATGACCGCGCCGCGGGTGAGCCGGAGGGTGAAGCCGCGCCCGACGCTCGCCGCGTGCAGCCGCAGCCGGTACTTGCGCGGCTCCACCTGAAGCACCGGCCAGGGGCGGCCGTTGACCAGGATCACGTCACCCATGACGCCGTTCTCGCCGTTGTCGTCGAACAGCAGCTCCCCGTTCTCGGCGAACGCCGCGTCGCTGATCATGACAGGGACGTCGTACCGCCCGCGGGGTAGCCCGAGTGCGTTCTCCCGCCCGTCGAGCACGTGGTACTGCCCGGCCAGGCCCATGTAGACGTTCTCCGCGGTGTGGTGGACCCCGTGGTCGTGGTACCAGAGCGTCCGCGCCGTCTCGCTGTTGTCGTACAGGTAGTCCTTGTACTGGCCGGGCAGGGTGATGTCGCTGGCGTAGCCGTCGTACTGCGGCAGCGAGGGCGCCCCGTGCAGGTGGGTCGAGGTCCACGGCACGTAGCCCAGCGTCGGGTGCTTCGCGGGCAGCGCGTTGATCTGGCGCACCATGATCGGGCGGTTGCGCGGCACGCGGATCGTCGGGCCGGGGACCGTGCCGTTGTAGGCGAAGACCGTGGTCGCGATGCCGGGCAGGATCTGCCGCCGCACCTGCTGCTGGGTCATCACGTAGACGTCGCGCCCGTCCGTGCGGCCCGCGGGCTGCAGCACGGGTGGCCGGCGGAACGCGAGCGTGTAGGGCCGCGGGATCCGGTCCTTGTCGAGCTCGGAGGCCTCCTTGGCCCGCAGCGGGCCGGCCAGGGGGAAGGTCAGCGCCGCGGCGCTCAGGACGCCGATCTTCAGCGCGTCGCGACGGGTGATGACGGGTGTGTCCACGGTGCTCTCCGGGGGGTGCAGTGCGTGTGCTGTCCCCGTGGCACCACCCTCGTCGCGCGACCGCCCACCCCACAGCCGCAGACGGGAGGGGTGGCCCCCCGCATTGTGGGGGCCGTCCCGGTTTCGGTGCCGCGGGCGCTGGCGCTCCCGGCCCGCCCGCGTCATCGTGTGGGGCGCACGGGGGTCCACCGCCACGCCGCCTGGAGGCCGCATGCGCCCGACGCTCCGCCGCACCGCCGCGGTGGTCTTCCTCCTCCTGCCGCTCGTGCTCGCGCTCGCCGCGCCCGTCGCCGCTGACGGCGCCCGTCGTGGCGGCCCGCCCGGCGCCTACCTGCTGTCCGGCGACCCCGGGGGCTCCCGGTTCGAGGGCATCGACGTCGTCGACGAGCGGCGCACCTTCTACGTCACGGAGACCACCGGCGGGGAGGTCCACCGCGGCCGGCTCGGCGACCCCGCGACCGAGGTGTGGCTGGACGAGGACGCCGCCCTGGCCGACGGTCGCCGCACCGCCGTCGGGATCGCCACCGACCGGCGGGAGCGGGTGTTCGTCGCCGGCGGGGACAACCGCACGCAGGAGGGGGCGCCCGCGGACGCCCCTGACCTCTGGGTCTACGACGACGACCGCCACCTGCTGGCGGCGCTGCGCATGCCCGTGGACGGCCCGCTGTTCCTCAACGACGTCGCCGTCGGCCCGGACGGCGCCGCCTACGTCACCGACTCGACCACCCCGCGCATCTTCCGGGTCGCCCGCGAGCACGGGGGGTGGACGGCGACGCTGTGGTCGGACGCGGCCGCCACCATCCCGCAGGATCCGGGCACGTTCGGGCTCAACGGCATCGAGGTGGCGCCGGACCGCCGCTCGCTCGTCGTGGCGCACAGCGCGGCCGGCCAGCTGTGGCGCTTCGACCTGGCGACGGCGGCGCCCACCCTCGTCGACACCGGGGACGCCGACCTCACCTCCGCCGACGGCCTGGTCGTGCAGGGCCGCACGCTCGTCGCCGTCCGCAACTTCCCGCGGCTCCTCACCTACCTGCGGCTGGACCGCGACGCCACCGCGGCGCGGGTGGTCACCGAGGTGGGCACCGACCCCGAGCGGGTGCTGACCACCGCGGACGTCGCCCGCGGGAAGCTGCTGCTGGTGGACAGCCAGTTCGACGAGGAGCCGCCGACGCAGGACTCGGAGGTGGTGGTCCTGCCCTTCCGGCCCTGAATGCCCGGGGGTCTCGTATGGTCCGGGACCATGCGCGCCCCGGCAGCGGTCGACTCCTCCCGCGGCTGGGGCGTGGTTGCCGCGGCCTTCGCCGGGATGTTCGTCACCTTCGGCATCGCCTACTCGTTCGGCGCCTTCCTCGCCCCCATGGCGGAGGAGTTCGGCTCCGGCCGCGGCGCGACGTCGGCGTTCTTCGCCCTGACCTCGCTCACCTACTTCGGCCTCGGCGCCCTCAGCGGGGTCGCGGTGGACCGCTACGGCCCGCGCCGGGTGCTGCTCGCCGGCGCCGTCGCCCTCGGCGCCGGGCTGACCGCGACGTCGCTGGCCGGGGAGCTGTGGATCGGCCTGGTCACCTACGGCCTCGGCGTCGGCATCGGGGTCGCCTGCGCCTACGTGCCGATGGTGGCGGTCGTCAGCGGCTGGTTCGAGCGGCGGCGGACCCTGGCGGTCGGGGTGGCGGTGACGGGCATCGGGCTGGGCACGCTGGCCGTGGCGCCGCTGGCGGCCGCGCTGATCGGCGAGGTGGGGTGGCGCACCACCCACCTCGTGCTGGGCCTGGGCGGCGCGGTGGTGCTCGTGCTCTGCGCGCTGGTCGTGCAGCCCGCGCCGGTGGCGTCCGGCCCGGCGGCGCTGACGCTGCGCGAGGCGGTGCGCAACCCCGACTACCGGCGGCTGTACCTGGCGTCCGGGCTGATGGCTGTCGCGCTGTTCGTCCCGTTCGTGCACCTGCCCGGGTACGCCGTGCGGCAGGGCGTCGACCGGGTCGCGGCGGCCGCGCTGGTCGGGGTGATCGGGCTGGCGAGCACCGCCGGCCGGCTGCTGCTGGGCGTGGTCGCGGCGCGGGTCGGCACGCTGCGCGCCTTCCAGGGGTGCTTCCTGACGATGGGGCTCAGCTTCGCGCTGTGGTGGCTGGGCAGCGGGTACGGCGTGCTGGTCGTCTTCGCCGTGGTCCTCGGTGTCGGCTACGGCGGGTTCGTCGCCATCGGGCCCGCGGTCGTGGCGGAGCGCTTCGGCACCACGCGGCTCGGCGGGCTGCTCGGGGTGCTCTACACGAGCGCCGGCATCGGCAGCGCCGTCGGGGCGCCGGTCGCCGGCGCGGCCGTCGACGCCTCGGGCTCCTACCTGCCGGCGATCGCCGGCTGCCTCGCGCTCGGCCTGGCCGGCTACCTGGCCGTGCTCACCGTCGGTCGGGGGTCTCCGGTCCCGGCGACGGCATCCGGGGCGGGGGCGGCGGAGCGGTGAGCTCCTGGTACGCGGACGTGTGCGCGCGCAGCGCGGCGACCGCGTCGGCGACGCCGGTGACCGGGCGTGCGTTCGAGACCGCGCGCTCCGCCTCGAGCACCGCGTCGCAGACGTCGGCGACCGTCGCCAGGTAGGCCCGGGCCCCGGGCTCGACGTCGGCCCGGTCGGCCGGGTCGGCGGCCAGCGCGCGCTGGCGCAGGCACTGCTCCAGGCGGACGCCCTCGGCCTCGAGCGACGGCAGCAGCTCCGGTATCTCGCCCAGGTGGGCACCGGCGGCCCGGGCGGTGGCCACGTGGTGGCGCAGCCGGTCGCGGGCGCGGGCGACCTCGAGCTGCAGCTCCGCCGCGGTGCGCCGGGAACCCGGCGGGAGCCGCCGGGCCGCCACGGCGGTCGCCCCTTGCAGACCCAGCTCCCGCCCGCGGGAGGCGAGCTCCCGGCTCCGCGCGACCAGCGGGCTGCGCCGCACGCGCCGGAGCACCAGCCACCCGGCGAGTGCCGCCACCAGCAGGAGGACCAGCAGCGTGCCACCGAGGACGGCGAGCAGCGTCGGGTCCAGCGACGTCAGCCAGGTCAGCTCGCCGTCGTCGCCCAGCTCGCCCAGCTCGAGCGCGAGGGCGGGGTCGGTCGGCGGAGGGGTCGTCATGGTGCTCCTCGGGCAGGGCGGGGGCCGGCTCCTCGAGCAACGCTCCCGGGGCCCGCCGCGGTTCCCAGGCGGCCCGCTCCGGGTGCCCGACGGGCGGGAAGCCGGCCCGCGGCTGCTGGTCGAGTGGGACAACACCCAGCGCGGGGCCAACCACGCGCACTCGGTCCGGCGCGACCCGGTGGCCGACTTCGGGCTGGACGTGCTGGCCCGCCACCACGCGCCCGCCCACCGCTGAGCCGGCCCGCCGGTCAGCCCGGGGCGTCGGGCAGCGCCAGCCCGTAGTGGGCGATCTTGCGGTAGAGCGTCGCGCGGCCGATGCCGAGAACCTGCGCGGCCCGGGTGACCGTGGTGCCCGGCTCGGTGAGGCACCGCACGATCTCGTCGCGCTCCAGCCGCTCCAGCCGGCTCAGCGGCCGGGAGCCGCCGTCGAGGACCTCCGGGGCGAGGTGGTGGACGTCCACGACGTCGGCGCGGGCGACGGCCTCGCGCACCACCCGGCGCAGCTGCCGGGTGTTCCCCGGCCAAGGGCAGCCGGTCAGCGCACGCACCGCGCGGGCGGTGAAGCCGACGGGGCGGTGCCGCTCGGCCCGGGCGACGGCGTGCGCCACCGCCATCACGTCGTCGCTGCGCAGGCGCAGCGGCGGCACCTCGACGACCGCGTCCACCAGCGGCGCCAGCGGGGCGGGGAGTGCGGCGTACTCGCGGCTGGTCAGGACGAACGGCTGCGGGCGGCCGTCGGTCCGCCGGGCCGCGGACAGGGCGGCGGCGAGCTCCTCGGCCGCCCACGCCGGCAGCCGCTCGGTGCCGGACACGACGACGTGCACCGCGGGGTCGCCCAGCTCGGGGGTCCACAGCTCCAGCCAGGACGCGGCGCCGTCGTCGGCGGGGGCGCGGGCGTGCAGGACCCGGCGGCCGGGCCCCGGGCGCTGCCGCGCGCGGACGGCGAGCGTCGTCTTGCCGACCCCCGGCTCCCCGATGACGGCGAGCACCCGGCCCGCCGCGTCGGCCGTCCGCGCCGCCGCGAGGGCCGCCCGCCACCCCGCGGAGACGCACGGGTCCTCCCCGCCGGCGGCCGCGGGCACCACGCGGAACACCTCGCCGCGGGGCGCCGACCCGGTCCGCCGCCCGGTCGACCGCTGCAGCATCAGCCCGCTCGTCGCGCCGGCGGCTGCCTGCGCCAGGGCCAGCAGGAGCTCGGAGGAGGAGTCCGACCAGGTGGTGAGGTTGATCGACCCCGCCAGCTCGCCGGTGACCGGGTCCAGCACGGGGACGGCGGCGCAGGTGTAGCCGCGGAGCTCGGCGCAGTAGTGGTCCGCCGCCCGGACCAGCGAGGGGGCGCGGTCGGCGAGCGAGAGCCCCAGGCCGTTGGTGCCGGCCTGCCGCTCGGAGTAGTAGAAGCCGGGCGCGAGGTGCACCGCGTCCAGGGAGCGCCGCATGCCCGCGTCGTCGCAGAGCCGCAGGAGGACCAGGCCTTCGGGGTCGGCGACCATCAGGCTCACCGGCTCGCCGGCGATCGTGGCGTGCAGGCCGGTGAGCACCTGCGACCCGCACTCGTACAGCAGCGAGCCGGTGTCGACCGAGCCGGTGAAGCGCGGCAGCACCTCCTCCGGCGGCACCCCGTACTGCTGGCTGCGCCGCCAGGACGCCCGTAGCCGCGGCGCCGGCAGCCGCCCGTCGGGGCGCGGCGCCGGGACCGGCAGCTCGGGCGGGGGGCCGGACCGCTCAGCGTCCACGCCGGAGCACCTCCCCGGGGGAGCGGCCCCCGGGGGCACGCTCCGGTGTCGTTGCCGGATGGCCCGGCAGGCTACGCCTCTCGGCCGTCTCAAAGTGAGACAGGTCACATCTACCGGGTCGCGCGAGACCTTTCTAGCGTCGTCGGCGAGCGGCGTGAGCGTCGTCGCATCCCGAACAGCTGGGGGGCCGGCAGATGTACCGCAAGGACGGCGAGGACTACTTCATCGTGGACGCCCACATCGCGCTGTGGGACGCGCGTCCGGAGAACCAGCGCAACGTGCACGGCAAGCAGTTCATCGACTGCTTCTACGACTACCACCGCAACCTCAGCCCGGAGACCGAGCAGTGGGGGTACGAGGAGTACCTCTACCAGGGCGGCGAGCGGCTGATGCGCGACGTCTTCGTGGACGGCATCGTCGACCACGCGATCTTCCAGCCCGCCCGGCTCGCCGAGTTCTACCACCGGGGCTTCGGCCAGACCGAGGAGGCGTTCGCCCTCGCCCGGGCCCACTCCGACAAGCTGACCTACAACCACTACTGGGACCCGCGCGACGGCGAGAACGGCCTGACCGCGCTGCGCGAGGCCGCGGAGCGGATGCGCCTCAAGGGCGTGAAGCTCTACACCGCGGACTGGCACGGCGAGTCCCGCGGCTGGAAGCTCACCGACCCGATGGCCTACCGCTACCTGGAGCTCTCCCAGGAGCTCGGCATCCGGAACATCCACATCCACAAGGGCCCCACGATCCGCCCGCTGGACCGGGACGCCTTCGACGTGGCCGACGTCGACCACGCGGCCACCGACTTCCCCGACCTGACCTTCGTCGTGGAGCACTGCGGGCTGCCCCGGCTCGAGGACTTCTGCTGGATCGCCACCCAGGAGCCGAACGTGCACGCGGGCCTGGCCGTGGCGATGCCCTTCATCCACACCCGGCCGCGGTACTTCGCCCAGATCATCGGCGAGCTCACCTACTGGCTCGGGGAGGACCGCATCCTCTTCTCCAGCGACTACGCGCTGTGGACCCCGAAGTGGCTGGTCGAGAAGTTCGTGGACTTCCAGATCCCGGAGGACATGAGCCCGGAGTACGCGCCGCTCACCACCGAGCTCAAGAAGAAGGTGCTCGGGCTCAACGCCGCGAAGCTCTACGACCTGCCGGTGCCCCCGGAGCTGCGGCTGCCCGACGCCGACGAGACCGCCACCGGCCCGCGCCAGCCCGGAGCCGCGGACCTCGCGGGGGCGGGTGCCCGGTGACCGCCGTCCTCCCGGACCTGGCCGCCGGCATCCGAGCCGCCCTGGGCGCCGTCGTCGACCCCGAGCTGGACGAGCCGATCACCGACCTCGGCTTCGTCCGCTCGGTCGCGGTGGACCACTCGGCCGACCCGCCCACCGCCGAGGTGCACCTGCGGCTGCCCACCTCGTTCTGCGCGCCGAACTTCGCCTGGCTCATGGCGTCCGACGCACGGGACGCGGTGGCCGCCGTCCCGGGGGTGGGGGCCGTGGTGGTCGAGCTCGACGACCACCACGACTCCGACCTGATCAACCGCGGCCTGGCCGCCGGGCTGGGCTACCGCGGCACCTTCGGGCACGAGGCGGAGGAGTCGCTGGACGAGCTCCGCGCCACCTTCGCCCGCAAGGCGCACACCGCGGCGATGGAGCGGGCGGTCACCGCGCTGCTGCGCACCGATCCCGGGGCTGACGTGGCCGCGCTCGTCCTCGGCGACCTGCCGGCGGGTGAGCGCGCGACCGAGGCGCTGCTGCACCGCCGGGCTGCCCTCGGCCTGCCGGTGGACGACGGCGCGCCCGTGCTCGTCGACGCCGACGGCACCCGCCCCACCCCGGAGGCAGCCGCGCTGTTCCTGCGCCGGGCCCGCTCGGTGCGCATCTCGATCGACGGCAACGCGCACTTCTGCCGCGGGCTGCTCACCACCCGCTACCCGGGGTCGGAGGCCGACCAGGCGCCCCGCCCCGAGGACCGACCGCTCCTCCCGCTCACCGTCTCGAAGGGATCCCGCCCGTGAAGGCCGTCCGCGTGCACGCGTACCACGAGGACCCGAACATCGACGACATCCCCGAGCCGCAGCTGCGGGGGCCGCTCGACGTCATCGTGAAGATCGGCGGCGCCGGTGTCTGCCGCACCGACCTGCACATCCTCGAGGGTCAGTGGGCCGAGCTGCAGAACCCCGACCTGCCCTACGTGATCGGGCACGAGAACGCCGGGTGGGTGCACGCGGTCGGCGAGGGGGTCACCAACGTCGCCGTCGGCGACACCGTGATCCTGCACCCGCAGCCCAGCTGCGGGCTGTGCGCGGCGTGCCGCGCCGGCCGGGACATGCAGTGCGCGAACGCCTTCTTCCCCGGGCTCTCGAACGACGACGGCGGCATGGCCGAGTACCTGCGCACCACCGCCCGCGCCTGCGTGAAGCTCGACCCGTCCACGAACCCGGCCGACGTCGCGGCGTTGGCTGACGCCGGCATCACCGCCTACCACGCCGTGCGCAAGGCACTGCCGCTGCTGCACCCGGGCACCACCGCCGTCGTGCAGGGCGCCGGCGGTCTCGGGCACATCGGCGTCCAGTGCCTGGCGGCGCTGACCGGCGCGCGCATCGTCGTCGTCGACCGGAACCCCGACGCCCTGGAGCTGGCCCGGCAGATCGGCGCGGACGAGACCGTGGTGGCCGACGGCGACCAGGTGCGGGCGGTGCAGGAGCTGACCGGCGGGGGCGCCGACGTCGTCTTCGACTTCGTCGCCGAGCAGGGTGCGGAGATGGACGGCTGGCGCATGACCGGCCCGGCGGGCTCCCTCTACGTGATCGGGTACGGCGGCGAGCTGCGGATCCCGACGCTGGAGTTCGTCGCCGGCGAGAAGAACGTCGTGGGCAACATCGTCGGCACCTACATCGACCTGGCCGAGCTGATGGTGCTCGCGCAGGCAGGGAAGGTCACGCTGCACACGCAGCAGTACCCGCTGGACCGGGCCGTGGACGCGATCCGCGACCTGGATGCCGGCAAGGTCCGGGGCCGGGCCATCCTCGTGCCCTGACCGGCTGCGCCGCATCGCCTGCTGCAGCCGTGGCCTCCGGCGGCGGTCGCCGCTGACGACGAACGGTGCGCACCCCCGAGCTCCTGACGGAGGGTGGCCGGACCGGACCTCTCGGTGCTCGACGCGTCGGGTCGGGTGACAGGCGCTGGTGTGCCGCTCACCCGCCCTGTGAGGTGCATCACACGGTGTCGAACGAGCGCCGCGTGCAGAGGTCCCACGCCGACCGGCGTGGACCACGGAGCGGACGCGCCCGACCCGGGCCGTCCAGGACCACAGGAGGAGCGCCGTGGCAGGGAACAAGGCCGTCCGGTACGTGGGACCGGGCAAGGTGGAGGTCGCGGACCTCGACTACCCCAAGCTCGAGCTCCAGAGCGGGCCGGGCGTGCACCCGTCCAACGTCGGGCGCAAGACACCGCACGGCGTCATCCTCAAGACGGTCACGACCAACATCTGCGGGAGCGACCAGCACATGGTGCGCGGGCGCACGACCGCTCCGGAGGGGCTCGTCCTGGGGCACGAGATCACCGGCGAGGTGGTGGAGAAGGGGGCCGACGTCGAGTTCCTCGACGTCGGCGACATCGTCAGCGTGCCCTTCAACATCGCCTGCGGCCGCTGCCGCAACTGCAAGGAGGGCAAGACCGGCCTCTGCCTGACCGTGAACCCCGACCGGCCGGGTTCGGCGTACGGCTACGTCGACATGGGCGGCTGGACCGGTGGCCAGGCCGAGTACGTGATGGTGCCGTACGCGGACTTCAACTGCCTGCGCTTCCCCGACCGCGACCAGGCGCTGGAGAAGATCACCGACCTGACGATGCTGTCCGACATCTTCCCGACGGGGTACCACGGCTGCTACACCGCCGGGGTCACCACCGGGTCGACGGTGTACATCGCGGGCGCCGGGCCGGTCGGGCTGGCCGCGGCCGCCTCGGCGCAGCTGCTCGGTGCCGCCGTCGTCATCGTGGGGGACCTGATCGAGGACCGGCTCGCGCAGGCCCGCAGCTTCGGCTGCGAGACGATCGACGTGTCGAAGGGCGACCCGAAGGACCAGATCGAGCAGATCCTGGGCGAGCCCGAGGTCGACTGCGGCGTCGACGCCGTCGGCTTCGAGGCGCGCGGGCACGGACCGGGGTCGCAGCAGGAGGCGCCGGCGACGGTGCTGAACTCGCTGATGGACCTCACCCGGGCCGGAGGCGCCCTCGGCATCCCGGGCCTCTACGTCACCGGTGACCCGGGTGCGGTGGACGAGGCCGCGAAGACCGGGTCGCTGTCCATCCGGCTGGGCCTGGGCTGGGCGAAGTCGCACGTGTTCACTACCGGCCAGTGCCCGGTCATGCGGTACAACCGCCAGCTGATGATGGCGATCCTGCACGACAAGGTGCAGATCGCGAAGGCGGTCAACGCCACGGTGATCCCGCTGGAAGAGGCCCCGCGCGGCTACACCGAGTTCGACCAGGGGGCGCCGCGCAAGTTCGTGCTCGACCCCCACGGGATGGCGGGCAAGGTCGCCTGACCGCGGGCCCACGCGGGCCCGGCGCCGCCGTGGCCGGCGGTGCAGGGCCCGCGTGCCGTGACGCCTCGAGTCACCGGTCGGACGGGCGCGCCACGTGGCGCCGTACCTGCTTGCGGGGGAGTGGGTGCGCTGGCAGGTTCCCGCCATGGCGACCGGCCGCGCAGCCCCACCCTTCCTCGACCGGTTCCTCGCCGCCGCGGATGCGGCTGCCCGGAGCCGACCCGACGTCGACCAGGGGACCGCCCGTGAGGTGTTCCGGGAGGCGGCGACGCTGATCGACGACGGTCTCGTCCTCGACGGTCTGGACGGGCACGACCCCGACGGCGTCGCCGCGGCGTACGAGGGAGCCGCCGCGGTGCTCCAGCTCTGACCCTGGACAGGCCAGCACAGGCGGGCCGGGGAGGTCGCTGGCAGGGTGGGCGGCATGGCCTCTCCCACCCCCGTCGTCGTGGTCACCGGTGCGAACGGGCTGGTGGGCACCGCCGTGTGCCGCGCCCTCGCCGAGCGGTCGGCGGAGGTGCGCGCCGTCGTCCGCCGCGCCGGCAGCGCACCCGCGCTCGACGGCGTCACCGAGCACGTGGGGGACTTCGCGGACGACGCCTTCGCCCGGGAGGTCACCGCCGGCGCCGACGCGGTGGTGACGACCGTGCACCCGATGGGCTCGCCCCGGGAGGTGCAGCACCGGGTGGGCGTCGAGGGCACCCCGGTGATCGCGCCGGCCGCGCGGGACGCCGGCGTCGCCCGGCTGGTGCACGTCTCCACGGCCGGCGTCTACGACCGCTCGGCCGGGGTCGGCGACGTCGCCGAGGACGGTGCCCTCCTGCCCGAGGGCAGCGGGGACTACCCCGACACGAAGATCGCCACGGACGCCGCGCTGGCGGAGGTCGGCGGGCTGACGACGGTGCTGGTGCGCCCGCCGGCGATCCTCGGGCCCGGCGAGACCTCGGTGTGGAACACGCTGCGGCCGCAGGCGGTCCGCGACGGGGAGAACCGGGCGAACCCCTCGCAGACCTGGGCGTGGGTGCACGTCGACGACCTGGCGGCGCTGATCGCCGACGTCGCCACCGGCGCCATCGCGACCGCCGGCGACCCGGAGGAGGGCCCCGTCGCCGGGGGGACGACGCCGGTCGTCGTGGCGGGGGAGCCCGCGACGTGGCGGGACTACCTCGGGACGGTGGCGGATGCTCTCGGTGTCGAGCCCGTGTGGACCGACGAGCCGGTGTGGACCGGGCAGTTGCGCGCCGACCGCGCGCGCCGGTGGGGCTGGACGCCGCGGGTGGACCTCGCGCAGGCCCTGGACGAGCTGCGGCGGGGCCTGACGGCGCGGTCGTGATCGCGCCCGGTCACAGCAGGGACAGGTCGAGCCGCTCCGACAGCAGGTGCAGCGCCGCCCGCCCCGCGCGTGAGTTGCCCTTCTCGTCCAGCGGCGGCGACCACGCGCAGACGCCGAAGCGCCCGGTCACGTCGCCCATGACCGCGCCCGCGACCCCGCTCTTGCACGGGAAGCCCAGGTCGTAGGCGAACTGGCCGGCCGCGTCGTAGGTGCCGCACGTCAGCATCAGCGCGTTGACGCGTCGGGCGAGGGGCTCGGAGAGCACCGCCGCGCCGGTCAGCGGGTTGACGCCGTCGTCGGCGAGGAAGCGGGCGGCGCGGGCCAGCGTGCGGGTGGTCACCGTGATCGAGCACAGGCGGACGTAGAGCTCGACGACCTCCTCCACCGGGTGGTGCACGTTGCCGAAGGAGCTCATCAGGTGGCCGATGGCCTGGTTGAGGGAGCTGCCCTCCCGCTCCGCCTCCAGCGCGGTCCGGTCCACGGTCGCCTCCTCGCCGACCAGGTCGCCGAGGAGGCCCGCGACGGCGCCGTAGGGGTCGTCGGCCGCCTCCAGCAGGACGTCGCAGACGACGAGGGCGCCCGCGTTGATGAAGGGGTTCCGCGGGACGCCCTTCTCGTGCTCCAGCTGGATGAGGGAGTTGAACGGGTCGCCGGAGGGTTCGCGGCCGACCCGCTCGAACAGGTCCTCGCCGACCAGCCGGAGGGCGGCCGTGAGCGCGAACACCTTCACCACGCTCTGGATCGCGAAGCCGACGTCGGCGTCACCGGTCACGTGCTCCGTGCCGTCGAGCTCGGCCAGCGCCAGCCCGAACCTGGTGGGCTCGGCCGAGGGCAGCTCCTCGGGCTGCTCCTGCACCCGGCCCTCCTCGGCGAGGTGCCGCGTCTGCTCGGCGACCTCCGCGAGCACCGCCTCGAGGTCGGCGGTCCGGTCGGGGGCAGGCGCGGGAGAGGGAGCCACCCACCCCCGCTACCCGCCGTCCGGTCGGGGACACGCCCGGACGCCGGCCGGGGCCGGCGCTACCCGGACGCGCCGTACCAGGCGGCCAGCCGGGCGAAGCCCTCGTCCAGCCCGACCTCCGGGCGCCAGCCGAGCGCGGCCCGGGTGCGCCGCTGGTCGAACCAGTGCGCCGTCGTGAGCTGCTCGGTGAGGAACCGGGTGAGCGGCGGCGTCGAGCGCCGTCCGGTCACCGACCACACCCCGTCCACCACGGCGCCGGCCAGCCAGGCCGCGTGCGCCGGCACCCGGCCCCGCGGCGGGGGCGCGCCGGCCGCCGCGCAGAGCCGCCGGAGCACCTCGGCCACCGGGCGGGGCTCGCCGTTGGAGACCACCAGCGCCTCGCCGTGCACGGCCCCGCAGGCGTCGACCGCGGCCACGAGGGCGGCCGCGGCGTTGTCGACGTAGGTGGTGTCGATCAGCGCGGCGCCCGAGCCGATGAGCGGGAGACGGCCCGCCCGGGCCCGTGCCACGATCCGCGCGACGAGCTGCTCGTCGCCGGGCCCCCACACCAGGTGCGGGCGCACGGCGAGCACGGCGAGGCCGGCCGAGTCCGCGTCCAGCGCGACCTGCTCGGCCAGCGCCTTCGAGCGGGAGTAGGAGCCGCGGGCGCGCGCCGGGTCGGCGGGCCCCGCCCCGGCCCCGAACAGCGGGGTGCCCGCGTGCGAGACGGACGGGGAGGACACGTGCACGAGCCGACCGACCCCGGCGGCGGCGCAGGCGGCGACGACGTTCCTCGTCCCCTGGACGTTGGCGTCTTCGTACTCGGCCCACCGGCCGGTGACGTCCACCTTCGCCGCGGCGTGCACCACGGCGTCCTGACCGGCGGCGGCGCGTGCCACCACGGCGGGCTCCGCGACGTCCCCGAGCACCTCGGCGCAGGGCAGGCCGGAGGGGCGGCGCTGCAGGACCGTCACCTCGTCGCCCCGGGCCAGCAGCCGCTGGACGGTGACCCGCCCCAGCATGCCGCTCGCCCCCGTGACCAGGACCCTCATCGGCCGCTCGTCCACCGGACCGGTGTGCCGGAGAGGGCCCGGGTCGCCCGGCGCGCCAGCACCGCCCGGTCGACCTTCGACTGGTGCCGGATGTCGACCGGCAGCGCCCCGGTGACGAGCACGGCGGCCAGGTCGACCCCGGCCGCTGCCCGCACCGCACCGGCGAGGTCGTCGGGCGCCACGGCGAGCCGCCCGGAGCGGGCCCGCCGGCGCCGCCCGCCGTCGGGCACGACGACGGCGACGGCGACCTGGGCGCCTCCCGGGCCGACGCCGACGACCGCCGCAGCGGCGACGGCGTCCAGCGACTCGATGCGCAGCTCCGGGCCGACCGGGGTGACCGGGCCGTCCGCGGTGGTGAGCACGTGCGCCAGCCGGCCCTCGACCCAGAGCCGGCCCGCGCCGTCGAGGTGCCCCACGTCCCCGGTGCGGTGCCACCCCGGGTCGCGGCCGGCGGCGCGCTCGGTGACCCACAGGGCGTCGTAGCGGTCCTTGACGTGCGGCGCGCGCACGGCGACCTCGCCGGTCACGTCCGCGGCGTCGGTGAGCGGCCCGTCGGCGGCGCCCGTGGGGGACAGCGGGCTGATGCGGAGCTCGACGCCGGGCACCGGCCGGCCGACGCAGACGCCGTTCCCCGGCCCGGCGGCCTCGACGTCGCCGAGGGAGACGTCGGTGACGGGCAGCGCCTCGGTCATGCCGTAGGGCGTGTGCAGCTCGGCCACCGGGAAGGTCTCGCGGAGCTCCTGCAGGAGGGGCACCGGCACGGGCGCCCCGGCCGACATGAGCAGCCGGACCCGGCGCAGCGCCGACCGCTGCTCGCCGGTCAGCTCGGGGGCGGTGGCGGCGACCCGGCGGAGGGCGGCCGGCGCGGCGAACACCACGGTGGCGTCCACCGCGGCCGCGGCGTCCGCCAGCTTCGCGGCGGTGAGCGTCGCGGGCGCGGTGACGTCGATGTCCGGCACCGACGAGGCGATCCCCAGGCCCGGTCCGAGGATGGAGAAGGGGGCGAAGGCGGCGACCAGCGCGTCACCCGGCGCCAGGCGGTACGCCGCCCGCACCAGCTCCAGCTGCGCGCCGACCTGGCGCTGGGTGTAGACGACGCCCTTGGCCGGGCCGGTGGCCCCGGAGGTGAAGACGACCGCGCAGTCGGCGTCCGGCGGCGCCTCCGCCGGCGCGGGCGAGGTGCGGCCGAGCGCCTCCAGCGCGGCCAGGTCGTGCTCGGCGCCGAGGGCCCGGCGGACCCGTGCCGACGCCGGGCCGGCCAGGACGCGCGTCCCGGGCAGGCCCATCGCCCGAGCGGCGGCCAGCCCGGCGGTGCTGCCGAGCACGTGGTCGGGGGCCGCGCCGCGCAGCGCGCGCCGCATGCCGCGGAGGCCGAGCCCCTTGTCGGCGACGACGATGACGGCCCCGGCGCGCCAGGTGGCGTACACCGCTGCCGTCAGGTCGGCGGAGGGCTCCAGCAGCATCGCCACCCGGTCGCCCGGGCGGACGCCCGCTGCCGCGAGCCCGGCGGCGAGGTCGTCCACCCGGCGGGCCAGCTGCGCCCAGGTGACCGAGGACCCGGCGGCCGCCACGACGGCCGGGGAGTCGTCGTGCGCGCGCGCGGCCAGCGAGGCCCAGGGCCGCGCCGGCTCCGCCGCCGCGCCGGCCGCCGGTTCCGCCGCCGCGCCGGCCGCCGGGGCGGCCGGCGCCGCTGCGACCGTGCCGGTCACCCACGCCGCGACCGCCTCGGCGTACCCCGGCGCGTCCTCCGGGAGCAGGTGGGAAGCGCCCTCGTAGCGGTGCACGTCCGCGCGGGGCAGCCGCTCCCGCAGGTCGGCGAGGTACTTCTCGCCGAAGACCGGGTCCCGGGGCCCCCACAGCAGCAGCGCCGGGACGTCCAGCGTACGGATGCCCTCGGCGATCGCCTCCTGCGCCGCGCGCGAGGGGTGGCCCGGCCGGAAGGGGATGTCGGCGACGAACTCGCCCACCGCCCGCCGCTGCTCGGCCGACCGGTAGGGCTGCGCGTAGGCGCGGCGGACCTCCCGGGGCAGCGCGGGCCGCGACAGCGCCGTCGCCCCGCGGACGAACACGGAGCTGGCCTGGGTCACGGCGGAGCGCAGGACGGGGGCGTGCGCCAGCCGGATCAGCGCCGGCCCGAGGTCGCCCTCCGGCATGGCGACGGCGGTGTTGGTGAGGACGACGCCCCGCACGTCCTGCCGGTGCTCGAGGGCCCAGCCCAGCGAGATGATGCCGCCCCAGTCGTGGGCCACCGTCACGACCGGGCCGCTGATGCCCAGCGCGGCGGTGAGTTCTCCCAGGTCGGCCACCCGCCGGTCGAGGGTCCGCGGTGCCGGAGGACGGTCCGACCACCCCATGCCCAGTTGGTCGGGTGCGACGACGCGCCACCCCGGCGGTGCCGCGGCGACCAGGCGGCGCCACAGGTAGGACCACGTCGGGTTGCCGTGGACGCAGAGCAGGGTCCCGACCGGGTCGTGGACGCCGTTGTCCAGGACGTGCCAGCGGTGCTTCTCGCCGTCCCGCCCCGGCACGGTGACCCACCGCGACCAGGCGGGGTCCAGCCCCGGCAGCTCGGCCTGCGGAGCCGCCGTCACCAGGCGATCTCGAGGCAGCAGGCGTTGAGACCGGAGCCGATCCCCATCAGCAGCACGCGGTCGCCGCCGGCGAGCGTGCCGGCCTCCCCGGCCAGCGTGAAGGGCACCGACGCGGGGCCCAGGTTGCCGCGGGTCGGGAAGGTCGTGGGCACGAGCGACCGGTCGATGCCGAACCGGTCGCACAGCGCCCCGGTGTGGACCTTGGACACCTGGTGGATGACGTAGCGGTCCATGCCCTGCGCCCAGTCGTACTCGGCGGCGGCGTCCGCCCAGAGCTCGCCGGACAGGGCGAGGCCGGCGTCGAGCAGGCCCTTGAGGTCGGTGTGCATCCCGTCGTTGTCGCCGGTGCACAGCCCGTGGTGCTGGGTCGCGGCCCGGCTGACGGAGCCGACCAGCCGGTGGCCCTCGGGGTGCTCGTCGGCCCGGCCGAGGACCATCGCCACGGCCCCGGAGCCGAGGGTGAGCGTGGCGAAGTGGCCCATCACGTCCTTGGCGACGGTGTCCGGCCGGTTGAGCAGGTCGATGGTGCGCTCCTGCACGGGCCGGGAGTCCTCGCCGTTGACCACCAGGGCGTACTGGACCATCCCGACGTC
This sequence comes from Blastococcus sp. KM273128, assembly GCF_021698975.1. GTDB lineage: Bacteria > Actinomycetota > Actinomycetes > Mycobacteriales > Geodermatophilaceae > Blastococcus. The sequence goes on along the minus strand of NZ_SSXA01000008.1, from coordinate 50,631 downwards.
GATCATCGCCGCGGCCAGCTCCATGCCGTTGATGAAGCCCAGGCAGGCGTTGGTCACGTCGAAGTTCTGGCACGAGCTCGGCAGCCCGAGGGCGTCATGGACGGCGACGGCCGTGGAGGGCTCCAGGTGCTTGCGGCTGACCGAGGTGTTGACCATCAGCCCGATGTGCGCCGGGTCGACGCCGCTCTCGCTGATCGCCTTGGCGCCCGCGGTGGCGGCGCCGTCGACGAACGAGGCGCCGTCGGCCCACCAGCGCCGCTCCGTGATCCCGGCGAGCCGCTCCAGCAGCCCGGGCCGCAGCCCGACGCGCTGGTAGGTCTTCCCCAGCTGCTCGTCGAAGTCAGCCGACGTGACGACCTGCGGCGCGTCCGCGGTCTGCACCGCGAGGATCGCGGTGTTGCTGAATCGGTGTGTGGCGTTGCCGGTCATCAGGTCCGCTCGTGAGGTGTGGCGGGCGGCCGCCGTCCTCCCTGCGCCGCCCTCGTCCCGGCGCGCTTACCCCCGGGGGCAGCGCGCACACCGCACCACTCTGCCGGACGGCGCCCGAGCTGGGGGCCGAGGGTCGTCGGCGCAGCTCCCGGCGGCCGACGCCGGGCGTCCGGGTGCATGCTGGAGCCGTGCCACCGGGGACCGCCGCCACCCGCCACCCCGTGTTCGCCCGCGTCTACGGCCGGTTGGCCGCCGCGGCGGAGCGGCACGGGTGGGCCGAGGTCCGGGCGGGGCTGCTCGCCGGCACGAACGGGCGGGTGCTGGAGGTGGGCGCGGGCTCGGGCACGAATTTCGCGCACTACCCGCCCGCGGTCGCCTCCGTGGTCGCCGTCGAGCCGGAGCCGCACCTCCGCCGGCTGGCCGAGCGGGCCGCCGCCCACGCCCCCGTGCCGGTGCGCGTCGTCGGCGGCGTGGCGGAAGCCCTGCCGGTCGCCGACGGGACGTTCGACACCGCCGTCGTCACGCTCGTGCTCTGCAGCGTGGCCGACCAGCCGCGGGCGCTGGGGGAGCTGCACCGCGTGCTGCGACCCGGTGGGCGGCTGGTCTTCTGGGAGCACGTGCGGGCCGAGCAGCCGCCGCTGACGACCGTGCAGGACGTGCTCGACCGGACCGTGTGGCCGCTGGTCGGAGGGGGGTGCCACCTCGGGCGGGACACGGCTGCCGGGATCGCCGCGGGCGGCTTCACCCTGGAGACGGTGGAGCGGTGCCGCATGCCCGACACCCGCGTCCCCCTCCCGATGGCCCCGCACGTCCTCGGCACCGCCCGGCGGGGCTGACCGGCCCGCCGTTCCGGTCGCGCCCGGAGCGGCGGGCGCCGCACGATGTCCGCCGGGAGGTGGGGCCGGTGGCGGCGAGCACGCGCGGTCGTGGGGGAGGGGTGGGTGACCCCGCCCTCGCCGACTTCCCGGACAGCGCCCCGGCGACGCGGCGGTGGTGCTTCGCCGACCAGCTCGGCCCGCACTTCCTCGACGAGCCCGACCAGCCGGTGCTGCTGGTCGAGTCACGCGCGGTGCTCGGCCGGCGGCGCTTCCACCGGCAGAAGGCGCACCTGGTGCTCTCCGCGCTGCGGCACCGCGCGGCCGAGCTCGGCGACCAGGCCGAGTTCCACCAGGTCGGCACCTACGCGGAGGCGCTGGACCGGGTGGCCGAGCCGCTGAGCGTCTGCGCCCCGACGTCGTGGGGGAGCCGTGACTTCGTGCTCCGCCGTCCCGGGCTGGAGGTGCTGGCCGCCCGCGGTTTCGTGAGCACCCAGGCGGAGTTCGCGGCCTGGGCCGCCGGGCGGGGCCGGCAGCGGCTGCTGATGGAGGACTTCTACCGCGACGCCCGGCGGCGGCACGACGTCCTCATGGACGGCGCGGGCCCGGTCGGCGGCCGGTGGAACCTCGACGAGGAGAACCGGCAGCCACCGCCCGCCGACGGCCGCTCCCCGGCGCCCGAGCCGTGGTGGCCGCAGGAGGACGGGATCGACGAGGAGGTGCGCGCCGACCTCGACCGGTGGGAGGCGGCCGGGGAGGTCTCCTTCGTGGGGGACGACGGCCCGCGGCTGTTCCCGGTCACCCGGCGGGAGGCGCTGCGCCGGCTGGACGACTTCCTGGACCACCGCCTCGGCGCCTTCGGCCCGCACGAGGAAGCGATGCTGGCCGGCGAGCGGTGGCTGGCGCACTCGCTGCTGTCCCCGGCGCTCAACCTCGGGCTGCTCGACCCCCTCGACGTCGTCGCGCAGGCCGAGCAGCGGTACCGGGACCCGGTCGCCGACGGGGCGCCGCTGCCGCTCAACAGCGTCGAGGGTTTCGTGCGGCAGGTCATGGGCTGGCGCGACTACATCTGGCACATGTACTGGCACCTCGGCCGCGACTTCCGGCACCGGAACTTCCTCGGGGCGCGGGCCGGGGTGCCGGCCTGGCTGGCCGGCCTCGACGACTCCGCGGTGGACGCCGCCTGCCTCTCCGGCGTGCTGGGCGACCTGCGGCGGGACGGCTGGGTGCACCACATCCCGCGGCTGATGGTGCTGGGCAACTACGCGCTGCAGCGCGGCATCGACCCCTCGGCGATGACCGACTGGTTCCACGAGACCTTCGTCGACGGCTACGAGTGGGTGATGGTCGCCAACGTCGTCGGCATGAGCCAGCACGCCGACGGCGGGGTGCTCGCCACCAAGCCCTACGCCTCGGGCGGCGCCTACATCGACCGGATGAGCGACTACTGCGGCGGCTGCCGGTACGACCCGCGGAAGCGGCTCGGCGAGGACGCCTGCCCCTACACCGCCGGGTACTGGGCCTTCCTGGAGCGCACCCGGGACCGGCTGGCGGGCAACCACCGCATGCGCCGGCCGCTGCAGGGCCTGGACCGGCTGAAGGACCTCGAGGCGGTGGTGGAGCAGGAGCGCGACCGCGGCACGACCCCGCCCTGACCAGGTGACGCCCCGCCACCGGCGGCGGGGCCGGCCACGGGTTCAGGACCGGCCCGGCAGGCGGCGGAGGTGCAGGACCAGGATCGCCGACGGGAAGCACAGCAGGGCGGTCGCGCCGATCATCTTCGCGGTCTCCTCCGCCACCCGCCGGACCGTCGAGTCCCACCCGGTCAGGTCCAGGCCGACGGAGATCGCGAAGGCGCCCAGCCCGAGGAGCAGGAGGACCACCTCCGGCTGCCCGGTGAGCTCCGACCGGAAGCCCACGAGCAGGGCGAGGACGACGACCACGTAGACCAGGTACACCAGCACCTCGGGGACCCCCAGGTAGGGGAGGACGACCTCGTGCAGGAGGAACCGGTCGTCCAGCGTGAGGACCGCGGTCAGCAGGCCCCACCCGGCCAGCGCCGCCGACAGCCGGGCATCGACGTGCCGCGCCCGACAGCGGCGAGGAGGAACACCGCCGCGCCGGCCGCCCACACGAACTGGTTGAGGGAGGCGACGCCGCCCACGAACCACGGGATCCCGGTCACCTCCACCGGATCGCTCATGAGGTCCATGGCGGCGACCGAGCCACCCGAGACCAGCACGGCGAGCGGCGCGAGCCCGGCCAGCACGAGCCCTGACGCCATGGCGCCGACCAGCCACCCCCGCTGCCGGGCGCCCGCACCACCCGGCACCCGGTCGTCGTCTGCCCCCCGGTGCCCGAGCCGGTCCCGCTGCGGTCTGCCCGTCACCCGCGGGAGGCTAGCGAGTCCGAGCGGGGCGCACGGCGAGCACCGGGAACGGCGCGTCGTGCCCGACCCGCTGCGGACCTCGCGGACGACGTCGGGACCCCACCCGTGGAGGACCGTCCTGATGCTGCTCCCGGCCACGAGGCACCTGCTGCGTCGATGGGTCCGCCGGCCCGTCCGCCAAGGGCCCGGGGGGCCGCCGCGGCTCGGGCGGAGCCGGCGACGACGGGCGGCCGCGCGGCCGGGTCGCGCCCCCTGTCGGCCCGGGGCAGGCTGGCCCGGTGAGGATCCTGGTCACCGGCGCGTCGGGCTTCGTGGGCAGCCGGTTGGCCACCGCGCTGGAGGAGGCCGGCCACGACGTCCGCGGGATGACCCGCCGGCCGGAGCGCTACACCGGCGCCGGCACCCCGGTCGCCGGTGACGTCGGTGACGAGGCGTCGTTGCGGGCGGCGCTCGAGGGCTGCGAGGCCGCCTACTACCTCGTCCACTCGCTCGGCGACCCCGACTTCGAGCGCAAGGACGCCGACGCGGCGCGCGCCTTCGCCAGGGCCGCCGCCGCAGCGGGCGTCGGCCGGATCGTCTACCTCGGGGGTCTCGGCAAGGACGGCGAGCAGCTGTCCCGTCACCTGCGCAGCCGCCGCGAGGTCGAGCAGCTCCTCGGTGGCACCGGCGTCCCGGTGACGGTGCTGCGCGCCGGGATCGTGGTCGGCCACGGCGGCGTGTCCTGGGAGATGACCCGGCAGCTCGTCGCCCACCTGCCGGCCATGGTCACCCCCCGCTGGGTCAGCACCCGGACGCAGCCGATCGCCGTCGCCGACGTCGTCCGGTACCTGGTCGGGGTGCTCGACGCCCCGGAGGCCGAGGGGCGGGTGTTCGAGGTGGGGGGCCCGGAGGTGCTCACCTACCTGCAGATGCTGACCCGGGTCGCCGACATCCAGAACCGGCACCTGTTCGTCGTCCCCGTGCCGCTGCTCAGCCCGCAGTTGTCCTCGCGGTGGCTGGCCCTGGTCACCGACGTCGACGTCGCCACCGGCCGGTCGCTCATCGACTCGATGACCATCGAGGTGGTCGTCACCGACGACGCGATCCGCTCGGTCGTCCCGTTCGAGCCGATGGACTACGACGAGATGGTCATGACCGCGCTCGTCGAGCGGGCGCGGGACCGCCGGCAGCAGGTGGGGGAGCGGCGCGGCGGGTGGCTCAGCCGGGGAGCGCGGCGGTGAGCCGCGGGCGGGTGTCCCGGGCGCTCCGGGCGCGGGCGCACCGGGCCGTGCTGCCCCTGCTGCGCCGCGTGCCGCGCGACCACTGGGAGAGCGACGAGGCCTTCCGGCGGCGGCGGCGGGTCACCGGCGCGGTCGCGGTCGCCGGCGCCTCGCTGCTGGGCGTCTCGCTGTCGACGCCGCCGGGGTCGCCGCGGTTCTACGGGCTCACCCTCGGCGTCGCAGGCACGTGGGTGGTGGGCGGGCTGGCGTCCGGGCCGCTGCACCTGGGGCGGATGTTCGGGCCGGGGGACCTGCTCAAGCGGCCGGTGCTCACGCCGATCGCCTCCGGGGTCGGGGCCTTCGGAATCTTCTACGGCGCGGCGCTGGTCGCCCGCCGGATCCCGGTCCTGGCCCGGGCGATCGGGTCGGTGCTCCGGTACGCCGACCAGGGCTCGGCCCCGCTCGTCGCGGCCACCACCCTGGCCAACGGCGTCGCGGAGGAGGTCTTCTTCCGCGGCGCGCTCTACGCGGCGGCGGGCACCCGGCGGCCGGTGCTCGTCTCGACCGCGGTCTACGGGCTGGCCACCACCGCCACGCGGAACCCGGCGCTGGTGCTGGCGAGCGTGCCGATGGGGCTGATCTTCGCCCAGCAGCGCCGCATCACCGGGGGGATCCAGGCGCCGGTGCTCACCCACGTGGTGTGGTCGGCGCTGATGCTGCGCTACCTGCCGCCGCTGTTCGCCGACCGGCTCGCCGAGGAGCGGTCGCCGTCGGCCAGGGAGGACGACGGCAACCGCTGAGGCCTCGGCGGACGGGGCACCTGCGACGGCGGGCGAGGGCCGGTCCGCGACGACGCCGTCGGCGGCCGAGGCGGGGTCTCCTCGTGCGTCGGGTTCCGCCGGCGTCCGTGCCGACGTGGATGGCTGGCCCCGTCCGCCGTCAGCGCGACGTCCGCACGGTCACGAGGAACTCGGTACTGCCCGAGGGCAGCAGGTCACCGGTCCACGGGTCCTCCAGGTGGCCGTCGTCCCCGTCGTCGAAGCCGCGCAGCGCCTGCCCGCTCGGGAGGCGGAGGACGGCCTGCGCGACTCCTCCGTCCCGGACGACCTGGATGTCGGTCACCCGCCCCCGGACGCGCTCGTCGGCCCGGACGTCGAGCCCGCCGTGGTGGCTCTCCGCGAGCCGCTCCCGGCCGTCTGGCCCCTGGTAGCGGATGCAGCTGAAGTCCACCAGCTGGTTCCGCTCGACGGCCTCCCCGCAGCACTCGTGCTCCCAGCCACCCACCTCCACGACGACGTCCACGGCGGCAACCTATGCCTCGGGGAGCGCGCCGACCGAGAGCTCGCCGCACACCGCCACGAGGGCGGCGGAGGGCTGTGCCACGGCACCGGAGGTGAGCCGGCGCGCGACGGGGGAAGAACGCTCGCGTGCACGCTCGCGCAGCAGGCCGCCGGGACGGTCTGGTCTTCGCCGCCTCCGTCGCGGTGCTCCTCGGCGCCTGGAACAACGTCGTCATCACCCGGGTGCCGGGCTACCCGGGGTCCTACGTCGCGGTGAACCTGGCCGCGACGGGGCTGCTCGTCGCGGGTGCGCGGTCCACCGGCATCAGCCGGCGGGAGCTGGGGCTGGACCCGCGTCGCGCCCGGGCCGGGCTGCGGTGGGGCGGGGGATGCGCCGCCGTGGTCGCCGCCGGCTACGCCGTCGCCCTCGCCGTTCCGGCGGTGCGCCCGCTGCTGGCGGATGCGCGGCTCGCCGGTGCCGGTGCCGGCGAGGTCGCCCACCAGGCGCTGGTCCGGATCCCGCTCGGCACCGTGGTGTGGGAGGAGGTCGCCTTCCGCGGCGTCCTGCTGGCGGCGCTGCTGCGGCTGCTCCCGCCGCGTGCGGCGGTCGCGGTGTCGGCGGGCGTCTTCGGCATCTGGCACATCCGGCCCACCCTGAGCGCCGCGACGGCCAACACGGTGGCCGACGGGCCGGTGGGGCTGTTCGCCGTCGTCCTCCTTGGCTGCGCCGCCACGGCCGCGGCTGGGATCTTCTTCGCGTGGCTGCGGCTCCGCAGCGGCAGCCTGCTGGCCCCCCTCCTGCTCCACCTGGCGACCAACAGCCTGGGCGCGCTGGCCGCGGCCGCGGCCCACCGGCTCGGCTGAGGCCTGATCGGAGGTCGGGGGCGCCGCTACGGTCGGCCGGTGTCCACGTCGGTCGTGCTGAGCGTGACCCCCGCCGAGCCGGTCGACCCCGACCGCCGCTCGGTCGACGTCCCGGACGACGTCGCTGCCGCCCTCGCGGCCGAAGGGCAGCCGGGGAACCCGGGGCTGTACGTCCCGCGCAGCGGCCCCGTGCGGCTGCTGTTCCAGCTCAGCGGCCCGGACCGGGTCGCCGCCGGCCGGCGGCTGGTGGCCGGGCTGCGACGCCTGGGGTACGCGGCCGACCTGTCGATCTCCCGCTGACGGCCGCTGGCGGGCAGGTCGGGAACCGGGCGGGATCAGCCCGGTCCGACGTGGAAGACCGGCCAGCCGATCTCGGTCCGCCACGCCGACGCGTCGTCCGTGTCGCGGGGGCCCACCGGGTAGCGCTCCCGCACCGGCCCGGCCACCGCGAGCGCGTTGGCCACCACCCAGGCTCCCAGCTCGCCGTAGGTGACGTCGATGTCGTCGTGCGGGCCGGCGTGGGTGGTCACGGCCAGCTCCACGGCCGGCAGGGTGACCGGGTGCACCCGGCCGCGGCGCGGGGGACGGGCGGTCGGCCGGTAGACGAGCACGTGGCCCCGCCCGTGCTCGAACAGGGCGTTGTCGCACAGCGTGCCCGGGGCACCGACCGGCTCCTCGACCGCCGCGTCCAGCTCGGCCATGGCCCCGGCGTACCAGGCGAGGAGCTCGTCGTGCGCCACGTCGTCCTCCACGGCGGCGACCGTCGCCGCCGGGACGGCGCGCAGTTCGACATCCAGGGGCGGCGGCTCGGGCTGCAGCAGCCGGCGCAGCGAGGCGACGGCGGCCCGGGTGCGCTCGAGTTCCGACTCCAGCCGCTGCGGGTGGTCGGCCACCAGCGCGGCGCGCGAGGCGGGGTCGGGGGAGCGGAGGATGCGCTGGACCTCGGGCAGGGGCACGTCGAGCTCGCGCAGCCGGTGGATGACCTGGGCGGCCGGGATCTGCTCGGCGGTGTAGTAGCGGTAGCCGGTGGCGTGGTCGACGCACGCCGGCCCGAGCAGCCCCGCGTCGTGGTAGCGGCGCAGCGTGCGCACGCCCAGGTGGGTCAGCCGGGAGAACTCGCCGATCGCCAGCACGGGGGCACTGTGCACCCTCCCCCCGGGGGAGGGTCCAGCACTTGACCCTCCCGCGCCGGGACGGCGCACGGTCGGGCCATGAGCACTCCGACCAGCATCCGACCCGACCAGCTCCCGGCTCCGATCCGGGCCTACCTAGCGGCGCACGGGGCCCGCGACGCGGAGACCGCGCTGCGGGCCTTCGCGCCCGGCGCCGTCGTCGTCGACGAGGGGAGGACCTACCGGGGGACCGAGGAGATCCGCGGCTTCCTCACCCGCGCCGGGGCCGCGTTCCGCTACACCACCGAGCTGGTCGCCGCCGAACGGACCGATGACGCGCGCTGGGTCGCGGTCAACCACCTCGAGGGCGACTTCCCCGGCGGCGTCGCCGACCTGCGGTACCGGTTCGTGATGGACGGCGACCTCATCGCCGAGCTCGTCATCGCCCCGTGACGGCGCCGCGCTCACCCGTCGCTCGGCAGGCTGTGCCAGGTGTCGTAGGCGACGGAGGCCGCGCCCTCGACGTCGCCGGCGGCGCAGAGGCGGATCAGCTCCTCGTGGCGGGCGACGGAGGCGCGGCCGCGCAGGGAGCCGAACCGCAACCGCTCCGCGCGGCGCACCGTCGGCGTGAACTGCTCGAGCACCGTCGCGAGGGCGCGGTTGCCCGCGATGCGCACGAGGACGCCGTGCAGTTCGTCGTCCGCGAGCAGCGCCTGCTCGACGTCCCCGGAGTCGACGGCGGCGGCGAACCGGTGGTTGGCCTCCCGCATGGCGTCCACGTCCCCCTGCACGAGCGCGGGGACCGCCTCGCGGGCAGCGAGCTCGTGCATCGCGGCGACGACGTCGCGGGCATCGCGGACGTCCCGCGCGTCGAGGGCGCTCACCACGGTGGAGCGCCCGGGCCGGGAGTGCACGAGGCCGGAGTGCGCGAGCCGGAGCAGCGCCTCGCGCACCGGGGTCCGGCTGACGCCCAGCCAGGCCGCGAGCTCGAGGTCCCGCAGCTGCTCACCCGGGGTGAAGGTGCCGTCGACGATCGCGTCGCGCAGCCGGCGGTACACGTCGTCGCGCAGCAGGCCGCGGTCGCCGCCGGGACCGGTCGGGGGGATCGGCACGGGCTGGCCCTCCTGCGGGGATCCGGCGGAACGGGAACGTGCGCGAGAAGGTCTTACGGGCACGGTCGCTGATATGCAATATATCGCACACCGGCGGCGCGAGCGGGGGAGCGCACGAGGGCGCGACCGCACGGGCGACGAGGCGTCGTCCGCCGACCGAAGGGGAGAGACCGATGACCAGCAGCACGTCCGAGATCCGCACCACCACGCCCACGGTGGTGCTCGTCCACGGAGCCTTCGCCGACTCGTCGAGCTGGAACGGCGTCGTCGCGCGGCTGCGGGGGCAGGGCTATCCGGTGATCGCGGTGGCCAACCCGCTCCGCTCGCTGGACGGCGACGCCGCGCTGGTGCGCGACGTGCTGGACAGCATCGAGGGCCCGGTCGTGGTGGCCGGCCACTCGTACGGGGGCAGCGTGATGAGCGAGGCCGCCGAGGGGCACCCGCGGGTGCGGGCGCTGGTGTTCGTCGCCAGCTTCCTGCTCGACGAGGGCGAGAGCACCGGCGAGCTGGCCGGGAAGTACCCGGGCAACGAGCTCGGCTCGGCGCTGCGCCCGGTGGCCGTGCGGGGGCCCGACGGGCAGACCGCCGACGACCTGTACATCGAGCAGGAGAAGTTCCACGCGATCTTCGCCGCCGACGTGCCGGCGGACGCCGCCGAGCTGATGGCGGTCACCCAGCGGCCGATCATCGCCGACGCCCTGGCGGACAAGGCGACGAAGGCAGCGTGGAAGACCGTCCCGTCCTGGACCCTGGTCACGCTCCAGGACCTGGCCGTCCCGGCGCAGGCGCAGCGCTTCATGGCGGAGCGCGCGTCGTCGTCGGTCGTGGAGGTGGATGCCTCGCACGCCGTCACGGTCTCCCGGCCCGACGTCGTCGCGCGGCTGATCGACGAGGCCGCCCGCGCGACGAGCGTCTGAGGCACCCGGTCGGCCGCTCCGCCGCCGCCGGTCAGGACGGCGGAGCGGCTGGACCGTCGTGCGAGGTCAGGGCGCTCGTCAGGTCGGCGACCACCTCCGCCGCCGTCCGGACGGCGGTGACGGCGCCCACCCCGGCACCCGCGTACAGCGCCATGGCGGCCACGTCGCCGTCCACGGCGGTGTGCGGGGGCAGCCCGGCGCCGCGGGGCAGCGCGACCCGCCCGCCGCCCGCCGTCACCGTCCCGATGACCTCCTCGTCCGACGCCGCGGCCCGTTCGACGGCGCTGCGGAGGACCCGGTGCCGCGGGCGGATCGTGCAGAGGGGGCAGCCGCGGGCGAACGCGCTGCTGAGGACGGTGCCGTCGCCGGCAGCGTCGACGAGCGCCTGCTTGTAGACCGGGTGGGCGGCGGACTCCGTGGTCGCCACGAACGCAGTGCCGATCCGTGCTCCGTCCGCCCCGGCGGACAGCACCGCGGCGAAGGCGTGCGCGTCGGCGATGCCGCCGGCGGCGAGGACCGGGATCGGGACCGCGTCGAGGACCTCGGCGAGCAGGGGCAGCAGCGGGCGGTCACCGCGGACGTGGCCGCCGGCCTCGCGGCCCTGCGCGGTGACGAGGTCGCAGCCGGCATCCGCTGCGACGCGCGCCTCCTCGACCGACCCGACCTGCCAGCCGACCAGCGCCCCCGCCCGGTGCACGAGGTCCACGAGCCGTGGCGAGGGATCGAACCAGAAGAAGTCCACCACCCGCACCCGCTCCGCGGCGGCGACGACGGCATCCTCGTCGGTGTCCTCGAGGAGCACGTTGGCCGACAGCACGCCCGGCGTGCGCCGACGCATGTCGTCCAATCGGCGCACGAAGACCGCGGTGGGCACTCCTAGGCAGGTGATCGTGCCGACACCTCCGGCGTCCGCGACGGCGACCGCCAGGTCCGGCGACGACACCGCGCCCATGGGGGCCTGCTGGAGGGGAACCGAGCAGCCGACGAGCGCCGTGAACCGTGTCTGCACGTCTGCCTCCCCGAGCGCGGTGGCGACTGACGAGCGTCGCGCCAGCGCGCGCACGGGTCAAGTGCTCCCGACGACCGCCACCCCCGGGCAGCGGTCCGGGGGCCGTGAGCCGGGGGAACGTCGAGCAGAGCCCGAGGACCCTCCCCGCGGCGTGCCCCCGCTACTACGGTTTCCGACCGAGCGGGGGCCACGAGAACCCGGGAGACGACGATGCTGAGCAGCAGCAGGGTCGAGGCCAACATCCCCGCCGCCGATCTGAAGCGGGCGCGGGACTTCTACGCGGACGTGCTGGGGCTGACGCCGACGAGGGAGATCGACGGCGTCGCGCTCACCTACCGCACCGACGGCGGGACGAGCTTCCACGTCTACGAGACCGAGTTCGCCGGCCGGGCCGGGCACACCATCGCCCAGTGGCACGTCGACGACCTCGAGGCCGAGGTGCGCGACCTCAAGAGCAGGGGGGTGACCTTCGAGGTCTACGACGGCATGCCCGGCGTCCGCTGGGACGGCGAGATCGCGTCCGCGGAGGGCCTGGGTCGGGCCGCCTGGTTCAAGGACAGCGAGGGCAACATCCTCTGCCTCGACCAGGAGGAGGGAACGGTCTGACCCGGTCACCTCGGTGACCGGGCCGGACCGCCTCGCCTCCGCGCTCAGGGCCCGGCGAAGACGCCCTCGCCGCGGGCCTCGGAGCGCCCCGGGGCGGGCTCGTCGTAGCGGCCGGCCTCGCGGCGCGCGACGACGAAGTGGTGCACCTCGTCGGGCCCGTCGGCGAGGCGGAGGGTGCGCTGGCTGGTGTACATGTCGGCCAGCGGCGTCCACTGCGACACCCCGGCCGCGCCGTGGATCTGGATGGCCTGGTCGATGATCTGGCAGACCTTCTCCGGCACCATCGCCTTGACCGCCGAGACGTAGACGCGGGCCTGGGAGTTGCCCAGCACGTCCATCGCCTTGGCCGCCTTCAGCACCATCAGCCGGCAGGCGTCGAGCTCGATGCGCGCCCGCGACACCGTCTCCATGTTCTTGCCGAGGTGCAGGATCGGCTTGCCGAACGCCTCGCGGAACTTGCCCCGGCGGACCATGAGCTCGAGCGCCTTCTCACCCTGGCCGATGGCCCGCATGCAGTGGTGGATGCGCCCGGGCCCGAGGCGGACCTGGCTGATCTCGAAGCCGCGGCCCTCGCCGAGCAGCATGTTGGACGCGGGCACCCGCACGTCGGTGAACCGGATGTGCATGTGGCCGTGCGGGGCGTCGTCACGGCCGAACACGCGCATCGGGCCGAGCACCTCGACGCCGGGCGTGTCCATCGGCACCAGGATCTGGGACTGCTGCATGTGCGCCGGCGCGTCCGGGTTGGTCTGGCACATGACGATCATGATCTTGCAGCGCGGGTCCCCGGCGCCGGAGATGTAGAACTTCTCGCCGTTTAAGACGTACTCGTCGCCGTCGCGCACCGCCCGCAGCCGGATGTTCTTGGCGTCGGAGCTGCCGACGTCGGGCTCGGTCATGGCGTAGGCCGAGCGGATCTCGCCGTTGAGGAGCGGCTCGAGCCACCGGGCCTTCTGCTCGGGGGTGCCGACGCGCTCGAGCACCTCCATGTTGCCGGTGTCGGGGGCCGAGCAGTTGAGCGCCTCGGAGCCCAGCGGGTACTTGCCGAGCTCCACGGCGATGTAGGCGTAGTCGAGGTTGGTCAGGCCGCCGACCTCGGAGTTGGGCAGGAAGAAGTTCCACAGCCCGGCCGCCTTGGCCTTGTCCTTGGCCGCCTCGAGCGCCTCGAGCTGACCCGGTGCGTACGACCACGGGTCGGGGCGGCCCTCCCCGAGGCGGAAGAACTCCTCCTGCATCGGGGCGACCACGTCCTCGAGGAACTGGACGACCCTGTCGAAGAGCGGCCGGGCCTCCTCGCTCATGCGCAGGTCGAACAGCTCCGTCGGTTCGGCGTTCTGCATCAGGGGTCCCTCTCAGCTGGTCCGTGCGGCCACCCGGAGCGTGGCACAGCGGCCGTCGGCCGTTCGCACCGGTTCAGACGGAGATGCCGACGAGCTTGGTGTCGAGGTACTCGTCGATGCCCTCGTACCCGCCCTCGCGCCCCAGGCCGCTGGCCTTCACCCCGCCGAACGGGGCGGCCGCGGAGGTCGGGTTGATGTCGTTGACGCCGATCATCCCGAAGCGCAGCTTCTCGGTCACGCGGATCGCCGTCGACAGGTCGTTGGTGTAGACGTAGGCGGCGAGACCGTACTCGGTGTCGTTCGCCCGGGCGATGACCTCGTCCTCGTCGTCGAACGGCGTGACCGCGGCGATGGGCCCGAAGGTCTCCTCGCACGAGATGAGCATGTCCGGCGTCACGTCGGCCAGCAGCGTCGGGGCGAAGAAGGTCGTGCCGTCGAGTCCGTCGACCTGCACCCGCTCGCCACCGGCCACCACCCGGGCGCCCTTGGTGCGGGCGTCGAGCACCTGGGCCTCCATCTTGGCCACGGCGCGGTCGTCGATCAGCGGGCCGATGGAGACGCCGTCGGAGTCCCCCTTGCCCACGCGCAGGGCCGCGATGCGCTGGTCGAGGGTCGCCACGAACGTGTCGTAGATCGACCGGTGGACGTAGATGCGGTTCGGGCTGATGCACGCCTGCCCGGTGTTGAGGAACTTCACCAGCGCGGCGCCCTTCGCCGCACGCACGGGATCGGCGTCGGCGAAGACGATGAACGGTGCGTGGCCCCCCAGCTCGACCGACACCCGCTTCAAGGTGGCGCCGGCCTTCTGCACCAGCATCTTCCCGACGGCGGTCGAGCCGGTGAACGTCAGCTTCCGCACCACCGGCGACTCCAGCAGCGCGTCACCGACCTCGGCCGCGCGGGTGGTGGTGACCAGGTTGACCACCCCGGCGGGGAGGCCGGCGTCGGCCAGCAGCTGCACCGTGGCGACCGCGCACAGCGGGGTCTGCTCGGCGGGCTTGAGCACCGACGTGCACCCGGACGCGATGGCCGGGGCGAGCTTGCGGGTCAGCATGGAGATCGGGTAGTTCCACGGGGTGATGGCGGCGACCACGCCGACCGGCTGGCGCATCGTGACGAACCGCTGGTCGGCCCGCGCCGAGGGGATCGTGACACCGCCGATGCGCTTGGCCTCCTCGGCGAACCAGGCGAGGAAGTCCGCGGCGTACGCGACCTCGTTCATCGAGGCCTTGAGGGGCTTGCCCTGCTCCCGCGTCATCAGCGCGGCCAGGTCCTTGCGGCGCTCCCGCATCAGGGCGTCCGCCTTGGCGAGGACGGCGGCGCGCTCGTAGGCCGTCGCGCCCGACCAGCCCGCCAGCGCACGCTCGGCGGCCGCGATCGCGGCCTCGGTGTCGGCCCGGCCGCCGTCCGCGGCCTGCCCGATGACCTCGCCCGTGGCCGGGTCCGTGACGTCGAAGGTGGCGCCCCCGTCGGCCGGGCGCCACTGCCCGTCGATGTGGATCGTGCGTCCCGCGTCCTGCGTCATGGCGACTCCCTCGCTGACCGGCCGGTGCCGGCCCCGGGGCATCGTGTCATCCGGGGGCGGGCGGGAACTCATCGCGACGGGCGGCGTCCGATCTTCGACCCCAGCCAGGTGAGCGGGTCGAACCGCCGGTCCACCACCCGCTCCTTCAGCGGGATGATGCCGTTGTCCGTCAGGTGGATGCCCTCCGGGCAGACCTCGCTGCAGCACTTGGTGATGTTGCAGTAGCCGAGCCCGAACTCGTCCTGGGCGGCGTCGCGACGGTCCCGCTCGTCGAGCGGGTGCATGTCCAGCTCGGCGAGCCGGATGAGGAAGCGGGGCCCGGCGAAGCTCCGCTTGTTCTCCTCGTGGTCGCGGATGACGTGGCAGGTGTCCTGGCAGAGCCAGCACTCGATGCACTTGCGGAACTCCTGCGAGCGCTCGACGTCGACCTGCTGCATCCGGTGGCTGCCGTCGGCCTCGCGCGGCCGGGGCGCGAACGCCGGGATCTGGGCGGCCTTCTCGTAGTTGTAGGAGACGTCGGTGACCAGGTCGCGGATGACGGGGAACGTCCGCAGCGGGGTGACGGTCACCGTCTCGGTCTCGGCGAACGTGCTCATCCGCGTCATGCACATCAGCCGCGGGCGGCCGTTCACCTCGGCGCTGCACGACCCGCACTTGCCGGCCTTGCAGTTCCACCGGACGGCGAGGTCACCGGCCTGGGTGGCCTGCAGCCGGTGGATGACGTCGAGGACCACCTCGCCCTCGTTCACCGCCACCGTGAACGTCTGGAGGTCACCGCCCGCGGCGTCGCCCCGCCACACCCGGAACGTCGCGTCGTACGTCATGCCGCTGTGCTCCCTCCTGAGCTCGCGAGGTCGCTCACGACTCGAAGATCTCGGTGAGCTCGGGCGGCATCTGCGGGAGCGGCTGCCGGGTCAGCGCGACGTCTCCGTCCGGCGCGAGCGCGCAGACGAGGTTCGTGCGGGCCCACTCCTCGTCGGTGGCGGGGAAGTCGTCGCGGGTGTGCCCGCCCCGGCTCTCCTCCCGCGCCAGCGCCGCCCGGGCGATGCACTCGCTCACGAGCAGCATGTGCGGCAGGTCGAGTGCGAGGTGCCAGCCGGGGTTGTACTGCCGGTGCCCCTCGACGGACAGGGCGGCCACCCGCTCCTTGAGCGCGGCGATCCGCTCCAGCGCCTGCTCCATCTCCGGCGCCGTGCGGATGATCCCGACCAGGTCGTGCATCGTCTGCTGCAGGTCGTGCTGCACGGTGTAGGGGTTCTCGCCGCCCTCCCGCTCGAACGGGGCCAGCGCCGCCCGGGCCGCGTCGGCGAGCGCGTCCTCGGCGAGCACTCCGCGGGTGTGCTCGCGCTCGGCGGCGTGCTCGGCCGCGGCCAGGCCGGCCCGGCGGCCGAAGACGAGCAGGTCGGACAGGGAGTTGCCGCCGAGCCGGTTCGACCCGTGCATGCCGCCGGCGACCTCACCGGCGGCGAAGAGCCCCGGCACGCGCGCGGCTTCGGTGTCGGGCTCGACCTCCACACCGCCCATGACGTAGTGGCAGGTCGGCCCCACCTCCATCGCCTCGGCGGTGATGTCCACCTCGGCGAGCTCCTTGAACTGGTGGTACATCGAGGGCAGCCGCTTGCGGATGTACTCGGCCGGCCGGCGCGAGGCGATGTCGAGGAAGACGCCGCCGTGCGGGGTGCCGCGGCCGGCCTTGACCTCGCTGTTGATCGCCCGGGCCACCTCGTCGCGGGGGAGCAGCTCGGGCGGGCGCCGGTTGTTCTTCTTGTCCTCGTACCAGCGGTCGGCCTCCTCCTCGGTCTCCGCCGTCTCCTTGCGGAAGAAGTCCGGGATGTAGTCGAACATGAAGCGGTTGCCGGCCGAGTTCTTGAGGACGCCGCCGTCGCCCCGCACGCTCTCGGTCACGAGGATGCCGCGCACCGACGGCGGCCAGACCATCCCCGTCGGGTGGAACTGGACGAACTCCATGTTGACGAGCGTGGCCCCGGCCTGCAGCGCCAGCGAGTGGCCGTCGCCGGTGTACTCCCACGAGTTCGAGGTGACCTTGTAGGACTTGCCGATGCCGCCGGTGGCCAGCACCACCGACGGGGCCTGCCAGGCCACGAACCGGCCGGACTCCCGCCAGTAGCCGAACGCGCCGGTGACGCCGTGTTCTTCGCCCGCCCCACCATCCCCGGCCGGTCCGGTGAGCAGCCGGGTGACCGTGCACTCCATGTAGACGTCGATGCCGAGCGCGACGGTGCGCTGCTGGAGGGTGCGGATCAGCTCGAGCCCGGTGCGGTCGCCGACGTGGGCGAGCCGGGCGTAGCGGTGACCGCCGAAGTCCCGCTGGCTGATCAGGCCGTCCGGTGTGCGGTCGAACAGGGCGCCCCAGTCCTCGAGCTCCCGGACCCGGTCCGGTGCCTCCTGCGCGTGCAGCTGGGCCATCCGCCAGTGGTTGAGCATCTTCCCGCCGCGCATGGTGTCGCGGAAGTGCACCCGCCAGTTGTCCTCCGGGTAGAGGTTGGCCATGGCCGCGGCGATCCCGCCCTCGGCCATGACCGTGTGCGCCTTGCCCAGCAGGGACTTGCAGACGACGGCGGTCCGCGCGCCGGCCTCGTGGGCCTCGATGGCGGCCCGCAGGCCCGCACCCCCCGCGCCGACGACGACGACGTCGTACTCGTGCCGCTCGAGCTCCATCAGAAGAACCTCAGGTCGGTGATCGTGCCGGTGGCCAGCAGGAAGACGTAGAAGTCGGCGAGGGCGACGGTGAGCAGCGAGACCCAGGCGTACTGCATGTGGCGGGCGTTGAGCTTGGACACCAGGCCCCACGCCCGGTACCGCAGCGGGTGCCTCGAGAAGTTGTTCAGCCGCCCGCCGACGATGTGCCGGCAGGAGTGGCACGAGACCGAGTAGAGGAACAGCATCACCGCGTTGACCAGCAGGATCAGCGTGCCCAAACCCATGTGGCCCCACTCGCCGGTCTCGTCCCGGAACCCGCGGAAGGCCTCGTAGAACAGGATGAGGTTGAACAGCAGGGCCGCGTAGAGGAAGTACCGGTGCACGTTCTGGCCGATCAGCGGGAACCGCGTCTCGCCGGTGTACCGGCGGTGCGGCTCGGCGACGGCGCAGGCGGGCGGGGACAGCCAGAACGACCGGTAGTAGGCCTTCCGGTAGTAGTAGCAGGTCAGCCGGATGCCCAGGGGCAGCACGAGGATGTAGATGGCCGGGGAGATCCAGACCGGGCCGGTGAAGAACTCCGGGAAGCTGTCGCCCTCGCACCGGGTGGTGATGCACGGCGAGTAGAACGGCGAGATGTAGGGCTCGGCGTAGTAGTAGGCGTTCTGGAAGGCGCGGAACGTCGAGTAGGCGATGAACAGCACGAGCACGACGACGGTGACCAGCGGCTGCACCCACCACCGGTCGGTGCGCAGCGTCCGCTCGGCGATCGCGGCACGACGCGGTGCCGGCATCCCGTTCCCGTGACCCGGGGACACCGCCCCGGACCTGCGGGGGGCTGTGGCGGTCACCGCCGGATGCGGCCCGACCCGCCCATGCCGTCGTCGTCCCCGTCGCCGTAGACGGCTGCGAAGGGTTCGTGCGTGGTGCGGGCCTGCGCGCCGCACAGCAGGTTGAGGTCGTCACGCAGCCGGGCGACGTCGACCCGCAACCGGCGCGTGTCCACGGTGTCCCCGAAGTGCCTCGTGACCATCAGGCACGCCTTCTCCAGGCCTTCCACCGCCTGGCGAGCCGCCGCTACGTCCTGGTCCAAAGACATCGCTGCCTCCAGAGGTGCTGACGCCGCCGGAAGGGCGGTGGGACGGCAGTCGACCACGGACGCGGATCGGAGGAAAGGGGCTCCGCTGCGGTACTTCCGGCTCGCCCGTCCTGCCGTCGTCGCTCGCTCACCCCGCGGCCCGGGCGCAGCGAGCTAGTGACGGCTCAGGTCCGCCTGGGGGACGTCCTCCCGCACGGCCCATGAGACCCCCAGGGCCAGCCAGGCCAGCCCCAGCGGGACCGACAGGAGCACCCGGTCGTCCTGCGCGTTGAACGGGAGCGCCACGAGGGCGGCGACGACCAAGGCTGCGCCCGGCCAGCGCGACGGGCCGCCGGCCCGCAGTCCGCCGACCCCCGTCAGCAGGGCGCCGGCGACCGGGACCAGCCGGCCGAGCGAGTCGGTGTCGTGCAGCCACCACAGCGGCGAGTCACCGACGAGCACGGCGTTCACGGCGAGCCCCGCCGCGAGCAGCACCGCGCCGGCCCACAGCAGGACCGCGCCGGCGCGGGACGGCCGCCGTCCCGCCGCCGAGGTCCCGCTGGCCAGGCAGCTCACCGCCACCCCGAGCGCCACGACGGACAGGAGGAGGAGCCAGGCGAGGTCCTCGCTCGGGCGGTTCGAGGCACCCGGCACCCGGCAGTCGGCTCCGACGCAGCCCCCCGGACGGGTGCTCAGCCACACGGCGTGGAGGCTCCAGGTCGCGCCGCCGAGCATCGCCGCGGCCGGTCCGGCCGACCGTCTCCAGGGCACAGGTCGCTCTCCTCGGACGGTGCGTGGTCGCCCGGATCCTGCCTCACCCCGCCCGCGACCACGAGCACGAGCACGACCACGACGCCGCTGAGGCGGAGATACCGCGGTGATCCGGCCGGCCAGGACATGCCCCGGAGCGGCGGGTCAGACCCGTTCGTAGCCCTCCAGCGGCGCGAGCGAGCTCCACCGCTCCGGGAGCCGGACGACCGCCCGCTCGGACAGGTGCAGCACGTGGTCCGGGTCGAGCAGCGCCACCTCTGCGCCGTCCAGCTGCAGGCGGCGGAGCATCTCGGCGAGCATCCGTCGAGCCACGTCGTTGACCGACGACACGCGCCGGAGGTCCAGGACGAAGACGGCGACGGGCTCGTCGTCGGCCACCGTGCGGAGCACGCGTTCCACGCTGCCGAACAGCAGCGAGCCCTGCAGGCTGCACACGCGGGCGAGGGAGCCGTCCGGCCCGCGGAGCGTCCGGTCCCGGCGGACGGTCGACCGCGCCGGCTCCGGGGCCTGCATGATGTGCAGCCCCATGTCGGCGGACATGCGGGTGCACAGCCGGACCCCCCGCGTGCTGTTGCCGTGGTCGTCCAGCCTCGGCGAGGAGGTGGCCATCCCCAGCTGCCCGGGCATCACGCCGAGGATGCCGCCGGAGACGCCGCTCTTCGCCGGGAACCCGACCGTGGTCATCCAGTCCCCGGCGGCGTCGTACATGCCGCAGCTCATCATCACGCTCAGCACCTGCCGGGCCACCTCGGCCGGCACGACCTGCTCGCCGGTGACCGGCTGCACGCCACCCGCAGCGAGCGTGGCCGCCATGGTCGCCAGATCGGTCGTGGTCACCGAGATCGCGCACTGCTGGGTGTACCCGCGGACGACGTCCAGCGGCTCCTGGCGGATCACGCCGTAGGTGCGGAGCATGTTGGCGATGGCCAGGTTGCGGTAGGCCTGGGACATCTCCGACTCGTAGATGGTCCGGTCCACGTGCAGCTCACGGCCGGCGAAGTCCGACATCAGCCGCCGGACCCGCTCCACCCGGGTGTCGACGTCGTCCCGGAGCTCGCCGACCAAGGCGTGCGCCGTGAGCGCCCCGGCGTTGATCATGGGGTTCCGGGGCCGCCTCGACTCCCGTTCCAGGGAGAGCTCGTTGAACGCCTCGCCGCTGGGTTCCACGCCGATCCACCCCAGGACGTCGTCCAGCCCGTGCTCGGCCAGGGCCAGGGCGTAGACGAACGGTTTCGAGATCGACTGGATGGAGAACCCGGTGTCGGTGTCGCCGGCGCGGTAGAGCGTCCCGTCGATCGTCGACAGGCACACGGCGAGCCGGTCCGGGTCGGCCGATGCCAGCTGGGGGATGTAGCCCGCCAGAGTCCCCGCGTCGTCGCCGCAGGCGTCCAGGATCTCCGCCAGGTAGTCGGGCACCGGTGACCGCACGGGGTCCGCCTCTCCTCGTCAGCGCGAACGAGGACCATCCCACGCGACGCTCCGCAGACGCGTGGGTGGTGTTGCACGTCGGCTGCATGTGCGTGCGTGACCGGCGGGGAGGCAGAAGTCGTACGGAGACCGTGCCGTCGCCCGGTGAAGGCGTGGAGCCGGTGACGGACGCCCAGAACCTGGCGAGCGTCGCCGGGTCCTGTGCCGCCATGGTGACGGCTCCGAGGCTGACCGGGGGAGTCGTCACTGCGCACCCACCTTCCTGTGCGACCCGCCGCGGGCGGGGTGGCGGCGAGGGTGGTGAGCGGAGCGGGTGAGCGGGACCGGGGAACAGCCCCGCGCTTCGGGGGCTGGATGAGTGGCGGGTGCCCACGCTACGCATCGGGCGGCCGGTGCCAGGCTGGGACGTGGCTCCGCACACGCGCGGGACGTCCACCGGGAGACCTCATGCCGGCCGCGCCGCCAGGACCCGTGCTGCCTCCCGCTCCGCCTCGGTGTTGGCCACACCGGCCCGCGAGCCGGCCAGCTTCGCCCGGATGTGCTCACCCACGGTGACCGGCGGGTACGCCGACGTCCCGTCGGCGTCCAGGCAGGTCGGCAGCGTCTCGATGACGGCGTCGATGTTGCCGTCGTGGAAGAACGCCGCGGAGCGCCGGCGCTCGATGCACCCCTCGACGATCGGCGGCTTCACCCGGTGCAGGGTCGACATCCACCGCTCGTTGGTCCACCGCGCCATGAGGTCACCGAGGTTGATCAGCAACGCGCCGTCGGCGGGCATGACGTCGTGCCAGGCGCCGTCGCGGCCGAGGACCTGCAGGCCCCTGACCTGGTCGGCCCACAGCACGGTGACGATGCCGTAGTCGGTGTGCTCGCCCATCCCGGTGAGGTCGCCGTCGAGCGTCACCTCGCCCGGCGGCAGGGCGTAGTTGTTCATCCGCAGCACGTCGAGGCTGTGGTCGGTGTACCGCTCGAAGAAGCCGGGCGGGAGGCCGAGCGCATCGGCGAACATGGTCGTCAGGGTCCGTGCCACCCGGCCTGCCTCGTCGAAGTAGGCGGCCACCGCCTCGCGGAAGCCGTCGGCCTCCTCGGGCCAGACGTTCTCGGCGTAGTCGACGACGGGCAGGTCGACACCCGGGTAGTCGCTGCGGGCAGCGCCGACGTTGAAGGCCTCGAAGAAGTCGTGCATCCGGTTGGAGGGCGCCAGCCCGAGGCTGAGGCTGAGCGACTCGGTCTTCGGCGGGCTGTACCCGCGGTTGATCTCCGGCGGCGTCCGATAGCTCTTCTTGGCCTCCAGGGGCAGGCCGAAGAAGGAGTCGAGAGCGGCCCCGAAGGCATCGGTGACCGCGGTCGGGATGCCGTGGCCGAGCACCTGGACGAAGCCGACGGTGCGGGCGGCGGCGTCGAACGACCGCGCTGCGGCGGCCCGGGCCTCGGCGGTGCCCGCCGGGTCGACGTAGGCGGAGATGTCGACGACGGGCACGGTGAACTCGTTCACGGGGTCTCCTCGAGAAGGTGCGAGTGGTCCGGGGGAGGGGCGTCGGGGGTGGCGGCCACCATCGCCGCGGCCCGGCGGCGCAGGTCGGCCTTGCCGGTCCCGTCGAGCCAGCAGGCGTCGATGGCGTTGGCGGTGAAGGCGGCCAGCTGCTCGCGGCGGTAGCCGAGGGCGTGCGCGAGCACCCGGAAGTCGTGCGTGGGATCGGTGCCGAACATCGGCGGGTCGTCGGAGTCGATCGTCACGCACAGCCCGGCGTCGACCATCTGCCGGATCCGGGTGTGCGTGCCGTCCCCGCTGCCCGAGTAGCGGCCGATGTCCGAGCTGACCGGCGTGCAGGTGAACGGGATCCGCTCGGCCACGCACCGGGACGTGATCTCCGGGTCGTCGACGACGTGGTAGCCGTGGTCGATCCGGCTGCAGCCGAGCTCGTCCAGCAGGGTCAGCACGTGACCGGGCGGACCGGACTCGGAGTGGGCCGTCCGGTCGAGACCCGCGCGGCCGGCGAGCCGGTAGGCCTCGACGAACCGCCCGGGTGGGCCGTTGACCTCGGCGTAGTCCAGCCCGATGCCGACCACCTCGTCGACGCGGTGCTCGATCACCTGC
The DNA here is from genome assembly GCF_021698975.1 of Blastococcus sp. KM273128. Classification (GTDB taxonomy): domain Bacteria; phylum Actinomycetota; class Actinomycetes; order Mycobacteriales; family Geodermatophilaceae; genus Blastococcus. Next base: position 28,001 of record NZ_SSXA01000008.1, on the reverse strand, counting down.
TGGACCAGCTCGACCGCCTCGGCGCCGCTGCGCTCGCGGTTGATGCCGACCACCAGGCGGGCGTCGATGCCGGTGTCGCTGCGGGCGTCGCGCAGGCCTGCGACGACGCCCTCGAGGATCCGCGGGTAGGGGACGCCGGGGTGCCCCGGCGGGCTGAGCTGGATCTCGCGGTAGAGGACGTTGTGGTCCGCGCCGCCCGCGGTCAGCGACTCGTAGGTGACCCGGTGGAAGTCGTCGACGTCGCGGATGACCGAGCCCACGACGTCGAGCACCCTGAGGAACTCGCCGAGGTCCTGGTAGCTGTCGTGGTCGTAGAGGTCCTCGACGCCGCGCCCGAGCGGTACCCCGTGCTTGGCGGCGAGCTCGGCGACGGTCCCGGGCGCCACCGTGCCGATCAGGTGGCAGTGCAGGCTCACCTTGGGCAGGGCCGCCACCATGGCGTCCACGGCCGGGTCGGTGGGCACGGGCCGGGAGTGCGGTGGGTGGCCGGGCGGGCGGCGCGCGGTCGCGCTCATGCGCGGTCCGCCTGCCCGAAGCGGCTGAGCACCGCCGCCTCGACCAGCTGGGCGAGGAGGTAGAGCAGCAGCGACACCAGGGTGATGACGACGACGAGCGCCCACACCTTGCCGATCTGCGACCGGGCCGCCGCCGAGACCACCGCGTAGCCCACGCCCTGGCCGGTGGCCAGCCACTCGGCCAGCAGCGCGCCGGTCATCGACCCCGGCACCGCGATGCGGACCGAGGCGAAGAACGCCGGCAGCGCCGAGGGGAAGGCCACCTTCCTGAGCACCGTCATCGGGCTGCCGCCGTAGACCAGCACCAGATCGCGCATCTGCGGGCCGACCGACCGCAGCCCGGCGACGATGTTGACCAGCGCCGGGAAGAGCACCACCACCGCGCTCATGACGGCGACGATCACGTAGCCGCGGCCCACGAGCAGGATGAGCATCGGCGCCAGCGCGATCAGCGGAACGGTCTGCAGGACGAGCGCGACCGGCATGACGGTGCTCTCCGCGGCGCGGAACCGCACGACGACGGCGGCCAGCGCCACCGCGACGAGCATGCCGGCGGTGAAGCCGATGCCCGCGTCCAGCAGGGTCCGGCCGAGCAGCCCGGCGATCTCGGCCCGCAGCGCGGGGGCGTCCTCGTCGGCGAACAGGATGTCGACGACGTCCAGCGGGCCCTTGCCGACGTAGCTCGAGACGTCGAAGGCCCACAGACCCCCCACCCACAGGGCCACGACGACCGCCAGGACCAGCGCCATCGTGCCGACGGCCCGCAGCGTCGCCCTCAGCAGCGGGTGCCGACCCCGGCCCGGGCCCCCGACCGGGCGGGGAGCCAGCAGGCCGGCGCTCACGCCACACCTCGGGACCACGGGGTGACGACCCGTCCGAGCAGGGCGAACATCCCGTAGAAGGTGCCCGCGACCAGCGCGCAGCCCAGGCCGATGGCCCAGGCGCCGTCGACGTCGACGTTCTGCTGCGCGATCTTGAGCGTGACGGCCACGCCGCGTTGCACGCCGCCGACGTACTCGCCCAGGATGGCCCCGAGGAAGGCGAGCGGCGCGGCCACGCGGAGCGCGGCCAGCACGGAGGGGAGCGCGGCCACCAGCCGGACCTTGGTCAGCTGCCGCAGCGGTCCGCCGCCGAAGACCCGGACGACCTCCAGGCTGGCCGGATCCGCCGACCGCAGGCCCAGCACGGTGCCGACGACGGTGGTGAAGAAGACCGACAGCGCCGCGAGTGCGGTCGCGGTGCCCGCCCGCTGCCCCTCGTCGGGGTTGCCGATGACGATGAACAGCACCGGGGCGATCGCGACCAGCGGCACGCAGTAGGTGATCACCGCCAGCTGCATGACCAGCGGCTCCAGCGCCGGCACCAGCAGCGTGACGGCGGCCAGCGCGACGGCTGCGACGGTGCCGTAGCCGAAGCCGACCGCGGCCTCCTGGAGCGTCATCCCGAAGTGGGTGGCGTAGAAGGTCCAGCCGCGGTCGGCGGCCGCGGCCACGACCCCGGCCGGGGAGGGGATGCGGGCGTCGGCGAGCAGGGTGAGCACCAGCAGCCACCACACGGCCACCACGCCCAGCAGGCCCAGCGCCCCGAAGGCGGCCGTGCGCACCGGCTCGCGGGACAGCACGCGGTTCACCCCGCCGCCGTCCCGCTGCCGAACAGCAGCTCGGAGGCGTGGTCGTGCAGGGCGTGGAACTCCGGCGTGCGCATGATCTCCGGGTGCCGGGGGCGCGGCAGGTCGACGTCGATGACCTCCACGATCCGGCCCGGCCGCGCGCTCATCACCGCGACCTGGTCGGACAGGAAGACCGCTTCCGAGATCCCGTGGGTGACCATCAGCGTGGTCGCCGGCTTCTCGGTCCAGATCCGCAGCAGCTCCACGTTCAGCCGCTGCCGGGTCATGTCGTCGAGGGCACCGAACGGCTCGTCGAGCAGGAGCACCGACGGCTTCACCACCAGCGCCCGGGCGATGCTGACCCGTTGGCGCATGCCTCCGGACAGCTGCGCGGGCTTGGCCTTCTCGAACCCGGACAGCCCCACCAGCTCGATCAGCTCGGTCACCAGCCCGGCGTCGGGCCGGATGCCGGCGACCTCGAAGGGCAGCCGGATGTTGGCCTCCACCGAGCGCCACGGCAGCAGCGCGGAGTCCTGGAAGGCGATGCCCAGCGCGTGCGCCCGCCGCAGCTCGGCCGGGGTGGTGCCGTCGACGAGCGCGGTGCCGCCGGTCGGCTGCTCGAGGCCGGCGAGGATCCGCAGGATCGTGGACTTCCCGCAGCCCGAGGGGCCAAGCAGCGAGGAGAAGCTGCCCTGCGCGGTGTGCAGGGTGGCGTCGGTGAGGGCCTGCACCTGCTTGCGGCCGGAGCCGAAGGTCTTGGTCAGGCCCTGGAGGTGGATGCCGGTGCCCCCGGCCGGCCGCGGTGCGGCCGACCGGAGGACCTCGGCCTCGGAGAGCGAGGTCACGATGGGGATTCCTGTCCGGATCGGGGCGGTCAGGCCGCGCTGGGCACCTCGACGAGCTCCGGCTTCTCCTCGAGCAGCTCCTCGAGGAGGGAGAGGTCGAAGAGGTCCTCGGCGTCGGAGATGTCGATGCCGGCGGCGGCCAGGGTGGCCAGGTTCTGGTCGATCAGCTCGTCGGAGATGGTCAGCAGCCCGTTGGACTCGACGTCGGGCGTGACGATCAGGGTGCTCTGCACCTCCGCCTGCTCGACCTCCTTGGCCATGTCCAGGTCCAGGTCCGCCCCGTACTCCTCGACCGCGAGGCGGGCGCCTTCCTCCGGGTCGCGCAGGTAGTCCTGCCAGCCGAGGATCTCGGCCTCGAGGAACGCCTTCACCGCTTCGGGGTTCTCGGCGATCATCTCGTCGGTCGTGATGATGCTCTCGGCGACGAAGGGCAGGCCGTTGTCGGCGAAAGGCAGGTTGGTCACCTCGTAGCCGGCGGCCTGGACGGTGATCGACTCGTTGGTCAGGTAGGCCAGGAAGCCGTCGACCTCGCCGTCGATCAGCGGCGCCGGGTCGTACTCGACCGGCACCTTCTCCACGGAGGCGGGGTCGATGCCGTTGACCTCGAGCAGCGCGTCGAACAGCGTCTCGTTGCCGCCGGCCTGGACGCCGATCCTCTTGCCCACCAGGTCCTGCGGGGTGGCGATGTTCCCGCCGTCGGCCAGGGAGAGGATGGTGAACGGGTTCTTCTGGAACTTGGTGCCGACGATCTTGAGCGGCGCGTCCTCCTCGGCGATCACCTGGGCGGTGGCCACGGCGTTGCTCAGGCCGAAGTCGGCCTCCCCGCTGGCCACGAGCGTCTCGATCGGCCCCGGGCCGGGGTCCATCGTCACGTCGGAGAAGCCGACCGCGGTGTAGTGGCCGTTGCTGTCGGCGAAGTACTCGCCGGCGAACTCGGCGTTCTTGATCCAGGACAGCTGCAGCGTCAGCGGGCCGAGGTCCCCGCCCTGCCCCTCGGCGGCGGCGGTGTCGGTCTCGGCCGAGCCGCCGCACGCCGTGAGGGCGAGGACGGCCCCGGTGAGCGCGCTGGCGGTGCGCAGGACGCGCTTGTTCATGGGCTTCTCCTGGGTCGGAAGGGGCGGGTTCTCCTCGACGGCGGAGCGGTTCCCGGCCCCGTCGTCGTCCGTGCGGGACGCTAGGAGCGGCGGGTTTCGGCCCAGGTGGAGCAGCGTTTCGGCGGCGTAAAAGAAACTCCCATCCCGGCCTGGAACGGTCGTTCCACCGGGTCAGTAGTCGACGCGCACCGGGTTGTCCCGCCAGGCCGCGAACGGCGTGGCCGCGGTGCCCAGCCGCAGCTCGTGCACGGCGGTCGGCCAGGAGAGCGGGGCCGCGGTGAGCAGGTCGTAGAAGGCCCGGTCGTCGAAGCCGCCGTCGGCCGCGTCGTGGCGGTTCGCCGCGAACACCACGCGGTCCAGCCGCGCCCACAGCGCGGAGGTGGCGCACATCGGGCACGGCTCGCACGAGGTGTACAGCGTGCACCCGGCGAGGGAGAAGACGCCGAGCTCCCGGCAGGCCGCGCGGATCGCGCTCACCTCGGCGTGGGCGGTGGGGTCCAGGTCGCGGGTCACCCGGTTGACGCCGGTCGCGACGACCTCGTCGCCACGGACGACGACCGCCCCGAAGGGCCCACCGCCGGCGGCCACGTTGGCGGTGGCGAGATCGACGGCCTGCTGCAGCCACGTCTCGTCGGCAGGGGACGTCATGGGGTGCCTCCTCGGGTCAGGCGCCAGATCCGGTCCCTGCTCATCGGCAGGTCGTGGGGGCGGACGCCGACGGCGTCGCGCACGGCGTTGGCGATCGCGGGTGCGACCGGGTTGTACGGGGCCTCGCTCATCGACTTGGCGCCGTGCGGGCCCAGGGCGTCGACGGTGTCCGCGACCAGGACCCGCGTCGTCGGCACGTCGCCCAGCTGCGGGGTGCGGTAGGTGCGGAAGCCGCGCGTGCGCACCTGGCCGTCCACGACGACGACCTCCTCCTGCAACGCGGAACCGACCGCCTGCGCCACCCCGCCCTCCACCTGGCCGCGCAGCTGCTCGGGGTTGAGCACCACCCCGGCGTCCACGGCCTGCACCGAGTCCAGGACGCGCACCTCGCCGCTGGCCGGGTGCACCGCGACCCGGACGGCGTGGACGTTGAACGCCACCGAGCGCCGGCCGCCGTCGCAGGTGCCGGTGCCCACGACGGGGCCCTCCGTCCGGCGCAGGGCGGGGAGCCCGCCGAGGGCGTCCAGCCGGCGGCGCACCTCGGCCGCGGCGCGCTGCACGGCCAGTCCCGCGACCACCGACCCGGTGGACCCGAAGGCGCCGGAGTCGTAGCCGGAGGTGGCGGTGTCGGAGGCGATCAGCCGGACGCGGTCGGGGTCCAGCCCCAGGGCCTGGGCGACGAGCTGGGTGTGCACGGTCGCCGTTCCGTTGCCGAACTCGGCCGTGCCGACCGCGACCGTCGCGGTGCCGTCGGGCGAGAGGGCGATCCGCGCGTGCGAGTGGTGCCCGCGCGGCGGGATGGTGGCGATCATGGCCAGCGCCATGCCCTCGCCGATCGCCCAGCCCTCGGCGGGCGGGACGGCCGGGCGGGTGCCGGCCAGCGCCGCCTCGGCGAGGTCCAGGCACTGGTCCAGGCCGTAGCTGCCGAACTCCAGGTCGGTCGTGGGCGGGCCGTTGACGACCAGCGGGTCGCCGGGCACCACCACGTTGCGGCGCCGCAGGTCGAACGGGGTGATCCCGACCTCGCGGGCCAGCTCGTCCAGCGCCGACTCGATCGCGAAGACCACCTGGCCCAGCCCGTAGCCGCGGAAGGCACCGCTGGGCGGGTTGTTCGTGTAGACGGCCTCGGCGTCGACCCGCTTGGCCGGGCAGCGGTAGACGGCCACCGATTCGTGGACGCCGTGGAACATGACCCCGGGCCCGTGGTTGCCGTACGCCCCGGTGTCGCTGAGCACCTCGACCCGCATCGCGGTGAGACGTCCCTCCGCGTCGGCCCCGAGCTCCACGGTCACCCGCATCGGGTGGCGCAGCGGGATCGCGGTGAACTGCTCCTCGCGGGTCATCTCCAGCTGCACCGGCCGCCGGTCACCGCGCTCGGCGAGCCGCAGCGCCGCCAGCGCCACGACGTCCTCGACCAGGAGTTCCTGCTTGCCGCCGAAGCCGCCCCCCACCCGGGCCGCGACCACCCGCACCCGGTCCGGTGCGCGGCCGAGCACCCGGGCCAGCTCGTCGCGGACGAGGAACGGCACCTGGGTGCTGGTGCGGACGACGAGGGTGCCGTCGTCGTCGACCCAGGCCCGGGCGCCGTGCGTCTCCAGGGCGGCGTGGGCGACCCGGCCGCTGGTCCACGTGCCCCGCACGGTGTGCGCGGCGGTGCGGAGCCCGGTCGCGACGTCGCCGACCTCGCCGTGCGTGGCGGCCACGACGTTGCGTGCCGGGTCGGCGATCCGGGAAGCGGCGGCGTCCTTCTCGCCGTGCAGCAGCGGAGCACCGGGGGCGCGCGACGCCTCGGGGTCGAAGACGGCCGGCAGGACTTCGTACCGCACGTCGACCAGGGCGGCGGCGCGTTGCGCGGCGGCGGCGGACTCGGCCACGACCGCCACGACCCGTTGCCCCCGGAACCGCACGACCTCGTCCAGCAGGCGGGTGTCGTCGGGGTCGTCCAGCCGGTTCTCGTGCCGGGCGGTCGAGTACAGGACGTCCGGGGAGTCGGCCGGCGTCAGCACCAGCACGACGCCGGGCACCTCCTCCGCGGCGCCGCGGTCGACCGCGACGACGCGGGCGTGCGCGTGCGGCGAGCGGACCAGGGCCACGTGCAGCACCCCGGTGTCCGGCAGGTCGAGGGTGAAGGCCTCGCGGCCGGTCACCACCCGCGGCCCGGCCGGCGCGGCGACCGAGCAGCCGACGCCGCCCCCGGCCGTCACGTTGACCGTCCCCGCGAGGGCGTCCCGGATCGAGCGGTAGCCGGTGCAGCGGCACAGGTTCCCCTTGAAGACCCGCTCGGGATCGGCCACCCGCACGGTGCCGTCGGCGTCGGCGAGCGCGGTGGCGGTCACCACCCACCCCGGCGTGCAGAACCCGCACTGGAACGCGCCGGCCTCGACGAAGCGGCGCTGCACCGGTGAGAGCTCCTCGGGCGTCCCGAGCCCCGCCGCCGTGGTCACCGCCCGGCCGGCGGCGCGGGCCGCCGGGGTGATGCAGGAGTGCACGGGCACGCCGTCCAGCAGGACGGTGCACGCGCCGCAGTCCCCGGAGTCGCAGCCCTTCTTCACCGCCGTCCCCCCGCAGGCGCGGATCCAGGTGCGCAGGCACTGCCCGGGCGCCGGCGCGCCGGGCACCTCGTCCCCGTCGAGGATCATGCGGCTCCCTCCACCAGCTCGGCGTGCACCTCGGCCGCGAGCCCCACCGTCTGGGCGGCCCGCCAGTCGGCGGCACCGTGCGGATCGGCGAACCACCCCGTGGCGCCGCAGGCGGCGGCGACCGCGTCGCGCACCGCCGCCGCGGTCTCGGTGGGCGGCAGCGCCAGCACCACCGGCCGGGGCACCGAGGCGGTCACGGTGAGCACGACCGCGTCGGCGCTCCGCCGCCCGATGACCAGGGCGGCGGAACGGCCGTGCGTGGTCAGGGCCGCCCTGCGCAGGGCGCTGGCCTGCCGCAGCGCGGGCCCGGGCAGCTCCACGGAGCGGAGCACCTCGCCGGGCCGCAGGTCGACGACGCCGGCGTCGAGCACGAAGTCCGCCACCGGTGCACGCCGCTCGGCGCCGTCGGGCGTCCACACGACGACCTCGCCGTCCAGCGCGGCGGTCAGCGCGATCATGGCGCCGGCCGGCAGGCCGAGGCACAGGTTGCCCCCCACGGTCGCGGCCGACTGCACCTTGAACGACATCAGCAGGGCGTCGGCGCACCGCTCCGCCAGGGTGGGGGAGGGCCACGGCGCCGCGCGGGCCTGCTGCACCGTGCAGGTGGCGGCCAGCCGCAGGCCGCCGCCCGGCAACGGCTCCCAGGGCTCCCAGTGCATCGCCGTGAGGTCGACCAGGCCGGTGACCTGCGGCTGCGGTTCGGAGAACAGCCACGTCCCGCCGGCGAGCAGCCGCTCGCCCGGGCGCAGCCGCAGGCCCTCCCGGTCGTGCGCGCCGCGGTAGGTCTCCACGTGGGTCAGGTCCATTCCTCCACCTCGCCCAGCCGTGAGTACGTGTCGCTGATCGCCGAGATCCGGTCGCGACCGGCGCGGCCCACGCGGGCGAGGACGCCGTCGGCGAGCACCGCGACCACGCTCATCGCGGCGGCGTAGGAGTCGTAGGCGAGCGTTCCCTGCACCGGGCAGGGCAGCCACACCCGCGCGGCACCCGAGTGCCCGGCGGCGGTCGGGTCGCCCAGGAGGACGACGTCGGCGCCGGTCGCCGCGGCGGTGGCGAGGAAGCCGGCGAACCCGGCCGGCCGGCGGCGGAAGCCGACGGCCAGCACGGCGTCGCCACGGCCGAGGTCGGCGAGCTCCTCACCGAGCACCTGCCCCGGCACGGGCGCCAGGTGCACCCGGGGCCGGGCCTGGACCAGCTGCTCGCGCAGGTGCAGGGCGACCGGGTGGCTGTTGCGCCAGCCGACGACCAGCACCTGGCGGGCGTCGCCGAGCACCGCCACGGCCTCGGCCACCGCCGGCTCCAGCACCGCGGTGGCGACGGCGGTGGCCTCGCCGGAGACGTGCGCGGCCAGGTCGGGGGGCCCGCCCACCCGCCGCGGTTCGCCCGCGGTGCGCAGCGACCGGAGGTGGTCGCGGACCTCGTCGAAGTCGCTGAAGCCCAGCGAGCGGAACAGCCGGCTCATCGTCGCCTTGGAGACCCCGGCCAGGGCGGCGAGCTCGGCGGCGCGGTAGGTGGCCAGGTCGTCCAGGTGCTCCAGCAGGGTCTCGGCGGCCCTCCGCTCCTGCGCGGTCAGCGCCGGGTGGCAGCGAGCGATCCGCTCGTCGATCCGGAGCCCGTTCACGTCCGCCCCTCGACCGCGGCGGCCACCCTGAGCACCGCCGCCTCGAGCGCGTCCAGCCCGCGCGCGACGTCGATCTCGCGGACGTCCTCGTCAGGAGAGTGGCTGATCCCGTCCGCGCACCGGAGGAAGAGCATGCCGACCTCGGTGACCGCCGCCATCGCCATCGCGTCGTGCCCCGCCCGGCTCCACAGCCCCATCGGCTGGCCCGCACCGCGGTCGTCGGTCGCGCCGATGCCCTCGACCACCGCCTGCTGCAGCCAGGGGGCGCAGGGCACGGCGGGGGCGCGGTGGTTCTCCACCACCTCCAACCGGAGGCCCCGGCGCGCGCAGATGCCCTCGATCTCGGCGCGCAGCAAGTCCCACATGCCGTCGCGCTCGGCGTCGGTGGCGGCACGCAGGTCGAGGGTGAGGTCGGCGCGGCCGGGGACGACGTTGACCGCGCCCGGCTGCACCTCCAGCCGGCCGACGGTGGCGATGCAGCCGGAGGCCCGCGCCAGCCGCTCGACGGCGACCACCGCCTCGCCCGCGCCGACCAGCGCGTCGCGGCGGCGCTCGTACGGGGTCCCCCCGGCGTGCCGCGCCTCGCCCAGCACCGAGAGCCGGAACCGCCGCGCGCCGGCGATCGTGGTGACGTAGCCCAGCGACCGGTCGGCCGCCTCCAGGCAGGGGCCCTGCTCGATGTGAGCCTCCAGGTAGCCGACGAGCTCCTCCGGCGTCCGGGCGGCCTCGCCGATCCGCGCCGGGTCGAGCCCGAAGTCGACGAACGCCCGGTGCAGCGGCACGCCCCCGGCGTCGCGCAGCTCCCACCACGCCGGGTCCCAGGTGCCGGCCACGGCCCGGCTGCCGAGCAGCGCGGTGCCGAAGCGGGCACCCTCCTCGTCCCCGAAGCCCACCACCTCCAGGGCGAACGGGAGGTCGGCGTCGCGGAGCCGCTCGGCCACCGCCACGGCCATGACCACGCCGAGCATCCCGTCGTAGCTGCCGGCGTCGGGCACGGTGTCCAGGTGCGATCCGAGCACCAGGGCCGGCAGCCCCGGGGCCCGTCCCTCGCGGCGGCCCCACTGGTTGCCCGCCGGGTCCTGCCACGGGGTCAGCCCCGCGGCCGCCATCCACGACGCGGTCAGCAGGTTGGCCGCTGCATGCTCCGGCGTGAGGTGGACGCGCTCGAGCCGGTCGGGGGAGGCGGAGAGGCGGTCCAGCTCCGCGCAGCGGGCCAGGACGGCGGCGGCGGTCGTCATCCTGCGTACACCTCGCGGGCGGCACCCACGCCGCCGCCGGCGGGCACCGCCGCCCCGCAGCCGCGCAGCACCTGCTCGAGCGCGGCCAGCGTGGTGAGGACGGCATCGCGGCGGGCGTTGTAGCCCATCGTGCCGATCCGCCAGACCCGCCCGTGCAGGGGGCCGAACGAGGTGCCGATCTCGATGCCGAAGTCCTCGAGCAGGGCGGCGCGCACGGCGTCCGCGGCGACGCCGTCGGGGACGTGCACCGCGACGACGTTGCTCATCCTGTGCGCCGGGTCGCCGAAGACCGCCAGGCCCAGGCCGCGGACGCCCGCGAGCATCGCCCGCCCGTGCAGTTCGTGCCGGGCGACCGCGGCGTCGAGCCCCTCCTCGACCAGCAGCCGGGCGCACTCCCGCGCGGCGTAGAGCATCGAGCTGGCCTCGGTGTGGTGGTTGAGCCGGCGCGGGCCCCAGTAAGCCATCACCTGGGCCAGGTCGAGGTAGTTGCTGGCGATGCGGGTGCCCCGGTCGGTGTCACCGTCGTCGCGGATGCCGGCCTCCACGTGCGTGCGGGCCTCGATCAGCTCCCCGGCGCGCGGGGAGAGGGTGATCGGCGCGCTGCCCGGCGGGCCGCCGAGGCACTTCTGCAGGCCGGCGGTGGCGACGTCGACCCCCCAGGCGTCGGCCTCGAAGGGGTTGCCGCCGAGAGAGGCGGTGGCGTCGCAGTAGAGGAGGACGCCGTGCCGGCGGCAGATCTCCCCGATGTCGGCGAGCGGCTGGCACATCGTGGTCGAGGTGTCGCCGTGGACGACGGCGACGAGCTTCGGCCGGACCCGCAGCACCGCCTCCTCCACCACCTCCGGCGGCACCACCTCGCCCCAGGGCACCTCGACGGTGTGCACCGCCGCACCGCAGCGCTCGGCGATCTCGCGCAGCAGGGCGCCGAACCGCCCGAAGACCGGTACGAGCACCCGGTCCCCGGGCTCCAGCAGCGAGACCAGCGCCGCCTCGATGCCGGCGCGGGAGGTGCCGTCGACGAGGAGGGTCTGCTCGTTGGCGGTGCGGAAGACCTCGCGGTAGAGGGCCATCGTCTCGTTCATGGTCGCGGTCATGAACGGGTCGAACTGCCCGACCAGCTGGGCGGACATCGCGCGCAGGACCCGGGGGTCGACGGTGATCGGCCCGGGGCCCATGAGCAGCCGTGGGGGGACGTCGAGACCGGCGGTGGCGACCATCAGGCGGTCCTCCTGAGCTGCTGGCCCCACCCGTGGTCGGGCAGGTCGGGGTCGATCACGGAACCGCGCACGAGGGTGCGGGTGACGCGGCCGGGGAAGGTGCGCCCGTCGTAGGCCGAGATGGGGTTGCGGTGCGCCAGCCGCGCGGCGGCGACGGCGGTCTCCTGGGCGGTGTCGTAGACCACCAGGTCGGCATCGGCGCCGACCGCGATCCGGCCCTTGGCGCCGAACCCGACGAGGTCGGCGGTGTTCCGGGACATCCAGCGGCTGACCGTCGCCACGTCGATGCCGCGCCGGGCGGCCTCGGCGGCGACGGCGGTGAACCCGACCTGCAGCCCCGAGACGCCGCCCCAGGCCTGCTGGAGGTCGCCGTCGCCCCGGGTCTTCTCCTCGGCCGTCGCGGGGGAGTGGTCGCTGACGACGCAGTCGAGGACCCCCTCGGCCAGCGCCGACCACAGCTCGTCGCGGTTGCCGGCGTCCCGGATCGGCGGGCAGCACTTGAACTCGGGCGCAGCGTCCGGGATCTGATCGGCGCTCAGGACGAGGTAGTGCGGGCAGGTCTCGACGGTGACCGCCAGACCCTCGTCGCGGGCGTCGCGGAGCAGGGGGAGCGCCCGGGCGCTGGAGAGGTGCAGCACGTGCACCCGGGCGCCGGTCTCCCGGGCGCCGTCGAGCACCTGCCGGATCGCCGCGGTCTCGGCCTCGTCGGGCCGGCTGAGCAGGAAGTCGGCGTACGCCCGGCTCGGGCGGGCGGGTGCGGCGTCCAGGACGGCGGGGTCCTCGGCGTGCACCACGACCAGCCCGCCGAACCCGGCGACGGTCCGAAGTGCTCGGCGGAAGCCGGCAGGGTCCAGCGGCGGGAACTCGTCGACGCCGCTGGGGGAGAGGAAGCACTTGAAGCCGACCACGCCCGCGTCCCAGAGCGGCTCGAGGTCGCGCTCGTTGCCCGGCACCGCGCCACCCCAGAACGCCACGTCGACCGCGAGCCGGCTGCGCGCCGCGCCCTGCTTGCGCCGGAGGTGCTCGACCGTGGTCGTCGGCGGGATGGAGTTCAGCGGCATGTCGACCAGCGTGGTGACGCCGCCGAGAGCGGCGGCCAGCGTGGCGGTGGCGAACCCCTCCCAGTGGGTCCGGCCCGGCTCGTTGACGTGCACGTGCGTGTCCACCGCGCCAGGAAGCAGGTAGGCGGTGTCCGGCACGTCCGGGGGGAGGTCGGTGTCGTAGGGCTCGATCGCGGCGATCCGGCCGCCGGCGATGCGCACGGTGGCGGGCCGGACCTCGTCGCCGATCAGCACCCGCCGCGCGCGCAGCGTCGAGCCGGCCGTCGGGGCGGCGTTCACGCGAAGGCCGGCACAGCGGTCCAGGCGCGGGGCTCGGCGGGGACGCCGGCGCGCTGGAGGGTGGCCTGGATCAGCCCGTAGGGCCGGTCGGCCGCGACGAACACCTCACCGCCGTTGGTCAGCCCGAAGGGGTCGAGGTCGACCTCGACGTGGTGCTTGTTCGGGCAGCTGATCCGGATCTCGGCGACCTCCGGGACGGCGTCCATCGCGGCGGAGCCCATGGCGTGGATGGTCTGCTGCAGCGCCAGGCTGTGGGTCGCGGCGAACGCCTCCACGAGCGCGGCGCGGACGGTGGCGTGGGCGGCGTCCCAGTCCGGTGGGGGCTCCGCGTACCGCCACCAGGCGGTGACGCTGGTGGCGAGGATCCGGTCGGCGGTCTCGGCGAGCGTGGTGAACCGGTCGCGCGGGAACCCCGAGAACTCGCTGCCGGTGCTCTTGAGCAGGGTCAGCCCGGTGAGCCCGCCGAGCACGAACGTCTCCTCGCCGTCGGTCTGCACCACCGCGGTGCGCACCTCGCCGCCGTTGCGCGCGAAGGAGTGGCCCGCCCCCGGCGTGCCGGCACCGATGCGGTCCCAGGCGTGCTGCCCGGCGGTCATCTGCGTGCCGGCCACCCACGGCTGGGCCCGCCAGTGGCCGGCCAGCAGGAGGAGAAACGCCTCGGGCGAGGCCACGCCGTGCTCCTTGGCGAGCGCGTAGACGGTGTTCTTCTGCGTGTCCGTGGCGTGCACGTGCGCGTTGTCGCCGTCGGTGTAGGCCGCGCCGAAGTCGCCGCGCAGCTGGGTGGTGACGGTGAGGTCGGCGATGCCGTGCTGCGGCGCCCCCCGCTGGAGGCGGACCAGCCGGACCTCGGCCTTGCCGTACTGGTGCGGGCCGAGCACGTACGAGCTGCCCATCAGGACCCCCGGTAGGTGGTGTAGGAGAACGGGCTCAGGAGCAGCGCGACGTGGTGGTGCTCGCCCTCGACCATGGCGAAGGTCACCGTCACGGCGGGGTAGAAGGTGGCGCGTCGCCGGCCGGCGAACCAGGCGCCCGTCTCGAACCGCACGGTGTGCACGCCCGCCGGCAGGTCGGCGTCCACCCGGGCGCGCCCGTCGTCGTTGGTCCGGCCCGGCCGGGTGCTGCCGTCCTCCAGCGTGAGGAGCAGGTCCATCCCGGCGGCCGGGCGGCCGAGCGCGGCGTCGAGGACGTGGGTGCTGAGCGAGCTCACGGGCTCACCAGCCCCTCCAGCCGGAGCAGGGCGATCTCCGCCAGCTGCGACCGGGTCACCGAGAGCTCCGTCGCGGGGTCGTTGGCCAGGCGCTGCTCGAGCAGGTCCAGCAGCTCCGGTCCGGTGCGCCCTGCGGCGCGGACGAGGTAGATCCGCCCGAAGCGCTCCTCGTACCGCCGGTTGCCCTCCGCCAGCCGCCGCCGCAGCAGCTCGTCCGCCGGGTCCACGCCGGCCTGCTCCCGGCCGGCCAGCGCGGCGGACGGGCCGCTGCCGGCCGGTCGCTCACCGATGCGGGGGTGGTCGGCCAGGGCGGCATCGACCTCGGCGTCGGTCCAGGACCCGGTTCCCTCCCGGGCGGCGGCGAGGAGGGCGTCCACCGAGCCGTAGGGACGTCCGGCGGCGACGGCCGCCGCGAACGAGGGGATGTCGGCGCAGCGCCGCAGCAGCGCCGCGGCCTCCCCGGCTGCGAGGGCGTCGAACTCGGCGATGCGCACCGGGCGACCGTAGGAAACCGCCGTTTCAGCCGCGTTGCGTCCGTTTCAGCGTTGTGTGTACTCGACGACGAGGTCGAGCAGGTCGCGGTCGCGCCCGGCTCCGGCCACCAGGCAGACCCCGGCGGGGAGCCCGTCGGCGGTGCGGACGGGGATGCTGACGGCGGGCAGCCCGGCGATCCCGGCCAGGCAGGTGAGCCGCATGGTGGCGTCGCGGCCCTCGAGGGTGGCGCCGGCCGAGACCGGCGGGGCCACCGAGGGCGCGCTCGGCAGCGCCAGCACGCGGTCGCCGACGAGCTCCCGCACCCGGGCGCGGGCGCCGTCCACCACCGCGCGCGCCCGCTCGGCAGCGGCGTCGTCGACGCGCGAAGCCGCCTCGAAGCGGGAGCGCACGTCGTCGCCCAGCACGTCGAGGTTCCCGTCGAGCCACGCACCGTGCGCGCGCCATGCCTGGAACGCCTGCCAGGTCTGGAACGCGGTGCGCCACTCGTCGAGCTCGTCGAGTCGCACGTCGAGGGCCTTCCCGCCGGCCGTGGCCGTCCAGGCCCGCACGGCCGCGGCGACGTCGGGCTGCGCGCAGCCGACGAGCTGGTCGACGACGACGAGCCCGGTGCTGCCCCCCGGGGACCCGGGCGGCAGCAGCACGTCGCCGACGGTGCGCAGCAGCTCCGGCGACCGGGTCAGCCAGCCGACCGCGTCGAACTCCGGCGCCAGCGGGACCAGGCCGGTCCGGTCGACGGCTCCGTGGGTCGTCCGGATGCCGAACAACCCCTGGTACGCGGCCGGCACGCGGATCGACCCGCCGGTGTCGGTGCCCAGGCCGACGGTGGCGTGGCCCAGGGCGACCGCGCTGGCGCTGCCGCTGGAGGAGCCACCCGGGATGCGGTGCGGGGCCCGCGGGTTCGGTGGTGCGCCGTAGTGGGCGTTCGTGCCGGCCAGGGAGTAGGCGAGCTCGTCGGTGCGGGCGATCCCGCGCACGGCCGCGCCGGCGGCCAGCAGGGCGTCGACGGCCGCGGCGTGCCGGGGTTCCGGTCGGGCGCCCGCCAGCCACGCCGGGTTGCCCGCGCCGACGGGGTGACCGGCCACCGCGTACAGGTCCTTGACCGCGACGGTCTGCCCGGTCAGGGGGCCCGAGCCCGTCGGCCGGACGAGCGGGTCGCCGACGACGCGCCAGACCCGGGTGTCCAGGGCGGGTGGCGCCACCGAGACGTGGGCGGCGGTGACCCGCCAGCCACCGTGCTCCGGTACCCCGGGGGTCCTGCGCCACAGCTGCGTCTGCAGTCCGCGCCCGCCGCGGGCGAGCTCGGTCACCGCCACGACCAGGGCGGAGTCCGCGTCGATCACCTGCACGTGCGTCCCCGCCAGCGTGCGCCGGGGCGCGCCGCCGCGGCGCGCCCGGAAGGCGGCGATCCGCTCGTGCCCGACCAGCACGCCGTCGGCGTCGGCCCGCAGCGTCTGCGGCCCGGGGGCGAACAGCCGGTCCAGGACGGCGACGTCGTCGGCCATGAGAGCGGCCTCGTAGGCGGCGACCGCCTCGAGCAGCCCGGGTGGCGTCCCGGCGTCGGTCATGCGAAGTCGGCCTTCCGGATCGTGGCGTGCACGCCCTTGACGACGTCGACCACCTGGCTGATCCGGAAGTCGGTCGCGGCGGAGAGGTACGCGTAGGCCAGGCGCGGGTCCATCCCGAACCGGGCCTGCAGGAGCGCGATCGCGGCACGCACGCAGTTCTGCACGGCGGTGTCCAGGTCCTCGTCCAGCCCGGTGGGCACCAGGTGGTCCGAGGTCTCGGCGAGCGGGCCGGCCAGCTCCCCGAACCGCCGCACCGCCTCCTCCCGGGCGAGGACGTCGAGCCGCAGCGTCGCGCGCAGACTGCCCTCCAGGGCGGTCAGGCTCACCTCCCCGTCGCCCTGCGCGAAGTGCGGGTCCCCGACGTAGGCGAGCGCGCCGTCGACCTGGACCGGCAGGTAGAGGGTGCTGCCGGCCGTCAGCAGGGCGATGTCGATGTTGCCGCCGTGGCGGCCGGGCGGCACCGAGTGCGGTCGCTCGCCGCCGGGTACCGCGACGCCCATGATGCCGAGGAAGGGGTGCAGCGGGAACCGCGCCCTGCGCTCACCGCCCGGGTTCAGCGGCAGCGAGGCGTGCGCCCCGTCGGCGTCCACTCCGGCGAAGGCGCTGAAGACGGGCAGGTCCTCGCCGGGGTACTCGCCGGGCAGGGCTCCCCGACCGTGCCGGTTGGAGATGACGCCGTAGGGGACCCGCGGCGCGGCGTCCAGCAGGGTGATCGCCAGCAGGTCGCCGACGCGGGCGCCCTCGACGGCGATCGGCCGGCTGACCACGTGCGGCCCGTCGACCCCGAACCGGTGCGGGTCGTCGCTCTTCGCCAGGGCGACGGCGTCCTCGAGCACCTCGGCGACGCCGTGCCGGCCGAAGTAGGTCACGGGATCGCGACCCTGGTCCTCCAGGATCCCCTCGTGGCTCACGGTGTCCACGGTGATCTCGGTGCCCGCGGTGACGGTGAGCACCGGGGGGTCCGCCGCGCACGGCAGCCGGCCCCACAGGACGGCCTCCGGGGTGGCGGGGAGGTACGTGCCGGCGGCGATCGGGCCGCTCCCCGGCTGGAGCACTGGTGTGATCACCGGCGGGAAGCTACGGAACCGACGTTTCAGCCGTGTTCCGCCCGCGCGGCCCACCGGTGCTCCCCGCGCGCCCGTCCCGGTGCAGGGCTGCCCGACGCCGGCATGCGACGAGGAGCACACCCGGCCGGGCGCGCGATCCCGGCGGGAAATGTCCGCGCTACGACCCCGCAACACATGCCCACGAGCATCGGCCCATGCCAATCGCGCCCCTGTCCTCCTCCTTCCTGCGCCGACCCGTCGGCGCCCTCGCGCCGCTCGCCCTGGTGACGGCGATGGCCGGCTGCACGTCGACGGGCGCCAGCACGGAGGAGGGCGGGGAGACACAGGTCGTCCAGGTGGGGACCCTGCGGGGTCAACCGCACTTCTACGCGCCGTACCTCTACGCCGAGCACGCCGAGGGCGACGTCGAGTTCGAGGTCGTGGCGCTCGAGACCGCGCCGGCACTCAACGACGCGCTCGCCAGCGGGTCCGTGGACTTCGCCGTCGGCAGCATCACGGCGACGATCGCCGGCGCCGCGGCCGGCCGCGACGTGCGGATCGTCGCCGCTGCTGCCGACGGCGGCAGCGGCATCGTCGCCACCCCGGAGATCCAGTCCGTGGGCGACCTGGTCGGCAAGCGGCTGGGCTACCTCGAGTCCAGCTCCCAGCTGGTCGCCCTGCGGCTCATCCTCGAGCGCGAGGGCGTGGACGTCGAGGACGTGGAGCTGGTGTCGCTCAGCGCCCCCGAGTTCTTCAACGCGTTCGACACCGGCCAGATCGATGCCTTCGCCGCACCCGAGATCGGCGTGTCCCTGGCGCTCGGTGCCGGCGGCCAGGAGATCGCCGACCCCTACTCGACCGAGATCGGCCGGCTCAACATCGCGCTGCTCACCACCGGTGGGCTGATCGAGGAGGACCCGGATCTCGTGCAGGCCGTGGTGGACACCCACGCCGCGACCACCGCCTACATGGCGGAGAACCAGGACGAGTGGCTCCCGGAGATGATCGAGGAGTACGGCGGCGACCAGGCGGTTCTCGAGAGCGCGCTGGAGAACTTCTGGCTCCGCGCCGACCTCTCGCCGACCTACGAGGAGCAGGTCGGCAACCTCGCCGCCCAGATGGCCCGCCTCGGGATGATCCAGGAGGCCCCGGCGCTCGAGGACGTCGTGGACGCGTCCTTCGCGTCGCGCGACGAGCCGGCAGGGTCGTGAGCTCCCCGACGACCGGACGGTCGGCCGCGGCGGGCCGGGCGGCACTCGGGTTCGGCGTCCTCGCCGGCATCGTCGGTCTGTGGCACCTCGGTGTCCGCGGGCAGTGGGTCCTCGTCTTCGACATCAAGATGGCGTTCCTGCCCGAGCCGGCCCAGGTCGCCCGCCTGCTGTGGGACTTCGCGTTCGGCGGGGTCTTCGACGACGCCTTCAGCGGCACGCTGTGGCAGCACCTGTGGGCCAGCACCGGCCGGGTCCTCGCCGGCTTCGGCCTGGCTGCGGCGCTGGCGATCCCGCTCGGCGTGCTGATGGGGCGCTACCGGCTGGTGCACGCGGCGTTCGACCCGGCGGTGAACCTGTTCCGGCCCATCCCGGCGACCGCCTGGGTGCCGCTGATCCTGCTGATCATCGGGTTCGGGAGCCAGGCGACGATCTTCCTGATCACCCTGTCGGCCTTCTTCCCGATCCTGCTCAACACCGTGGCCGCGGTCCGGGAGGTGCCGCCCCGGCTGGTCGAGGCGGCGCAGATGCTGGGCACCTCGCGCGCCAACGTGCTGTTGAAGGTGGTCGTTCCGGCGTCGACCCCGGGCATCGTCAGCGGGCTGCGGATCGGGTTGGGCCTCGCCTGGGTCATCCTCGTGCTCGGCGAGAGCAACGGCATCGAGTGGGGCCTGGGCAGCATGATCACCCTGGCCCGCGAACAGGTCCGCACCGACCGCGTCGTCGTCGGGATGATCGTCATCGGGCTCGCCGGCTTCCTGTCCGACCGCATCCTGCTGCACGGCCTGCGCGGGATCTTCCGCCGACGTCCCCTGGTGAGGGCCACATGAGCGTGTCCGACCTGTCCTGTCTCACCCGGCACACCGACGGGGGCCGGGTGCTCGTCGACGACCTCGGGAAGCGCTACGGCGGGGCCGCGGGCGTGGACGCCGTCGCCGGGGTCTCCCTCGACATCGCGCCGGGGGAGTTCGTCGCCGTCGTCGGCGCGAGCGGCTGCGGGAAGAGCACCCTGCTGCGCATCCTCGCCGGTTTCGAGGCGCCCACCAGCGGGACGGTCGAGGTGGGCGGCCGCCCGGTCACGCGCCCCGGCCCGGACCGGGGGGTGGTGTTCCAGGACTACGGGCTGTTCCCCTGGCTGACCGTGGCGGAGAACGTCCGCTTCGGGCTGCGGCAGCGGGGGACGCCTCGCCGCCGGGCGGGCCAGATCGCCGACGCGTTCATCGAGGTGGTCGGCCTGACCCGCTTCGCCGACCGCTTCCCGGGCGAGCTCTCGGGCGGCATGCAGCAGCGCGTGGCCATCGCGCGGGTGCTCGCCAACGACCCGGCCGTGCTGCTGATGGACGAGCCGTTCGGTGCCCTCGACGCCCTCACGCGGACGCAGATGCAGCACGAGCTGCGCCGGCTGTACCGCGAGGCCGGGACCACCGTCGTCTTCGTGACCCACTCCATCGAGGAGGCGGTGTACCTCGCCGACCGGGTGGTGGTGATGACCGGCGGCGCCGCCAAGGGGGTGCCCGGGCACATCACCGAGGTGTTCCCGGTCCTGCTGGGCGATGACCGGGACGTGAACGCGGCGGACTTCAACGCCCTCGAACGCGCCATCTCCGAACGGGTCCACGCCGGCTGACCGGCCCGAGCACCCTCGCCCGGACCTCGCCCGGATCGACCACCGCCGAGCCCGTGAGCGGATGTCCCGCGACACCGATGCAGGTGTCGCGGGACATCGCGCGCGGTCCGATCGATGCATCGGACGGCCGGACGTCTCGGCACGGGTCGCGTACGCCTTCGGGACCGATTCGCGGGAAGGCGCGCAGAGCCGGCGCCCGCACGTGTCGGGTACCGGTTGTCAGCGTGCCGGCCGGTCAGCGCCCTGCAGGTCGCTGCAGACGCCTCTCCTGACGACTCACATGCGCCCGGGATGTCGCAGTCGTCGGCCGCGTCGCCCGAGGCGGAGCCGCTGTGGTCGAGGGCGCGTCCGGCGGCCTCCGAGGCGCTGACCATCGACGTCCGTCGCCGCGGTGCACGGCGTCCCCGATACGACGTCACAGTTGCAGCGCCGGCGTGGTCAGGCGGGTGGGGTGCACGTGTCCGGCGCACCGTGCCAGCCATCCGGGTGGCAGCCACCCACCCGTGAGCAGTTGAGGATGGCGCGGATGGCGGGCGATGGCCCAGGCGACGAAGAGCAGTTCTGCCCAGTCGGACTGCACGATCCACGACACGGGCCCGCGGGTGCTGGCACCGAAGATGTGGACGGCGGCTGGGCCGACCATCTGCGCAGCGGTGACCGACGGCCAGTCCCACGGCCAGACCCCGCCGCTGCTGTGCAGGTGGAAGCCGTATCTGCTCAGGTACAGGGTTCCAGCGTCGATGGGCGTCCACCGAGGGATTGCATCCATCTGGGCCTGTTTGCGGCGGTTGGAGTTGCCCCTGGCCCTCAGCGCTGCAACTGCGGCGGTAGCCGTCAGACCGCCGCGTCCTGTTGCGAAGAAGAACCCGCTGTCGCGCACATAGCTGCCGTCACCACGGGCGCGCTCCTCGTGCAGCACGTAGGGCCCAGCGGCCCAGTACTGCTCATCGCTCGCGAGCATCGGCGGGAAGATGGAGACGACCTGCAGGCGCGGTGCCGGGACCGTTCCGTGTGCGAGATCGACCGCGATCTCGCAGGTGTGCCAGAGGGCGCTGTCGCGATCGGTCCACTCGGGCGTAGTCGACCTGCGCTTGGTCATGAAGGCCCCCCCATCGGCCAGCTCCTGGGGCTGCCGCACCGGGAGCGGCGGAGCAGGCGGGGTAAGTCGCCAGTCCTCTCCCGGTGAGCCTCAGTGAGCATCCCGCTGCACCGAACGGTTCCAGTATCAGCGAGCGCATCCGGATGGGGGGTGACGACCGGAGCGAAGCGTCGGAGGAATCTGTCGCCTCGCGACCGGCCAGCCGTCGAGCATTCATCTCGGACCGCTCGTCGCTGACCCGTGTCGACCGTGCCGACATGCGGACCATCGGGCACGACCAACGGCGACTCGGCCTGTAGTGGGTGGCCGATGTCTGTTCGCGGGGTAGGTCTGGCGGGGCGAAGTAGTCCTCCGGTCCCCGGCCGACACCAACAACGCCAGAAGCCCCACGGGGGCACCGTGAGGCTTCTGATCTGTGTCCGAGGGGGGACTTGAACCCCCACGCCCGATAAAGGGCACTAGCACCTCAAGCTAGCGCGTCTGCCATTCCGCCACCCGGACGAGTGCGTGGAGAAGACTACCTGACCGCCGGGCGCCGATCACGCACCCCCCGGCGGCGTCGTGGCGGGTCAGCCGGCGGCCAGCGCCACCCGGCCGCGGCCGTCCCGCTTGGCGTCGTAGAGGGCGGCGTCGGCCGACGTGTACAGCCCCCGCCGGTCGCGCGAGGCCGCGGGAGGTGGGCCACGCCCAGGCTGATCGACAGCGAGAGCAACGAGCCGTCGGGCAGCGCGAAGGGCTCCGCGCGCACCGCATCCAGCAGCTCCGCGGCACGCCGGGCGGCGACCTCCCGGGCGCACCCGGGCAGCAGCACGGCGAGTTCGTCGCCGCCCAGCCGCGAGAGCACCGCGTCCGCGCTGCGGATGCGGCCGCGCAGCACCCCGGCCAGGTGCACCAGCACGTCGTCGCCGACCGGGTGCCCGTAGGTGTCGTTGATCGTCTTGAACGAGTCGACGTCGATGAGCACCAGCGCCGTGCCGCCGGGCACCGGGCGGTCCAGCGCCCGCTCCAGCGCCTCGTCGAACGCCCGCCGCGTGGCCAGCCCGGTGAGCGAGTCCACGGTGAGCTGCCGCTGCAGCGCCGCCACCAGCCGCTCCTGGGTGCGGCCGGCGCGCACCAGCAGCGCGGCGATCACCGCGAGCAGGGAGCCGAAGAAGAGGAAGTCCGCCAGCGCCAGCGGCGCGGGCAGCAGCACCAGCAGGGTGACCAGGTCCGCGGCCAGCGCGCTCGCCGTCACGAGCACCACCGCGGGCGTCCGCAGGTGCACGGCGCTCCAGAGCACGGGGAACGCGTAGAACGCCTGGGCTCCGGCCGAGACGTCCGAGGTCAGCAGGTTCAGCGTCCCGGTGAGCACCACGGCGCCCAGGCCGAGCACCAGACCCATGTGCCACCGGTCCAGCACGACGGGGTCCACCAGCCGGCACACCGCCGAGGCGCCGACGAGGGCGGCGATCCCGACCCAGTGCGCGAGCGACGCCGCGGTCCCGCCGTCGGACTCGTAGAAGACGGGCAGGACCAGCAGGATCACCGCGCTGACGCCGAGCAGGGCGGTGGCGTGCCGGGCAGCGGCACGGGGCTCACGGGCGCCGAAGGCGCGCAACGACCTCACGCACAGGGTGATCGGCCAGAGGTTTCGGACGCCCGAGTACCCAATCACCCACCCGGGTGAGCCGGCGGAGATGGCACCATCGCGACCATGGCCGACACCCCCGCCCCGCTCGCCGGAGCCCAGGACGAGGTCGCGGAGCTGCTCTCCGAGCTGATCCGGATCGACACGACCAACACCGGCAGCACGGCGACCAGCGCGGGGGAGCGCAAGGCCGCCGAGTGGGTCGCCGGCAAGCTCGACGAGGTCGGCATCGGCAGCGTCATCCACGAGTCCGAGCCCGGCCGCGCCAGCCTGGTCGCCCGCATCCCGGGCGCCGACCGCAGCCGCCCCGCGCTGCTGGTGCACGGCCACCTCGACGTCGTCCCCGCCGACCCCGCCGAGTGGAGCGTGCACCCGTTCTCCGGCGAGGAGCGCGACGGCTACATCTGGGGCCGCGGCGCCGTCGACATGAAGGACATGGACGCCATGGTGCTGGCGCTCGTGCGCGACTGGGCCCGCACTGGCGTCCAGCCGCCCCGCGACATCGTGCTGGCCTTCGTCGCCGACGAGGAGGCCGGCGGCAAGCTCGGCGCGCACTTCCTGGTCGACGAGCACCCCGACCTCCTCGAGGGCTGCACCGAGGCGATCAGCGAGGTCGGCGGCTTCAGCATCACCGTCCGCGACGACCTGCGGCTCTACCTCGTCCAGACCGCCGAGAAGGGCCTGGCCTGGATGCGGCTCACCGCGGGCGGGAAGCCCGGGCACGGCTCGATGCTGCACGAGGACAACGCCGTCACCCGGCTCTGCGAGGCCGTCGCCCGCATCGGCGGGCACCGCTTCCCGCTCACCCTCACCCCGCCGATGCGCCAGTTCATCGCCGCGGTCGAGGACGCCTACGGCATCGAGGTCGACCTCGCCGAGCCCGAACTCGCGCTGGCCCGGCTGGGCAGCATCAGCCGGATGATCGGGGCGGCGCTGCGCAACACCGCCAACCCCACGATGCTCGACGCCGGCTACAAGGCCAACGTCATCCCCGGCACCGCGGGCGCCACCGTCGACGGGCGCTTCCTCTACGGCCAGGAGGAGGAGTTCGAGCGCCAGCTCGCCGCCCTGGTCGGCGAGGGCGTGCAGCGCGAGTGGCTGGTGCACGACCAGGCGGTGGAGACGACGTTCGACGGCCCGCTGGTCGACCAGATGGTCGCCGCGCTCAAGGCCGAGGACGACGGCGCCCGCCCGGTCCCGTTCACCATGAGCGGCGGCACCGACGCCAAGAGCTTCCAGCGGCTGGGCATGCGCTGCTTCGGCTTCTCGCCGCTGCGGCTGCCCCCGGACCTGGACTTCGCCTCGCTGTTTCACGGCATCGACGAGCGGGTGCCGGTGGAGTCGCTGCGCTTCGGCGTCCGGGTGCTCGACCGGTTCCTCCGCAACGCGTGATGTGATGCGGGGGTGACCTCCACCACTCCCGCCCCCCGTCCCGGTTCCGTCGCCCTGATCACCGGAGGGACCGGTGGCTTCGGCCGCGCCCTCGCCACCAAGCTCCGCGAGCGCGAGGTCACCGTCGTCCTCGCCGACCTCGACAGCGAGCGCAACCGGCAGGTCGCCGCGGACCTCGGCTGCGAGTTCGCCGTCCTCGACGTCACCGACCGCGCGGCCAACGAGGCGCTGGTCGCCCGGATCGAGGGCGACCACGGCCGCCTCGACGCCGCGTACCTCAACGCCGGCATCTCCGCGGCCAAGAGCGACGACGTCCTCGACCTCGACGAGTTCATGCGGGTGGTCGACATCGACCTCTTCGGCGTCGTCTACGGCGTCGCCGCGGCCCGCCCGGCGATCAAGCGCGCCGGGGGAGGGGCGATCGTCGTCACCGCCTCGCTGGCCGGGCTCTCGCCGATGGCCGGCGACCCGGGCTACAGCGTCGCCAAGGGCGGGGCGATCGCCTTCGTCCGCTCCATGGCCCCGCGCCTGGCCGCGGAGGGGACGACGATCTCCGCGATCTGCCCCGGCTTCGCCGACACCGCGATCATCGACCGCATCCGCGACCAGTTCACCGCCGCCGGCTTCCCCGTGCTCACGGCCGAGGAGGTCGCCGACGCGATGGTCATGGCGTGGGGCCAGGCCGAGCCTGGCGCGGCCTACGTCATCCAGCCCGGGGTGGGCACGGTGCCCTACAAGTTCAAGGGCGTCCCCAGCGCGAAGACGGCGAGCGGCGAGACCGCCGTCGTCCCGGAGGCGCTGCGCCCGCCGTCGATGCGGTAGGACGTCGGGGGCACCCACCGACATCCCGGAGGCATCCGATGCAGCACCGGATCGAGACCGGCATCGACATCGCGGCGCCGCCCGGGACGGTCTGGGCGCACCTGACCGATCTGGCGTCCTACGCCGAGTGGAACCCGTTCATCCCGAGCGCCGCCGGCACCGCCGAGGTGGGGGCGCGGCTGTCGCTGCGGCTGCAGCCGCCCGGCGGCCGCGCCCTGCCGATCAGGCCGGAGGTCACCGAGGTGGTCCCGGGCGAGGTGCTCGAGTGGCTGGGGCACCTGGGCGTGCCCGGGCTGTTCGACGGGCGGCACCGCTTCGAGCTGACCGCCGTGCCCTCGGGCACCCGGCTGGTGCAGAGCGAGTCCTTCAGCGGCCTGCTGGTGCGGCCGCTGAAGGGCTTCCTCGACGGCGCCACGCTCGCCGGTTTCAGGGAGATGGACGCCGCCCTGACCCGCCGGTCGGAAGCGACCGAGCCGGCTCCCTGATCAGCCCTCGACCGGGTCGGCGCAGGCGAACAGGAACGCCGGCGGGACGTTCCACGGGGTGACCCGCCACCGCACCGCGCCGAACCGCTTCCGCAGCTCGGGCAGCAGCAGCGGCGAGTACTGGATGACGACGGTGGTCCCGCCGGGGGCCACCGCCCCGGGCAGCACGTCGAGGATCCGCCGCCGCAGCCCCGGCTCCAGCGAGGTGTAGGGCAGCGCGGAGACGACGACGTCGGCCCGCGCGTCCCCCAGGTGGTCGGCGAGGTTCTCCGCCGAGTCGCAGACCACCTGGACCCGCGGATCGTCGAACCGCTCGTCGAGCAGCTTCGCCAGCCGCGGGTCGATCTCCAGCGTGATCAGCCGGGCGCCCGGGCGCAGGCGGGCCAGGATCTCCTGCGTCTGCGCCCCGGTGCCGGCGCCCAGCTCGACGACCAGGTCGGCGCCGGGCACGTCGGCCATGTCCAGCATGTCGCGGACGGCCGTGCGCGAGGTCGGCAAGACCGCGCCCACCTGCCGCGGGTGGGCCAGGAACGCACCCAGGAAGCGCAGCCGGTCGGTCACGCGCTCGATCATCGGTTCCCCCTCCTGGGCCACCGGGAGGGCGGCCGCCGCTGCGCACCCTGGCACGGCGGACCGTCCCGGGCCAAGCCGCCCCCGTGACGGCGGTCACCGGGCATCTGGCAAGGTCGGGCCATGCGTGCATGGCGGGTACACGAACTCGGCGATCCCTCCAAGGTCATGAGCCTCGACGAGGTGGACCGGCCGACACCGGGCGAGGGCCAGGTGCTGGTCAAGGTGCGGGCCGCGGCCCTCAACTTCCCCGACGTCCTCATGGCCATGGGCATGTACCAGGAGAAGCCGCCGCTGCCCTACACGCCCGGCGTCGAGCTGTGCGGCGAGATCGTGGAGACCGGCCAGCGGGTCATCGGCTCGCCCGCCGGGGGCCCGGGCGCCTTCGCCGAGTACGCGCTCATGGACGCCGCGGCCGCCTTCCCGGTGCCCGACGGGATGACCGACGAGAAGGCCGCCTCGCTCTACCTCACCTACCAGACCGGCTACGTCGGGCTGCACCGCCGGGCGCACCTGCAGGCGGGGGAGACGCTGCTGGTCCACGCCGGCGCGGGTGGTGTGGGCACCGCGGCGATCCAGCTCGGCAAGGCCGCCGGGGCCACCGTCATCGCCACCGCCGGCGGGGCCCGCAAGACCGAGGTCTGCAAGCAGCTCGGCGCCGACCACGTCATCGACTACACGACCGAGGACTTCGTCCCGATCGTCAAGGAGGTCACCGGCGGTCGGGGGGCCGACGTCGTCTACGACCCGGTCGGCGGCGACGTGTTCGACAAGTCGCGCAAGTGCATCGCCTTCGAGGGGCGCATCGTCGTCGTCGGGTTCACCAGCGGCCGCATCCCCGAGGCCCCGGCCAACCACCTGCTGGTCAAGAACTACAGCGTCGTCGGGCTGCACTGGGGGCTGTACCGCAAGCACGACCCGTCGGTGTTCACCGACACCCACGAGCAGCTCGTCCGGCTGGTGCAGGAGGGCGCGGTCGACCCGCTGGTCGGCGAGGTGCTCCCGCTGGACCAGGCCCCGCAGGCGCTGCTGAAGCTCGCCTCCCGCGACACCGTCGGCAAGGTCGTGCTCGTCCCGTAGGCGGTCCCTGCGTGTGCGCCCACGCCCGGTTCTCGTCGGGAGGACCCCACGTGGGCGCACACGCTCTACGCTCGTCGGCGCCATGCCGAGTCCCCTCCCGCTCGCCGACGACCGCGCGCACCTGCGGGCGGACTGCTCTCGCTGCGCAGGGCTGTGCTGCGTCGCCCCTGCCTTCGCGGCCTCCGCGGACTTCGCGATCGACAAGCCGGCCGGCACGCCGTGCGTCCACCTGGCCGGGGACTTCCGCTGCGGCATCCACGACCGGCTGCGCGAGCACGGCTTTCCCGGGTGCACCGTCTTCGACTGCTTCGGCGCCGGGCAGCGGATCACCCAGGAGACCTTCGGCGGGCGCAGCTGGCGCGAGGCGCCGGAGCTGGGCCGCGCCCAGTTCGCCGTCCTTCCCGTGGTGCGGCAGCTGCACGAGATGCTCTGGCACCTCACCGAGGCCGGGGAGCTGCCGGCCGCGGCACCGCTGAGCGCCGAGGCGGACCGGCTGCGCGCGGAGGTCGAGCGCGCCGCGACGGGGGACGCCGCTGAGCTCGCCGCCCTCGACCTCGGCGCCCTGCGCGGGCGGGTCGGGGAGCTGCTCGGCCGGGTGAGCGAGCTGGCACGCGCCGGCAGCCGCGCCCGGGACCGCCGCGGGGCCGACCTGGTCGGCCGCGACCTGCGGCGCACCGATCTCCGCGGCGCCGGGCTGCGCGGCGCCTACCTGATCGGGGCGGACCTGCGCGGCGTCGACCTCGGGGCGGCGGACCTGCTCGGCGCCGATCTGCGCGGCACCGACGTGCGCGGCGCGGACCTGAGCCGGTGCCTGTTCCTCACCCAGCCGCAGGTCTCCGCGGCGCGGGGCGACGCCCGTACGCGGCTGCCCGCGGCCGTGCGGCGCCCGGCGCACTGGACGGGACGCGTCCCGCCTAGATGACCGATTCCAAGGGCTGGTGACGTTCCCGCGGGAACGTCGTCAAGCCGGTGACCTTGACCGCATTCCCGCGGGAACGCATGAGGTGTGCTT
>NZ_SSXA01000070.1 GCF_021698975.1 Blastococcus sp. KM273128 | reverse complement strand
CGCCCCGGCCCTCGAACGCCGGCTCGACGACCGTGTGGGTGAACGCCACCGACGGGCCCCGGCGCCGGTACTCGGCGTAGCCGGCGACCTGCCCGCCGACGAGGACCTCGAACCGGCCGGCCTCCCGGTCGTCCACGACGGCCGGTGCACTGCTGGTCACGCGTCTCCCTCCTCTCGCGGTCCGGGGTGCCGCACGGCTCCCGCCGGCCGGTCATCAGCGGCACAATGCCGACGTCCCCACCCCTCTCGGAAGGGACCGCGATGTCGGAGCAGCATGCAGGCGGACGGCTCACCGTGGGCGAGGTGATGCGGCCCCCGGTCACGACCGTGGAGAGCACCGCGCACCTCGCCGGCGCGGCCTACCTGATGAAACGGGCGCGGGACGGCGCTCTCGTGGTGCTCAGCGACCCCGAGAGCCGCCGCCCCGTGGCGATGCTCTGCGACGCCGACATCGCGCAGGCGGTCGCCGACGGGAAGAACCCGGAGGAGACCCGCATCACCGACCTGCACCGGCCCGGCCCGCTCAGCGTCGGCCCGGAGGTGACCGTGGCGGACGCCGCTGAGCTGATGCTGTCCCGAGGGGAGCAGTACCTGCTCGTGGTGGAGGACGGCCGGCTGACGGGCCTGGTCGACCTCGCCCTGGTGTGCCGCGTGCTGCTCGGGCGCCCCGCGGCGTAGCGGGGTCACCGCCGCCGCCGCCGCCGGTCGTCGTCGTCGACGAGCGCGAGCAGCACCCCGGCGGCCAGGCCGAAGGTGGCGTGCCCGACCACCCCGCGGGCGTGGCTCACCAGCGGGTAGGCGGTGAGCGTGGGCAGCGCCGTCCCCTCGTCGACCAGCAGGAAGGCGGCGGCCCCGACGGCCGGCCCGGCGACGAGCGGCGGCAGCCCCCGCCGGACGAGGGCCGCGGCGAGGACGCCGTAGATGACCCCGAGCGTCCGGTGCACCGCCACCCCGACGCGGCCGGCCGCGTCGTCGTCCAGGTCGCGCCCCACGGCGGTGCCCAGCTGCTTGCCGAGCTGCACCAGCGTGCCGCCCGGGGCGATCTCGTCCTCGCGGGCGCGGGAGGCGTCGTCCTGCCGGCGGTAGAACGCCGCGGTCGCGACGTCCATGGTGCGGCTCGCGGCGTAGCCGGCCAGCGCGCCGCGCCACAGGTGGGCCCGGCTCACCGCGACCCCGCCTCGACCGGTTGAGCGGCGCGCAGACGGCGCAGCGCGTACCCCGCGCTGACCACGGTCGAGACCATGAGGGCGACGTACACCCACGCCGCCGCGGAGTCCCACCGCACCACGTCGGGGTACCGCGCGAGCACGACCAGTTCGAGCGCGCCGAACACGGCGTAGGCGACCGCGGCGAGCCGGAGCCGGTCGAGGTCCCGGTCGCGCAGGGCCAGCGCGATGCCGACGCCGAAGGCGATCAGCCACGCCCCGACCGCGCGCGCCGTGAGCGGGGTGAGCGTCCAGGGCCACAGCGACGACTCCGTGGCCGGGGCGGCGTACAGCACCGCCCCCGCGACGAGGAAGACCGCGCCCTGCACCGCGAGCACCGTGGCCAGCCCGGCGGGCAGCAGCAGCCGGCGCGGCGGGTCGGGGTGGGGGAGCCGCTCCTGGGCGACCAGCATCGCGAGCATCCCCACCGGCACGACCACGTAGACGGCGAGCCAGAACCAAGCGGCCGCGTTCGCCACCAGGCCGGGGTCCCCGAAGTGGAAGCGGTCCCGGTGCAGCAGGGTGGCGGCCAGCGTGAGAACGGTGAAGACCAGCACGGTGGCGAACGGGATGCGGACGTGCGCCCACACCGGGGTGCGCAGCGACAGCGCGACGAGCACGCACCCGGCGGCGTAGGCGGCGCCGAGGAAGGCGGCGGTCGCCGGTGGCTCGATGGTCCAGGCGAAGTGGTCGGCGGTGCGCGACGAGCCGATGAACAGCGCGACGAACGCCAGCAGGGTGAGCGCGGTGAAGGCTTGCAGCATCCGGCGCGTGCCGGGGAGCACGGCGCGGGATCCGTGTGGACCGGTCATGAGCAGACCTCGGTGCGGTGGAGTACCGGACGGGCGGCGGGCCCGATGTCCCTTGACCCCCGTGCAGGAACGCCCTAGGCATGCTATGTGGCTGCGTCCGAGCCCGACAGCGATTACCTCCCCCGCGGGGCACTGGTCCTGGTGAGCCGGGACCCGCCGGTGCGCGAGCAGGTCGGGGCCGAGCTGCGCCGGCGCTACGGGGCCGACTACGCGGTCGCGGTGTGCGAGACCGGGGACGACGTCGCCACCCGGGTCGCGCAGCTGCGGGACGGCGGCACCCCGGTCGCCATCGTGCTGGCGGGGCTCGGCCCGGCCGACCCCGGCGGGCTCGACGTGCTCGACCGTGCGGGCACCCTGGCGCCGGGGGCGGTGCGCGCCTGCGTCGTGCGGTGGGGGGACCTGGAGACGGCAGCGCCGATCTTCGAGGCGATCACCCTGGGGCGGCTGGACGGGTGGCTCTACCGGCCGGAGCGGACCGGTGACGAGGACTTCCACCTCTCGGTCGCCGAGCTGCTCGCCGAGTGGGACGCCCGCCAGGGATCGGGCTACGAGGCGGTGCAGCTGATCGGCGAGCGGTGGTCGCCCCGGTCCCAGGAGCTGCGGGACATGTTCACCCGCAACCGGGTGCCGGTCGGCTTCTACGAGGCCTCCGCGCCGGAGGGCCGGGAGATGCTGGCGGCGCTGGGGCTGGAGCAGCCCGCGCTGCCGGTCGTCGTCCTGCGGTTCCGGCCGGAGGTGCCGGCGCTGACCGACCCGAGCGCGCTGGACATTGCCGCCGCCTTCGGGGTGCTCGAGCCGGTCGACGAGGGCACGCTCTTCGACGTCGTCGTGGTGGGTGCCGGGCCGGCCGGCCTCAGCGCCGCCGTGTACGCCGCGTCCGAGGGGCTGCGCACGCTGGTCATCGAGCCGCTGGCCATGGGCGGACAGGCCGTGACGAGCTCGCTGATCCGCAACTACCTCGGCTTCCCGCGCGGCATCAGCGGCAACCGGCTCGCGGCGAGCGCCTACCAGCAGGCGTGGTCGTTCGGCGCCACCTTCCTCTGGTCGCGCAGCATGGTCGGGCTGTCGGGCGCCGACGGCGAGCACCGGGTGCACCTCTCCGACGGGGCGACGCTGCGGGCCCGCACCGTCGTGGTGGCGACCGGGGCCGAGTGGCGGCGGCTGGAGGTGCCGGACCTGGAAGCGTTCCAGGGGCGCGGGCTCTTCTACGGGGCGGCGGTGAGCGAGGCGCAGGCGATGGCCGGTCGGCGGGTGCTGGTCGTCGGTGGGGGCAACTCCGCGGGGCAGGCCGCGGTGCACCTGGCCCGCTACGCCGAGCAGGTGACGGTGCTCGCGCGCAGGGGCCTCGCGACGACGATGTCGGACTACCTGGTGCACGAGATCGACGAGGCACCGAACATCGACGTCCGCGCGTGCGTGCAGGTCGTCGACGGGTCGGGCGGGCAGGTGCTCGAGGAGGTCGTCGTCGAGGACCTCGACACGGGGGAGCGGCAGGCGCCCGGCGCGGACGCCGTCTTCGTGCTCATCGGCTCGACGCCGGCGTCCGCGTGCCTCGGCGACTCGGTGGCGAAGGACCGGGCCGGCTTCGTGCTGACCGGGCCGGACCTGGGCGGCGCGACGCCGGGCTGGCCGCTGGATCGGCCGCCGATGTTCCTGGAGACCAGCGTGCCCGGCGTCTTCGCGGCCGGGGATGTGCGGGCGGGCTCGGTGAAGCGGGTCGCCTCCGGGGTGGGGGCGGGGGCGATCGCCGTCGCGCTCGTGCACCAGTACCTCGCGTGGGCCGCCGCGGCGGAGGGCTGAACCCGTGGCCGCCTACGTGTTCCGCGACGAGTGGCGGGTCGCGGCGGCGCCGGACGCGGTGCGCGAGGTGGTGCGCGCCGTCGAGGGGTGGCCGGGGTGGTGGCCGTCGGTGCAGAGCGTGACGCCGGTGCCGGCCGGCGACGGCGAGGTGTGGCGGTTCGTCTTCCGGACCCGGTTGCCCTACCGGATGCAGTTCGAGGCGCGGGTGCTGCGCGACGACCCGCTGCGCGGTGTGCGGACGACGGTGACCGGCCGGGTCGAGGGGGAGGGCCGCTGGGAGGTGACCGGGGTCGAGGGCGGGGCGGTCGTGGCCTTCGACTGGGAGGTGCGCCCGCAGCTGCTCTGGATGCGGCTGCTCTCGCCGCTGGGACGACCGGTCTTCGTCTGGAACCACCGGGCGCTGATGGAGGAGGGCGGTGAGGCGCTGGCGCGGCGGCTGGGCACGCGGCTGCTGGCGCCGACGGTGTGCGAGCCCGGCCTGGCGCCGGCGGTGGCCGCGGCCGCCGTGTGGCCGGCGGCGGTGCTCGGGCTCCGGGCGCTGCTGCGGAGGGCCGCGGCACCCTACGCCGCAGCCCGTGGCTACCTCTCGGTGACCGGGTCGAGCGGTCGTCAGCCCGCCGCGGGCTCGGTCGCGTGCCGCTCGGGGCGGAAGCTGACGTCCGGGCCGGGGAAGACCAGGCTGGTCCGCTCGTCGTCCGACCAGCGGACCAGGTAGGGCGGGCTGCCGTCGGCGTGCGGGATCTCGACGACCTGTCCCTCGCGGACGCCCTCGTCCACGTGCCGACTGTGCACGACCAGCCAGTCACCCACCCGTACCTGCACGACCGCCTCCCCGGTGCTCGGCGGGGGCCCAGCCTCGGCAGCGGTGAGCCACCCGTCCCCCCAGGGTGGATCGGGAGGAGGGCGGCCGACCACGGCCTTTGGTCCCGGGCCGCAGGGCCTCGGTGCCGTCCCGGCAGGGGTGCGGCTTCTCGTCACGCGAGGTGCGCCGCGTTAGCGTCCCGGGACCAGGCCGCTGCGACCGCACCCCCGGAGGCCCGTCGTGCCCGCACACCGCATCTTCTCGACCCCATTCGCCAGCGTCTACCCGCACTACGTGGCCAAGGCCGAGCGGAAAGGGCGTACCCGGGAGGAGGTCGACCAGGCGATCTGCTGGCTCACCGGCTACGACGCCGCCGGCCTCGCCGCAGCGCTGGAGGACGAGGTGGACTTCGCGGCCTTCTTCGAGCACGCCCCGGCGATGACGCCCCACGCGGCGCTCATCACCGGCAGCATCTGCGGGGTCCGCGTGGAAGAGGTCGAGGACCCCCTCATGCGCAGGATCCGCATGCTCGACAAGCTCGTCGACGAGATCGCCAAGGGCCGGCCGATGACCAAGGTGCTGCGCGGTGGCGACGACAGCCGCACCACGGTGCGGGCCCGCGCTACCGGGTGAGGCCGACCTCCAGGGACCCGCTCTCCAGCAGCCCGGCGGCGCGCCACGCCGCGACGGTGTCCTGGACGTAGGCCTCGAAGGACCGCGGTTCCCGGCCGAGCAGCTGCCGGGTCGTGCCGAGCTCCCGGCGGGAGGTCGGCCTCGAGATGCGGCGCAGCACGCGGAAGGACGCCGTCCAGTCCGCGAGCCGCTGCCCGCTCAGGTGGCGGGCGAAGGTCTGCACCATGACCGCGTCGTCGTCCCCGAGGTAGGCCACCGGGCGCCCCAGGGCCTCGGCCCACACCGCCGCGGACTCCCGCCCGCCGACGGAGCGCGGCCCGGCGACGTCGTAGGAACCTGGGGCGACGTCGCCGTCGACCAGCGCCCGGGCGGCGGCCTCGCCGACGTCGCGCAGATCGACCCGGTTGACGCCCTTGTCGCTGAGCGGCGTCACGTACCTGCCGGCGCGGATCTCCTCGGCGAACACCTCGTCGTTCTGCATGAAGTTGGCCGGGACCAGCATCACCGGGCGCAGCGGGGACCGGGCGACGTCGCGGGCGAGGGCGATCTTGCCGCGGTAGTGCGGCAGGATCCGGCCGAAGACGACGCGCAGCAGGGCCTCCTGCCAGCGGCTGCGGGCGTGCACGTGGACGCCGACGAAGACCAGCCGCACGCGCTCGGCCTCGCAGGCGGCGACGACGCCGGCGGCGAGGGCGCGCTCGTCGGTCTCTTGCGGGGAGACGTAGAACGCCGCCCCGGCGCCGTGCAGCGCCGCCCGCAGCGAGGCCGGGTCGCGGAGGTCCCCGCGGATGCGCCGGACGCCGGCCGGCACGTCGGCGCCCTCGGGGTCGCGGAGCAGGGCGTGGACGGTCGCGCCGCGGGACAGCAGGGCGGCGACGACCTGGCGGCCGACCTGGCCGGTCGCGCCGATGACGAGGACCGGAACACCCGGGGGGAGGGGGCCGGCGAGGACGGGAACGGGGGTGCGGGACGGTGCCACGGTGGTGCCTCTCGTGTTGCGGGCCGGGTCGGCCCCGGCCTCGGGAGGCAGCCTCGACGGGTCCGCTTGCGGCGCACTTGGCGCCGGCTTGCTCCGGACCGCGCACCTCCCGGTGTGACCCGCCGGCCGCACCCTCCGGCGACGGAGGCCGAGCAGGTCCACGGGTCACCGAACGGCGGGAGAGGCGACCGCGGTGTCTCGCCGATCCCGTAGACCGATGCCCCGGGCCCAGACGGCGTCCAGGGCGCGGGGTGGGAGCAGCGCCTTCATGACGAGGATCGACCGGGCGTCGGCGCCCACCAGGCTGCGCGGCCGCACCCGCCGGCGGCTCAGCTGGCGCTCGACGACGGCGGCGACCCGATCGGGTGGTTTGGCGCCGGACCGGAGCTTCGCGGTCAACCGGCGCTCGCCGGCGAAGTGGGGCGCGTACAGCACCCGGTGCTCAGGGGCGAGGCCGGCCTCGAGCTCGTCGATGAGCTGGTCCATCCCGTGCCACGGATCGGTGTCGACGACGCCCGGCTCCACGAGGCCCACCTGGACCCCGAAGGGGCGCAGCTCGACGCGCAGGCAGTCGGCGGCGGCCTCGGTCGCGTACTTGGAGGCGTTGTAGATGCCGGTGAACGGGAAGGACACCCGGCCGTTGACCGAGGAGACGAAGAGCACCCGGCCCCGGGCCCGGCGCAGCCGGGGCAGCACGGCCCGGGTCACGGAGAGCGGCCCGAACAGGTTCACGTCGAACTGGTGCTGCATGTCGGCCCGGGACAGCGTCTCCAGCGGTCCGGCCACCGCGACACCGGTGTTGTTGACCAGTGCGTCGAGCCGCTCGGGCAGCGCGCGGTCGAGCGCTGCCAGGTGCTCCGGGACGGTGACGTCGAGCTCGACAGGCGTGATCAGGTCGGACTCCGCGGCCAGGCCCTTGGCCGCGACGTCGCTGCGCACGCCGGCGTGCACCCGCCAGCCCGAGTGCGCCAGGCGGACGGCGATGGCCCGGCCGATGCCACGGCCGGCGCCGGTCACGAGGACGGTTCGAGTGCTCATGCACCGACCCTGGCGCGCACCGGCGCCGCGACGTCGAGTAGTGCGGTACCCGATCGGAACTCGCTAGCCTGCCCCCATGGAGCGGCCCTGGCCGCTCACCGGACGGGACGAGGAGCTGCGCAGGGTCGCGGCGGCCCTCCGGCCCGGGGCGGTGGGGATCGTGGTCGCGGGCCCGCCGGGGGTGGGGAAGACCCGGCTGGCCCGCGAGGCGCTGGCCGCGCCCAGCGGCCGGGGGACGACCGTCGTCTGGGCCCACGGCAGCACGGCCGCCCGTCCGTACCCCCTCGGCGCGTTCGCCGGCCTGCTCGACGTCCCGGCGGGCGACGGCGCGGACCTGATCGGCCGAGCGTTGGGGGCGCTCGCCCGGCAGCCGCACCCGGTGCTGGCCGTCGACGACGCGCACCTGCTCGACGAGCACTCCGCGATCGTGCTCCACCGCGTGGTGGTGCGGCGGCTGGCGCCGGTCCTGGTCACCCTCCGCACCGGGGAGCCGGCCCCGGACACGGTGACCGCCCTGTGGAAGGATGACCACGTCCCGCGCCTGGACCTGGCTCCGCTCGACGCCGCCTGCACCGCCGGCCTGGTCGCGCGGGTCGTCGGTGGGCCGGTCGAGCCGGGTTCCGCCCACCGGTTGTGGAGGCTGACCGAGGGGAGCCCGCTGTTCCTGCGGCACCTGCTGACCGGGGAGGTGGCGGCGGGCCGGTTCGCGCCGGCGTCCGGGCTCTGGCGGTGGACCAGCGAGCCGGCGGTCACCCCGGAGCTGGTCGATCTCCTCGAGCAGCAGATCGGCCACCTCGAGCCCGGGGTGCAGGACGTCGTCGACCTGGTCGCGCTGGCCGAGCCGGTGGCGGTGCCGACGCTGTCCGCGCTGACCTCGCCGGCGGATGTGGAGGCGGCCGAGGGCCGAGGCCTGGTGCGCACCGACGGGCTGGTCGCCAGGCTGGCGCACCCGCTCTACGGGGAGGTCCGCCGCGAGGTCATGGGCACCGTTCGCGCGCGCCGCCTGCGCGGGCGGGTGGCGCAGACCCTGGACGCGGCTCGGGACCCGATCCCGCGGGCGGTCCTCGCCCTCGACTCCGACCTGCCCCCGGATCACTCGCTGTTTCTGAGGGCTGCCGAGGCCGCGATCCGGGTGTACGACCTCCCGCTGGCCGAGCGGCTGGCCCGTGGGGCCGCCGCGGCCGGCGATCCCGCCGCCCGGCTGGTGCACGCCGCGGCGCTGTCCTGGCTCAGCCGCGGGGAGGAGGCCGAGGCGATCCTGGGCCACCTCGCCGAGACGGCCCCGGACGGCGGGACGCGCGCCTGGGCCGAGCTCCACCGCACGGGCAACCTGCTGTGGACGCTGGCCCGGCCGGAGGACGCCCGCCGGGCCCTGGCCGCGGCCGAGGCCACCGGGGCGGCCCGGCTCCACGTCGCGGGCATGTCCCTCGCCCTGGCCGCCGCGGGCGGGGAGGTCGAGACCGTGCTGGCGCGCGGCCGGGAACTGCTGCACGCGGAGCTGCCCGACGACCTGGCCCGGATCCTTGTCGCCTCCGCGGTGTCCGCGGCGGCCGCCGTCACCGGGGACCCCGGGCTGCTCGACGACTCCGCCGTGGTGGGTGGGCTCACCGCCGACCGGGTGCCCACGGGCATCCCCGGGTTCGGGCTCGCCGACCTGCAGGTGCTCGGGCACCGCCTCGCCGGGAGGCCCGACCGGGCGGACCGGCAGGCCCGGCGGATGCACGCCGCGTCGGCCGACCTCCCGGGCCCGGCCCGGCTGATGGGGCTGGTGGTCGCCGGGCACGCCGCCCTCGCCGGCGGCCGGGTCGGCGACGCGCTGCCCCTGCTGCGCGAGGCGTGGGCCGGGCTGGCGGAGTCGCGGCACGAGTTCCGATTCCGTTGCCGAACGCTGCTGGCGACGGCCTGGGCGCAGGCCGGTGAGGTGTCGCGGGCCGGTCCGCTGCTGGCCGGCATCGTCACCGGGCAGCACCCGGCCTACCGGCTGCACGCGCCCGACGACCTGCTGGCGCTCGCGTGGGGAGCAGCCGCGGAGGGGTCGGTGACCGAGTCGCTCCGCCACGCCGTCGCCGCGGCCGGCCTCGCTCGCCGGACGGGCGCCCCCGCCTACGAGGTGCTGGCCTGGCAGACCGCGGTCCAGTTCGGCGACGCGGCTGCGGCGCTGCCCCGCCTGACGGCCCTCGCCGGGCTGAGCCCCCGGGCGGCGGTGGCCGTCGCCCATGCCCGGGCCTGGGCGGAGCAGGACGGCGAGGCGTTGCTCGGGACGGCCGACGCGTGGGCCCGGCTGGGTGACGTCGTCGCCGCCGGCGATGCGGCGGCCCAGGCCGCCGACCTGCACCGACGGCACGGGCGGCAGGGGTCGGCCCTCTCCGCCGCGGCCCTCGCCGAGAGGATGGCCGGGCGGTCCGGCGCCCGTACCCCGGCTCTGGCGGTGGCGGTCCGCCCGCTGCCGCTGACCACCCGCGAGCGGGAGATCGCCGCGCTGGCCGCGCGCGGGATGTCCAACAAGCAGATCGCCGCGCGGCTGACCGTGTCGGTGCGCACCGTGGAGGGCCACCTCTACCGCGCCGGCCGCAAGCTCGGCGTCTCCGAGCGCACCGCCCTGGCGGACGTCCTCGGAGTCGGGTAGCGCACTACTCGCGAACCCGCCGCTCCGCCGGAAGAGGCTGTCCGCCTCACCCCGAGGAGGAGCCATGAGCACCGTCCACGTCCGGCCCGGGGAAGGCCGGCACCACCGCATGATCGACGGCGACCACATCGCGAAGGCCACCGTCCGGGACGCCGGCGGCACCTTCGAGGTCTTCGAGGTGGTCGCGCCGGTGGCGCCGATGGCTCCGCCCCACATCTCGCCGTGGGCCGGCGTGCTCTTCCTGCTGGAGGGCCGGATCACCGTGGTCGTCGACGGGGCGTCCCACGACGTGGAGCCGGGCGGGCTGGTCGTCGTCCCGGCCGGTACGCCGGCCACCTTCGGGGTCGTCGGCGGACCCGCCCGGATCCTGGTGGTCACCTCCGGCGACGGCGCCGGGCGGTTCTTCGCCGACTTCGCCGACACCGTTGCGGTCGACCGGCCGATCGAGGAGTCGATGCCGGCGATCCGGTCGGTGACCAGCCGCCACGGTGTCGCGCTCGCGGCCGGATGAGCCCGGCGGGCCCGGTCGAGGGCAGCGCCCCGGTCACGGGCGCGGCGAGCCTGTGCCCGGCCGTCACCTCGTGGTGCGGCGACATGGTCGGCACCGCCATGTCGGGACCACCGTCGGACGCCGGTGCGGCACGCCGAGGCCGTGGCCGCTCACCGGGAGCGGCGGTGGGCCAGCGTGGCGCGCTGACCTGCCAGGACGAGTGCCGCGCCGGAGAGCAGGTGCAGCGCCGTGGCCACGGTCGCGGCGCGCGAGGTGGAGCGACGCCCCCAGGTCTGCGGTTCGACGACGGTGCCGATCAGGCAGACGGACCCGATGCCGAGGCACACCCGAGCGGGCTGTTCCGACTCCCCACCGGCCCGGGCAGCGGCGGTCAGGGCCATGACCGGCATCGGCCAGGGCGCCATCGTGCCGGAGCCGTAGCCCCATGCCTGGTGCCGGGCGACCCGGCCGGGGAGCCGCCATCCGAAGGGCTCCCCGGCGATCTCCTCGCGCGCTCCGACCACGGCCCCGTATGCCGCCGTACCCGCG
Source organism: Blastococcus sp. KM273128 (assembly GCF_021698975.1). Lineage (GTDB taxonomy): Bacteria > Actinomycetota > Actinomycetes > Mycobacteriales > Geodermatophilaceae > Blastococcus. Next base: position 10,986 of record NZ_SSXA01000070.1, on the reverse strand, counting down.
AAGAGGGAGGCGGCTGCGAGCATCGGCAGGTCCACGGCCGGCACCGTCCGTTCGTGGGCGTCATCGGGGGTGCTGGCTGCATCGTAGGAGCCGGGACGGGCTCCGGGGAGGGCTCCAGCAGTCCCGCGCGAACGGTCAGGAGCTCGGCAGGTTGACGGTGGGGGCGCCTGCCCGCGTCGCTCTGCCTCGTGCTGCAGTCGCGGCCGCAGCGTCCTGCCGTTGGCGACGAAGCCGAGGGTCCTGCCCTGCCGTGAGCCGGTGAGGCTCCAGTCCCTGAGCGCACGCACCGCGGTGGAGCGGGTGACCGGGATCGAACCGCATGGCCAGCTTGGAAGGCGGGACCTCCTCCGCGTCTGTCCTGATCAGCGCCTTGCTGTCGCGCCCTGACGTGGTTCGTGATCCACACATGAGCCAGGGATTGGCCCGACCCACCGCGGCAAAAGCTGCCACTGCCGCGCCCGGCTGGATGCCTCGAAGGCGGCCCCGGGGGCAGTGGCCTGGGCTGCCCACAAGCGCTCCATCGGGAGTGGCATGGCTGTCCGCCGTCAGGCGTGCCGCCGCGGTGCCGGGCCGGATGTGAGCCGGCCGGGCACCGCACAGCGAGGGATACACCGAGATGTCGGGCTGCCTCAAGAAGCGCTACCTATCCCGCGCAGTTGCCCTGCGGGCGCTCCGGGCGATCCGGAAGCGCCGCCCGCGGCCGCCTGTCCCATAGCGGGCAGCTACGGGGCACCGGACCGGCTCTCGAAGGGCGGTGTCCGCATGGCGTTGAAGCCCGTCGACCTGCACAGATGAGCCGCTACCGTGCCCTGGTGGCGTCGGAGGGCGACTGCGCTGTGGGGAGGCGGATCAGCGCAGCGGGGAGGGTGGCGACTCGACTACCTCCGGCGCCGCCGTAGCCCTCGAACCAGGCCACCTCGGCCATCCAGCCGTTCTCGTCTCGCCGCCACGCCCTCTGCAGGCCCGGCCACCAGGTGCCGTCCACGAGGACTTCCACGGTACGAGGGGCCTCGAACAGATGGACGTTCGCCACGCCTGCTCCGACAGGAGGCGGGACGGTGACCGGGGGCGGTTGGCTGGAGGCTGCCAGACCGGGCTTCCGGCCGGACGAGGAGACGAAGGAAGCCGCCGCGGCGACGACAGGTGTCAGGTCGACGCCGCGGGGAGCGAACCGGGTGACGACTGTCGGAACGCCCTGCGGGAAGTAGCCGATCCGGCGTCGCGCGAGGAGACGCAGGTCGGCGTTGGAGGGGACGCGAGCCCGCTTCTGCTTGTTGTGCCGTCGACACAGCGCCTGACCGTTCTCCACCATGGTCCAGCCGCCACGGCTGTGCGGATGGACGTGGTCGGCCTCCAGCTGCGTCGTCGCCGAGCACCGACCGGAGATCGCCTGAGGGTGCTCGCAGCGGTGACCGGCCCGCCGCAGAATCTCGGCCTTCTGCACCCGTGAGAAGCGGCGGACCGGATCCCGGTGACCGGGGTCTTGCGGCCGAGATCGGTGGTGGGCGAGTCTCCACGCGAGCGCGAAGAGTAGGGCGACGGTCAGGAGGCTCTTCCCCGCGCCGCCGGTCAGGAAGGTGACGATCTCACCGACGATGTCCTCCGCGAGTAGTGCACCTCTTCCCACGGACGGGGACGGTAGGCAGCCAATCGACGGTGGTCGTCCTCCGAAGGAGGGGCATCGACGGAGCCCGCCGCTCGGTGTGGCAGCGATGGGCCCGCGGCGCCCCACTCCCGCAGGGCTCAGGGCCAGGCCGGGCCTAGCAGGCGGCATGAAATGCGCGAATGCGTGGAGCGGGTGACCGGGATCGAACCGGCATGGCCAGCTTGGAAGGCTTGAGACCCCAAGCGCCATCTTCGCTGGTCAGTCCCGAGTCAGGCGGGTGCTGTGCCTTCCGTGTGCCTTAGCGGGCCAGGCTTGTCCCACGTTTCTCTCCTCGCGTGGCGAGTCTGGAAAGCCCAGTTCCCGTCGCTGTCGAGATCAGGAATGCTGTTCTGCTGCGGGCCTTGCCGTGGCCCGTCCGGTGTCCCGGCACCTCGCCGAGGAGGACAACGTGGTTGGGTCGAGCGGGGCCGCGATGGCCTTGGCCTTGTCGCTGTTGCTGGAGGAGTTCCTCCGCTTCTTCGGCTGGTGCGCCCTCGGCTCGTTCGCCCTCGGGGTGTGCGGGGTGGCGTGCTCGGCCATGGGTGCCAGACGGCGCAGTGTCGAGGTCGACCATGGCGCGCCGGTGAAGGACGACGCCGAACTCCGGCGGCAGGCCGCCAGGGGCATCGCCGAGCTCGAGCTCTGGCTGGTCGCGCAGCCGCCGCAGGCGCAGGATCCCGGCGACCCTGGTTGACCGTGACGCCACGGGTCTCGCGTGTGATATGGACGCGCGCCGGACTGGGTAATATGGTTGCCTCATGCAACAGCGCGTGGAATCGGGTGTCTCCGATCCGTTGGAGCGCATCGAACGCGAGCTGACCCTCCTCGTTCAGCGGGCGCAACGGGTCCACCTGCACGCCGAGTCGTCGGCGCAGCCGTTGGAGCGGTCCGCATATTTGATCCTCGGTCGTTTGCGCGACGAGGGTCCGCTGCGCAACGGAGCGTTGGCGGCGCTGCTCGGCCTCGACGCGTCGACGGTGAGCAGGCACGTAGCGTCCTTGCAGCAGGCGGGGTTGATCGCGCGGGAAGCCGATCCTGAGGATGGGCGGGCGTGCCGTCTGCGACTGACCGCGACGGGGCACCGGGCCGTGGCGGCCACTCGGAAGGCCCGCCGCGGCTTGGTCCGGGAACTACTCAATTCCTGGCCGGCGGATGACCGGAGGACTCTGGCCGCCCTGCTGGAGCGGCTGAACGCGGGGCTGGACGCCCGACTCGCCGGCGCGCGGACGGGCAATCCTCCATTGTCGGCCCAGAGTCAGATCCACGTCTCGGTCTGAGGGATTCCCTGCTGAGACGGTCGTTTCCCCCTCCCGCGGTTCGCTACAGAGAGGCCACACCCGTGAGTTCGACACCCGCCGACGGTCGGCACGGAACACGGCGCACCGCGCCGGTCATGCCGGCCCTGAGCCATCGCCAGATCCTGACCGTGCTGGTCGGGCTCATGCTGGGCATGCTGGTGGCGGCGCTCTCACAGACGATCGTGGCGACCGCCTTGCCGACCATCGTGGGAGAGCTCGGTGGTCAGGAGCAGCTGGCGTGGGTGGTCTCGGCCACCCTGCTGACCTCCACCGCCTCCACACCGATCTGGGGCAAGCTGTCCGATCTGTACGGGCGGAAGATCATGTTCCAGTCCGCCATCGGGATCTTCCTGGCCGCGTCCCTGGCCAGCGGCTTCGCTCAGGACATGGCCCAGTTGATCGCGTTCCGGGCGGTGCAGGGGCTGGGTGTCGGCGGGCTGATGGCGTTGTCGCAGGCGATCATCGGCGACGTCGTCAGCCCGCGGGAGCGGGGCCGTTACCAGGGCTACATCGGCTCGGTGTTCGGGATCGCGACCGTCGCCGGACCGCTGCTGGGCGGATTCCTGGTCGAGCACCTGTCCTGGCGGTGGACGTTCTGGGTGGGCATCCCGATCGGCGTGGTGGCGCTGGTCGTGACCGAGCGGGTGCTCCAGCTGCCGTTCCCGCGCAGCAGGCACGCCATCGACTGGCTCGGCGCGTTCTTCATCGTGGCGTCGGTCAGCGCGCTGCTGCTGATGCTGTCCCTGGGTGGCAAGGAGTTCGCCTGGAACTCGACCTGGACCTACGTGCTGGCGGCCGTAGCCGCCGTGATGCTGGTCCTGGCCGTCTGGCAGGAGCGCCGCGCCCGCGAGCCGATCATGCCTCCGCACCTGTTCGCCAACCACACCTTCGTCATCACCAGCCTGGCCGGCTTCGTCGTCGGTGTCGCGATGTTCGGTGCGATCATCTTCCTGCCGCAGTACCTGCAGATCGTCAAGGGGGAGTCGCCGACGGCGTCGGGGCTGCTGACGCTGCCGCTCATGGTGGGTCTGCTCGCCGCCTCGATCGGCTCGGGGCGGGCGATCACGGCCACCGGCCGGTACAAGATCTTCCCGATCGTCGGCCTGCTGATCGCCGCGGTCGGGCTGGGTCTGATGAGCCGGCTGGCCGTGGACACCTCGCTGGTGGTGGCCGGGCTGTACATGCTGGTCACCGGGGTCGGTATCGGCCTGGTGATGCAGGTGCTCGTGCTGGCCACCCAGAACGCGGTGGCGCAGAAGGACCTGGGCGTGGCCACCTCCGGGGCGACGTTCTTCCGGTCACTGGGCGGTGCCCTGGGGGTGGCGGTGTTCGGCGCGCTGCTGACCCATCGCCTTGCCGACACCATCCCGTCCCGCCTCGCCGAGGCCGGCGTCCCGGCCGACCGGATCGCCGGCGGAACTCCGACGCTGGGCAGCCCCGAGCAGATCGCCGCCTTGCCCGAACCCGTGCACACCGCGGTCATCACCGGCTTCGCCGATGCGCTGCAGACCACCTTCCTCGCGGCCGTGCCGTTTGCCCTGCTGGGCCTCGTGCTGCTGCTGTTCCTGCGGGAGACCCCGCTGCGCCGTCACGCGCAGGAGCACCCCACCGGGGAGAACCTCGCCGAGGCCTTCGAGACGGCGGTCGATCCGGACAGCGCTCGGGGGCACGGCGCGGACGACGCCGCAGTCCCCACCTCTTCCCACGGCCGGGCCGCGGCCGGCGCGCGGCGCCCGGAGGCGCAGCCGTAGGGGCCTTCCTCCGGCGTCGCCGAACGACCCGCATCGGCGCCGGCCCCGCCTGCGTGTCGGGGAGGCTCGGGGGTTCTCCGTGCATCCTCCCGCGTCCCCTTGCCCGGTGCGGCGGGCCGGCCCCTTCCTTTCGGCGCGGCGCCGCGGGATGATGGTTGCGGTTCGCAACCGCCCGAGTGAGCCGGGGATGCGATCTGGTACGGGTGCACGACCCCTGGGGAGAGGGGGCGGGGTGGAGTTCTACCTTCGAAGCAGGCTGTACCTCCTCGCCCTGGCGATGTGGCTGCTGGCCGCGGCCCGCCTCCTGCTGTGGTGTCTGATGACGGGCTGCCTGGCCATGGGCACGGCGTGGACAGGACGTCTCGCGGTGCTGACCGAGTGGCTGGCGGCCGGGCCGCCCGTCTGGCGGGGGCCGGATCGCCGGCAGGTCCTGATCGCGGTGGAGGCGGCGCTGGGGGTCGCCGCGATGGAATCCTGGCTGCGCGCCGGGTGTCCTCCGCCGCCGGCAGATCGCCCGGGCCGGCACCACACAGGACAGCCGGACGCCACCGACTGAGTCCCCGGCGGGTGTCTGTCAACCGGCTGCTGCGGCGCGACGCCGGAGAACGTCCAGCGCTCGATCGGCGTGGGCCTCCATGCGCAGTTCGCTGTGGATTACCGCCAGGATCCGCCGGTCGGGAGCGACGACGAACGTGGCGCGGCGCAGCGGCAGCAGGTGGCCCGGCGCCCGGGCCACCCCGAAGGCGCGGCACACCTCGCCCGTTACGTCGGCCAGCAGCGGATATCCCAACTCGTGGGCCTGGTCGAAACGCCCCTGCCGGTCCACGCTGTCCCGGCTGACCCCCACGACCCGTGCCCCGGCGGCGGCGAACTCCGCGGCCAGGTCCCGGAAGTGGCAGCTCTGGGCGGTGCAGCCGGGGCTCATCGCCGCCGGGTAGAAGAACACGACGACCGGCCCCTCGGCGAGCAGGCTCGAGAGCTCTACCGTCCGACCGGTCTGGTCGGGAAGGGTGAACTCGGGTGCCGGGGCGCCGACCTCGAGAAGTCCGGAGCGTGCCATTCCTTCCCTCCCCAGTTGCGCCGTCAGCCCAGGTCGAACAGGGGGCCGGTGAGCGTCAGGCCCAGGTCGGACCCGGCGAAGGCGAACAGCGCCAGAATCATGAGCGAGGCCCCGGCCAGCGCGAGGTCCTTGAGCAGCTGCGTCTGCTCCATCATCCGGGCCTGCGCGTCGGCGACCCCCCACGGGCCGTGCATGATCAGCGCGGTCGGCACCAGGAATGCGGTCAGGAACACGGCGCCGAGATCACCCCACACCCCGAACAGCACCATGAGGCTGCCGGCAATGATCAGCAGGCCGCTGCCCAGCACGAGGGCCGGGGCGATCGCCTTGGGCACGCCTCGCGATGCGGTGTAGCCGGCCATCATCGACGTGCGGGCCAGGTGCCCCAACCCGGACGCGAGGAACAGCGGAGCGAACAGGATGCGCCCCACCAGCACGAGCACGTCCATCACGTCACCTCGTAATCCGTACCCGGTACGTGGATCGACCAGATGAGACCGGGTCACTTACCAATGGTAAGTGACAATCTTCCCGAGCGACAGGTCTGCTCCGGAGCGACCGGCTGCATGCCGCGGGATCGGCAGGGCACTGGGGGCATCATGGGTCCATGCGTCCGGAGGTTCCGCCGTCCGCAGGCTGGCCGAGCGGCCACTGCCCGCGTCTGCAGGCGGTGATCGAGCTGATCGGCGCCCGCTGGACCGGCTCCATCATGCTGGCCGTGCTGGGTGGCGCGGAACGGTTCACTGACATCCGGGCCTGGGTGCCAGGGCTGTCCGACCGTCTCCTGTGTGAACGGCTGCGCCGGCTCGAGGGTGCCGGGCTCGTGAGGCGGACCGGCGCCGGACGGGAGGGAGCGGGGTATGCCGCCACCGAGCCGGCGCTGGCACTGATCCCTGTCCTGCGGCAGTTGGCCGCGTGGGCCGACCGGTGGGACATCGCCGGCTCCGCGCCGGAACACGGATGCGACTCCGGAGTGTCCCCGGGACACCCGTAGGTGCTCTGCAATCGACATCGGATCTCGACGGGACGATCTGCCACCGCCACACTTGCCGTGCGATGACAGGACGGTGAGCATCCGCAGAACCCGTTCTGGGTTCGTGAGTCCGATCGGTGTCCCGGCGGGACGGCGAGTGCAGCGCCACGATCACCGGCGACGCCGGCCGACGAGGACCTCGGCGTGCTCACCGCCGATCTGCAGGCGGCGCCGGACGACGCGGCTCTCCCGGGGGGACGACGGCAGGGATCGGAGGGGTCGGCGCCGAGCAGGAGGAGGCCTTCGCCGACCTGGGCCTGGCGCTCGCCGCCGCCGTCGCCATCGATGAACGGTGCGCACCGTGCGATGGGCAGCAGCGCCGCGGCGGTGACGGTCCGTTCCGGCCGGGGGGTGTCGCGTTCGCCCTCGCGCAGGAGCCAGAGGGTGATCAGGCCGTCGAGGGTCGCGCTGAGGACCTCCGAGGCGCCGTGCCAGCGTGCGTGTGGGCCCTACTCCGGCCCGCGCGTGTGCCGGACGGTTTCAGTCGGCCCGCCAAGCAAGGGTGGCCGACACGGCGGCGGAAGCGGCGCTCAGCCGCCGTCCCCACTGCCGCAGGTTCCGCCCGCGGGCCGACGTCTGCGTGGTCGTCCTGCCGGGAGTGCCGGCGCTCATCGGCTCGGGGTCGACACCGGTTCCTCGGCGCCTTGCGGCTCTGACGCGGCGGCGTCCTGGCTCTGCCGGTCGAGTTGCTGCAGGAGCTTGTCGCCTTCCACGTCGAGGTCGGGCAGGATGCGGTCCAGCCATCGGGGCAGCCACCAGGCACGGTCGCCGAACATGGACATCACCGCCGGGACCAGGGTGAGGCGGATGAGGAAGGCGTCGATGGTGATGCCGATGGCGAGCGCGAAGCCCATCTGCTTGACCATCGGGTCGGCGTTGAAGATGAACCCGCTGAAGACGGCGATCATGATGACGGCCGCGGCCACCACGACCCGGCTGGCCTGGGTGAACCCGTCGACCACGCTGTCGGTGCCGTGGTGGCCGTGGACGTGGGATTCGCGCATGGAGGAGACCAGGAAGATCTGGTAGTCCATCGCCAGGCCGTACAGCACGCCGGTGACGATGATCGGCAGCATGCTCATCACCGGCGTGGTGGTGTCGAACCCGAAGACCTCGTTGAGCCAGCCCCACTGGAACACCGCGGTGGTGGCGCCGAAGGTGGCCAGGATGCTGAGCAGGAAGCCGGCGGTGGCCTTGATCGGGACGAGGACCGACCGGAAGACCAGCAGCAGCACCAGCAGCGACAGGCCGAGGACGACGGCGAGGTAGAGCGGCAGGACCTCGGCCAGCCGCTCGGACATGTCGATCCCGATGGCGGTGAGGCCGGTGACGCCGAGGTCGATGCCGAACTCGCCGGCATAGCGATCGGCGCGGTCGCGGATCTCGGTGACCAGTTCCTCGGTGGCCTCGTCGGTCGGTCCGCTGGCGGGGATGACCGACAGCACCGCGGTCGCGCCGTCCTGACTGAGCCCGGCCGGGATGGCGCTCTGCACGCCGTCCAGCGCGCCGAGGTCCCCCACCACAGCCTGCAGGACCTGCTGATCCAGGGGTGCGCCGGGGTCGGTGGAGCTGGCGACCACGACGAGGGGGCCGTTGAAGCCCTCCCCGAAACTCGCCGCGACGGCGTCGTACCCCTCCCGCTGCGGCGTGCCGCTGCTGTAGCTCTCCGCCGAGGGCATGCCCAGCCGCATGCCGGTCATCGGCACGGCCAGCAGGGCGGTGACCGCGACGACGGCCAGAACGACCAGCAGGCGGTGCCGCACGACGAAGCCGGACCACCGCCGCGACGGGGAGTGCGACCGGTCGGCATGACCGGCCGCGCGACGGCGGGCCGCGGGCGAGCAGATCCGCTCCTTGAGCAGGCCCAGCAGGGCCGGCAGGAAGGTCAGCGCGACGAGAACGGCGACGGCGACGGTCGCGGCGGCGATCAGGGCCATGACGCTGAGCAGCGTGATGCCGACCACGAGCAGGGCGGTCAGGGCGATCACGACCGTGGTGCCGGCGAAGAAGACGGCGCTGCCGGCGGTGCCGACCGCGCGGGCCGTGGCCTCCTGCGCGTCCAGCCCCTTGTGCAGGATGAGCCAGCGCTGCCGGTTGACGATGAACAGGGCGTAGTCGATCCCGACCGCCAGGCCGAGCATGAGTGCCAGGACGACGGAGATGGAGTTGAGCTGGAACAGGTGACCCAGGGCGAAGGCCCCGCCGATGCCGGTGGCCACTCCGACCAGGGCATTGGCCAGCGGCAGGCCGGCGGCGACCACGGAGCCGAGGGTGACCAGGAGCACGAGGGCCGCGACACCGACGCCCACGATCTCCGCGATCCCGATGACCTCGGGAATCTCCTGCAGGGTGGCGCCGGGCAGGACGGCGATGTCGGCGGCCTCCGCCGGGCCCTCCGCGGCCGCCACCGTGTCGCCGACCGTCCCGGCGGGTAGCTCGAAGAGCTGGTCGGTGAACTGGAACTGCAGGAGCGCCACCCGCCCGTCGGGGGACACGGTCACTCCGAGCACCGGCTGGCCGTCGACCACGAGCATGCCGGCCGGCGGGGCAGTCGGCGCCTGCTCCGGGTTCCCCGGCGGGCTCCCACCCGGGGGGGCGGGGGCGCCATCGCGCTCGGATTGGGCGGCGAGCAGCTCCGCCGGGTCGACGACGTGCTCGACGGCATAGACGTCCGCGACCGACTCGGCGACCGCGGCGGCCAGGCCGGGCGAGTCGAGGCGCTCGCCCTCGGGCGCCTGGAAGACGATCGAGCCCTGTCCGCCGGCCGCCTCGGGCAGCTCGCGGCCCAGCTGGTCGATGACCTCCTGCGCCGGCGTGCCGTCGATGCGGAATTCGGTGCTCAACCGCGGCGGATTCAGCACGAGAGCGCCGATCAGGAGCGCCAACAGCAGTACCCAGGCGCCGATCGCGCGGAGCGGGTGGCGGTAGGCGGCCCGTCCCACGCGGTAGAGAAACGTCGACACGGGTCCCCCTGGCTTGTCTCACTCGACGACCATGATCATCGAAGTGATAGTCAACTATCAGGCGGGACGATAGCATCGGCCGGACGACGACGCGGCGGACCCTGATGACGGCACCCCGAGAGGACGCGATGGCCGACGAGGCGGTGAAGAGCCGGCGACGCGACGCGACCTCCAACGCAGGACGCCTGATCACCGCCGCGCGCAGCGTCTTCGCCCGGGACGGGCAGGCGTCGCTGGAGGAGATTGCCGCCGAGGCCGGGCTTGGCATTGCCACCCTGTACCGGCACTTCCCCAACCGCGACCTGTTGGCCCGCGCGGTCTACCGGTCCATCTTCGACACCGAACTCGTTCCCCTGCTCACCGAGTCCTGTGCCGAGAAGACACCCAGGGCCACTTTCATGGCGATCGCCGACCGCCTGTTGGACCTGGTCGACAGGGAGCGCGGGCTCATCGCGTCCTCGGCGAACTTCGCCGTGCTCACCGACGAGCTGTTGCGGGACTTCGTCGACCCCTTCGCCGTTCTGCTGCGACGGGCCCAGGACGCCGGCGAGATGCGAGCCGACCTGCAGCCCCACGACATCCCGCGCGTCTTCAGCATGCTGCTGGTCGGTCTCTCCACCCCCCGAGCGACCCCCGCCGTCCGCCGCCGCTACCTCTCCCTGGCCTTCGATGCGCTCAACCCGCCGGGCGCTGAGCCGCTGCCGCCGCTCGACGAGCAGGACGCCATTGACGGGCTCCGAACCGGAGTGGCCACGCTCCGCATCGCCAGTTCCCTGTCCGGCCGCGATGAACGGTCCTGACCCGAGGGTCTCGCACCCTCGAGGTCCGTCATGTCGATCCGTAGAGCGGCCGGCAGGCGGGGACCCGAGCCTGGGGCATGTCCCCGATCGAGCAGACCTGCTCGAGCTGGTCGAGCGGTTGGCGCTGGTACTGCGTCGACTGGCCATTCCCCCCATGCCGGCGCGCGTGCTGGCCTACGCCCTCGTCGCCGATCACGACATCCACACGGCCGGAGAGTTCGCCGAAGATCTGCGTGTCAGCCCCGCCGCCATCTCCGTTGCCATGCATCAGTTGATGGACCTCGGCCTCGTCGAACGCACCAGAGAGCCAGGCGTCCGCAGCGACCTCTACTCGCTGGCTCAGCCCCGATCCACCATCGAATAGGCGTGTGGCTGCGCGTCGGAAAGCACGAATGCCCCTCTGACCAGGGACGATGTGGCTTGTCGAAGGTCTCAT
>NZ_SSXA01000069.1 GCF_021698975.1 Blastococcus sp. KM273128 | reverse complement strand
CCGACTGGACCGACCCGTCCCGCCCCCTCGACGAGCGCGTCCGCCACCTGATGGCGCACATGACGCTCGAGGAGAAGGTCGCGCAGCTCTACGGCGTGTGGACGGCGATCGGCGAGGGCGAGGACGTCGCGCCCAACCAGCACGAGTTCAGCGAGCCCCTGCCGCCGTGGGAGGAGCTGACCAAGCCCGGCCTGGGGCAGCTCACCCGCGTGTTCGGCACCGCCCCGGTCGAGCCGGTCACCGCGGCGCGGGTGCTCGCCCAGACCCAGCGCGACCTGGTCGCCGGCTCCCGGCTCGGCATCCCCGCGATCGCCCACGAGGAGTGCCTGGCCGGGTTCACCGCCTGGCAGGCCACGGTGTTCCCCGTCCCGCTGGCGTGGGGCGCCTCGTTCGACCCGTCGGTGGTGGAGCGGATGGCCGCCGCCATCGGGGGCCAGCTGCGCTCGGTCGGGGTGCACCAGGGCCTCTCCCCCGTCCTCGACGTCAGCTTCGACGCCCGCTGGGGCCGGACCGAGGAGACCATCGGCGAGGACCCGTACCTGGTCGCCGTCCTGGGCACCGCCTACACCCGCGGGCTGGAGGGCAGCGGCGTCGTCGCCACGCTCAAGCACTTCGCCGGGTACTCGGCCTCCGGCGCCGGGCGCAACCACGCGCCGGTCCACCTGGGGCCCCGCGAGTTCGCCGACGTCGTGCTGCCGCCGTTCGAGATGGCGCTGCGCGAGGGCGGCGCCCGCTCGGTGATGCACTCCTATGCGGCGGTCGACGGCGTGCCCCCGGCCGCCGACGACGCGCTGCTCACCGAGCTGCTCCGCGGCACCCTCGGCTTCGACGGCGTGGTGGTGGCCGACTACTTCGGGGTCTCCTTCCTCCAGTCGACCCAGGGCGTCGCCGGGTCCCCGGGCGAGGCGGCGGCGCTGGCCCTGGCCGCCGGCGTCGACGTGGAGCTGCCCACGGTGCGCTGCTACGGCGAGCCGCTGCTGGAGCTCATCCGCACCGGTGCGGTGCCCGAGGCGCTGGTCGACCGCGCGGTGGAGCGGGTGCTCCGGCAGAAGGGTGAGCTCGGGCTGCTCGACGCCGGGTGGGACCCGGAGCCCCCCGCGCTGCGCGACGGCGAGCTGGACCTCGACCCGCCGGAGCTGCGCGCGCTGGCGCGGACCATGGCCGAGCGGTCGGTGGTCCTGCTCGACAACGGCGGCGGCGTGCTGCCGCTGCGCGACCCGTCGTCGGTCGCGGTCGTCGGGCCGTGCGCCGACGAGGTGCACTCGCTGATGGGCTGCTACGCCTTCCCCAACCACGTCGGCGTGCAGCACCCCGACGTCCCCCTCGGCATCGAGCTGCCCACCCTGCTGGAGGCGGTGCGCGGCGAGTTCCCCGGCGCCGCGGTCACCACCGCGCAAGGCTGCCCGGTGCAGGAGCCCGACCGGAGCGGCATCGCCGAGGCGGTCGCCACCGCGGCGGCCGCCGAGGTGTGCATCGCCGTCGTCGGCGACGTCTCGGGGCTCTTCGGCCGCGGCACCTCCGGTGAGGGCTGCGACGCCGACGACCTGCGGCTCCCCGGCGCGCAGGCCGAGCTGCTCGAGGCCCTGCTGGGCACCGGCACGCCCGTGGTCGTCGTCGTGCTGAGCGGCCGCCCCTACGCGCTGGGCGAGGTCGCCGGCCGCGCCGCCGCGGTGGTGCAGGCGTTCTTCCCGGGCGAGGAGGGCTCCGGTGCGGTCGCGGGCGTGCTGTCCGGCCGGGTCAACCCGTCGGCCAAGCTGCCCGTGCAGGTGGCCCGCACCCCCGGCGGCTCCCCCGCCACCTACCTCAGCCCGGCCCTCGGCCGTGCCGGCGGCATCAGCTCGGCGGACCCCACGCCGCTGTTCCCCTTCGGCTTCGGGCTGTCCTACACGACCTTCACCCTGGACGACGTCCGGCTCGACGGTGCCCGCCTCGGTGAGACGCCGGCCGAGGTGCCGACCGACGGGTCGGTCGAGGTGTCGTGCACGGTGACCAACACCGGCGACCGGGACGGCGCCGAGGTGGTGCAGCTGTACCTCTCGGACCCGGTCGCGAGCGTGGTGCAGCCGGTGCGCCGGCTGATCGGCTTCGCCCGCGTGGAGCTCGCCGCCGGCGCGACGGCCCGGGTCTCCTTCCAGGTGCACGCCGACCGCGCGGCGTTCACCGGCCGGGACCTGCGCCGCGTCGTCGAGCCCGGCGAGCTGGTGCTCTCGGTCGGCACCTCGAGCGAGGACCTGCCCCTGCGCGCCCCGGTGCGGCTGACGGGGCCGGAGCGGGAGACCGGCGCCGACCGCGTCCTCACCACCCCCGTGCGGGTCGAGCCCGTCCGCTGAGCGGCGGTCCGGTCAGCGCGCGCCCCGCAGCCGGGCGCGCGCCGACCGGACCAGGGCCTCGGCCACCCGGTCCAGCGGCGCGGAGTCCAGCCGCCACCGCTGCCAGTGCAGCGCCACGTCGACCGCACCCGCCGGGTCGAACGGGCGGACGGCGCCGCTCGCGACCGCCCCGAGCTGCAGCTCCGGCAGCATGCCCCACCCGAAGCCCAGCGCCACCGCGGTGAGGAAGTCCGCCGACGAGGGCACGTGGTGCACCGGCAGGTCCGCCGTCGAGGGCAGGTGCCGCCGCAGATAGGCGTGCTGCAGGTCGTCGCTGCGGTCGAAGACGACCACCGGCGCCCGCGCCAGTGCCGCGGGGTCGGGGCCGTCGGGGAGCCAGCGGTCGAGGAAACCCGGGGCCGCGCACGGCAGGTAGCGCATGGTGCCCAGCGGGGTGACCCGGCAGCCGGCCACCGGCTCGGCGTCGGAGGTGACCGCACCCATGACGGTGCCGTCGCGCAGCAGCGCGCTGGTCCGGCTCTGGTCGGCGCTGTGCAGGTCCAGCCGCAGCTCACCGGCCAGGGGGGCCAGCGCCGGCAGGGCCCAGGTGGCCATCGAGTCGGCGTTCAGCGCCAGCGGGACCACCGGCGCCCCGGCCCCGGCGGGGTCGAGCGTCCGGCCGGTGTCGGCGACGAGCAGGCCGACCTGGCGCGCGAGGCGCAGCACCGGCTCGCCGGCGGCCGTGACCGTCGCCGGCCGCCCGCGCCGCACCAGCACCCGGCCCGCGGCCTCCTCGAGGGCGCGCAGCCGCTGCGAGACCGCCGACGGGGTCACGTGCAGCTTCCGTGCCGCCGCCTCGAGGGTTCCCTCGTCGACGACCGCGACCAGGGTGCGCAGCTGCGCCAGATCCACGTCCACGGACAGCGATGCTAATGACGGTCAAGGAACCTGAGCTGGACTGCTGGTCGCGCCGTCCCTAGCGTGCTGGGACGTGACGACGGGACTGCTGGCCGCGGTGGCCGGGCTGGGGCTGGGGCTCTCGCTCATCGTGGCCATCGGCGCGCAGAACGCCTTCGTGCTCCGGCAAGGGCTGCGCGTCGAGCACGTGCCGGCGGTCGTCGCGGTCTGCGCGGTCTCCGACGCGGTGCTCATCCTCGCCGGGGTCGCGGGCAACTCGTGGCTGAGCACGCGCCTGCCCGACGCGATCACCGTCGTCCGGCTGGCCGGGGCCGCCTTCCTCCTCGGGTACGCCGTGCTGGCGGCCCGCCGCGCGCTGCGCCCGTCGTCCATCGCCGTCGACACCGGCGGCAGGGGCACCGGCCTGGCCGCCACCGTCGTGACCTGCCTGGCGCTGACCTGGCTGAACCCCCACGTGTACCTGGACACCGTGCTGCTGCTGGGTTCGGTGGCCGACAGCCACGGCGACCGGCGCTGGTGGTTCGCCGGGGGTGCCGTGGTCGGCAGCCTGGTCTGGTTCGGGGCGCTGGGCTACGGCGCGCGGCTGCTCCGCCCGCTGTTCGCCCGCCCGGCGGCCTGGCGGGTGCTGGACGCCGGGATCGCCGTCGTCATGGCCGTCCTCGGCCTCGGCCTGCTCGCCTCCGCGCTCTGAGCCGGCCGGCCGGTCAGAGGCCGACGAGCTCCTCCAGCGCGCCGACCTCCTGGCGGGTCAGCTTCCGGATCGAGCCGCTGCGCATGCGCTGCAGCTGCACCGGGCCGACGGCGGTGCGGGTCAGCCGCGAGACCGGCAGGCCGACGTGGGCGAGCAGGCGGCGGACGATGTGCTTGCGCCCCTCGTGCAGCACCACCTCGACCACGGACTGGCCGGCGTGGGTGTCGACGACGGTGAAGGAGTCGACCTTCACCGGGCCGTCCTCGAGCTCCACCCCGGCACGCAGCCGGCGGTGCAGGTCCCGCGGCACCGAGCCCGACACCTGCGCCAGGTAGGTCTTGCGCACGCCGTAGGACGGGTGCGCGAGCCGGTGGGCCAGCTCGCCGTCGTTGGTGACCAGCAGCAGGCCCTCGGTGTCCTGGTCGAGGCGGCCGACGTGCACCAGGCCGGGGGCCAGGTCGCCCACCATGTCGCCGATGGTCGGGCGGTTGCGGTCGTCGCTCATCGCGGTGATGACGCCGGCGGGCTTGTTGATCGCGTAGGTGACGCGGTCGTCGCGGACCTCCAGCCGGGCGCCGTCCACCGCGATCCGGTCCACCAGCGGGTCCACCCGCATGCCCTGCACCCGCACTAGCTCGCCGTTCACGCTGATCCGGCCGGCGTCGATCATCTCCTCGACGACCCGGCGGGACGCGACACCGGCCCGGGCCAGCACCTTCTGCAGCCGCTCCCCCTGGCGCTCGTCGGCGGCGCCGGTGGACGGCCGGTCCCCCGGGTGCGCCGGGGCCAGCTCCATGTCCTCCGACCAGCCCTCGCCGGCCGCGGTGGTGCTCTCGTCGTTCGGGGTCGGCGTGTTCATCGCCGACCAGTGTCCCATCCCCCGGTGCCGGGCCCCGCCCGCCTGCGGAGCTTCCCCGGCCGCGCCTGCCGGGTCCCCCGGCCTGCCCGGCGCGGACGACGGCCGGCGCCCCCCCGCCGGGCATCCCGGGCCCCGAACGCCCGGCGGAGGGACGACGCCCCCGGGACACATCACGCGTCGGGGTGACCCGTGGGCAGCGATCACGGTGCGGTGCGCCGGTGGCAGCAGGATGGCGCCGTGGAGCGCACCCGGCGGACAGGTCTGGGGCTCGCGGCGGCCGCCGCGGCCCTGTGGGGCTTCTTCGTCGTCGCCCTCGTGACCGGTGACCCGGCCGACGGCGCCACCATCGGCGCGGGGCTCGCCGCGCTGCTCGCCTTCGGGCTGTCGGTGGCTGCACTGGTCGTCCTGCTGGCCTCGCTGCGCTCCGCCGGGCCCGCCGTCCGCCCGCGAGGCCGCGACGCCCGCGTCGGGGCGCCGCTCGCCGTCGTCTCCCTCGTGCTCTTCGCCGTGGTCTGGGTGGCCGGCGCCGGCCTCGCGGACGAGGGAGCGGGCGCCGCGGTGCTCGCCGCCCTGGGCGCGGGCATCGTGACGTTCCTGGCCGCGACGGCCTGCTTCCTGCCGCCGCGCCGCAACTGACCCGTCGCGCTCCCCGGGCGCCCGCTCAGGCGTCGGGGTGCTCCTCGAGGAAGGTCGCCGTCTCCGGCAGCAGCGGCGCGAGCTCGGGCAGCTCGGCGAGGCTGGCCAGCCCCAGCCGCTCCAGGAACAGCGGGGTGGTCGCGTACAGCCCGCCACCGCTGTCGGGGTCGCTGCCCACCTCACGCACCAGCCCGCGCGCGAGCAGGGTCCGCATGACGCCGTCCACGCCGACCCCGCGGATCGCCGACACCCGCGCCCGCGTCACCGGCTGCCGGTAGGCGATGACGGCGAGGGTCTCCAGCGCGGCCTGGGTGAGCCGGCTGCGCTGCCCCTCGCCGAGGTACCGCTCGACGACGCCGGCGTGCTCCTCCCGCGTGTAGAGCCGCCACCCCTCGCCCACCCGGCGCAGCGTGATCCCCGCCGAGCGCTCGTCGTAGGCCGCGGCCAGGTCGGCCAGCCCCTGCCGCACCTGCTCGGGCCGGCAGCGGAGCGCGGCGGCCAGCGTCTCCTCGTCGACCGGGTCGTCGACGACGAAGAGCAGGGCCTCCAGACCGCCGCGCAGCTCGTCCGGGTCCAGCAGCACCGCGGGCTCCGGCTCGGGCTCGGGCTCCGGCTCGGGCTCGGGTGCTGGCTCGGTGGCCGGAACCGGCGCGGGCGCCGCGAGGACGGCGAGGTCCTCGACCGGCACCGCCGGCACCGGCTGCTCCTCGACCGGCCGCTCCGCCACCCGCGCGGCGAGCTCGGAGGCGACGGCGTCCCAGGCGGCGGGGTCGGCGTCCCCGCGCTCGGCCGCCTGCTCCCGCGTGGCGGCCAGCTCGGCGGCCAGCGCCTCCCAGGAGAAGGGGGCGGGCTCCTGGCCGGGGCGGTCCTCGGTCACCGGTACTCCTCGTCGGCATCGGGGGCCGGGTCGCCGGCCGGGTCGGGGACGGACTCGCCGGTCCACCGCACGTGCAGCTCGCCCAGCGGCGTGAGCTGCTCGAAGACCACGCGCTGCTGGCGGTACAGCTCGAGCAGCGCGAGGAAGCGGGCCACCACCTCCAGGGTGTGGCCGCAGTCGGCGGTGAGCGCCCGGAAGCTCGCCGTCCCCGCCCGCAGCAGGTGGTTGCGCACCAGGAGCAGCTGCTCGGAGACGCTCACCGGCGGCGCGTGCAGGTGGGCCACGCTGACCGTCTCCGGGGCCTTGGGCGCCAGGGCCCGCGCGGCGAGGGCGGCGAACTGCTGCGGCGTGACGCCCAGCAGCACCTCGGGCACCAGCTCGGCGAACCGCGGTTCCAGCGCCGCCTCGCGCGCGAACCGGCGGACCGCGCCCGCCTCGCGCTCGCGCAGGAACGCCGCGGCCTGCTTGTAGGCCTTGTACTGCAGCAGCCGGGCGAACAGCAGGTCGCGCGCCTCCAGCAGCTCCAGGTCGTCCTCGTCGTCGACCTCCGCCGCCGGCAGCAGGCGGGCCGCCTTGAGGTCCAGCAACGTGGAGGCGACCACCAGGAACTCGCTCGCCTGGTCGAGGTCCAGCTCGTCGCCGAGCGCGCGCAGGTGGGCGATGAACTCGTCGGTGACCTGCGACAGGGCGATCTCGGTGACGTCGAGCTTGTGCTTGCCGATCAGCTGCAGCAGCAGGTCGAACGGCCCCTCGAAGTTGGTCAGCCGGACGGTGAAACGGGCAGGAGCGGCCCCGCCGGCCTGGTCGGCCGGCGGGACCGCTCCGCTGCTCCCGCTCACGAGCACCTACCGTAGGCGGCCCTCCTGCGGGGACCCGCCGCGAGCCTGCGAGTGGTGAGGGGCAGGAGGGTCCTCCTGCTACTTCTCCCGCAGCCGGCGGACCAGGACGGCGTCCTCGCCGCGCTCGGCCAGGTCGGCCAGCAGCACCGACACCGCCTCCCGCACGATCCGGCCCCGGTCGGCGGCCACCCCGTGGTGCGCGCGCAGCGTGAGCCGCGCCGACTCCAGGGCGAGCAGCTCCTCGGCGGAGATGTAGACGGTGATCTTCTCGTCGTGCTTGGTGCGCTCGGTGCGCCGGGCCGGCTTGCCGCGGGTGGCGATCCGGGGCTGCAGCACCGGCGCGGGTGCGGGCTCGGCCGGGGCGGCCCGGAAGGCGGCGAGGTCGTCGTCGGCCGGCTGGGCACCGCCCGGCACGAGGGTGAGCGACGCGGCCGCCTCGGCGGGCGACTCCCCCACCCGGCGGGCGGCGCTGCGCAGCGCCGGCGAGCTCGCCGGCGTGGGCAGGCTGGGCAGCTCGGTGACCTCGGGCACCGAGGTGGTGTCGGTGCGCCGGAACAGCTCCGAGGCACCGGGCAGGACAGGCCGCCGCGTCACAGGGCCAGCACCTCCTTGGCGAGGTCGCGGTACGCCGAGGCGCCCGACGACGTGGGCGCCCACGTGGTGATCGGCTGGCCGGCGACGGTGGTCTCCGGGAACCGCACGGTGCGCTGGATGACGGTCTGGAACACGGTGTCGCCGAAGGCCTCGACGACCCGGCTGAACACCTCCCGGCAGTGCACGGTCCGGGAGTCGTACATGGTGGCGAGGATGCCGTTGATCTCCAGCGACGGGTTGAGCCGCTCCTTGACCTTGTCGATCGTGTCGACCAGCAGGGCCACGCCGCGCAGCGAGAAGAACTCGCACTCCAGCGGGATGACCACGCCCTGCGCGGCGGTGAGCGCGTTGACCGTCAGCAGGCCGAGCGAGGGCTGGCAGTCGATGAGGATGTAGTCGTACTCGTCCACGACGTCGGCGAGCACCCGCAGCAGCGTCTGCTCCCGCGCGACCTCGCTGACCAGCTGCACCTCGGCGGCGGAGAGGTCGATGTTGCTCGGGACCAGGTCCAGGCCGGGGATGTCGGTGTGCACCCGCACGTCGCGCAGGCTGGTCCGCCGCTCCATGAGCGCGTTGTAGATCGTCCGGTCCAGGTTCTGCGCCGGGACGCCGAGGCCCACCGACAGCGCACCCTGCGGGTCCAGGTCGATCAGCAGCACCTTGCGCCCGAACTCCACCAGCGCGGCACCCAGGTTGATCGTCGACGTCGTCTTGCCGACGCCGCCCTTCTGGTTGCACATCGCGATGACGCGGGCCGGGCCGTGCTGCGTCAGCGGCTTGGGGTCCGGCAGCTTGCGCTGCCGCGCCCGCGCCGGGTCCTGCCGCATCGCGGCCGCCCCCATCTCGGGGTCGGTGTCGTGCGGGCGCGCGACGGCAGAGGCCGCGTCCGCTCGGATCGCCATGGGTTGTCGCCTCCAGCTCGGTGCCCGACCGGACGTTCCGGGTGCGGCCAGCCGTCCTGTCCGCTCGGGTGACGAGGACGCTAGGGAGATGGAGGAAGGTTCCCAAGGCGGCGCGCCGTCGACCTGTCGACATGGCGACGAATGCCAACCACTGTGACTGCTCAAGCCGAGTAGGCGGCAAGAGCTGCCCAACTCATCCGGCTTCGGCTGTCAGGTCAGGGCGCGGGGGTGGCTGGTCGCGTAGACCTCGCGCAGCCGCTCGACGGTGACCAGCGTGTAGACCTGGGTCGTCGTCACCGAGGCGTGGCCGAGCAGTTCCTGCACGACGCGGACGTCGGCGCCGCCGTCGAGCAGGTGGGTCGCGAAGCAGTGCCGCAGCGTGTGCGGCGAGATCTCGCCCGTGAGCCCGGCGCGCTCGGCCGCCGTCCGGAGGATCGACCAGGCGCTCTGCCGGGACAGCGGCCCGCCGCGCACGTTGAGGAACAGCGCGCCGCCCCGGACCCCGGCACGGCCGTTCGCCGCCAGGGCGGGCCGCGCGCGCACCAGGTACTCCTCGACGGCGCGCAGGGCGTAGCTGCCGACCGGGACGACGCGCTCCTTGCCGCCCTTGCCGGCCAGCCGCACGGTGCTCTGCCCGCGGTCGAGGTCGTCGACGGCGAGCCCGACCGCCTCGGAGATGCGCGCGCCGGTGCCGTACAGCACCTCCAGCAGCGCCCGGTCGCGCAGCCCGCGCGGCCCCTCCAGCGAGCCGGCCGCCTCGATCAGCGCGACGACCGACTCGACCGGCACCGCCTTGGGCAGGCGGCGGGCCGGCGTGGGCGGCCGCACCTCGTGGGCGACGTCGTCGGGCACCAGGCCGTCGAGCAGGGCGAACCGGTGCATCCCGCGCACCGCCACCACCGCGCGAGCCGCCGAGGTCGCCGACAGCGGCGGGTGGTCGTCGTCGCCGCGGCGCAGCGCGGCGAGGAAGCCGGCGACGTCGGACTCCGCCACCTCGCGCAGCCCCCGGACGCCCGCCGTCGCCAGGTACTCGGTGTAGCGGCGCAGGTCGCGGCGGTAGGAGGCGATGGTGTTGGCCGCCAGCCCCCGCTCCACGGTGAGGTGGTCCAGGTAGCCGGTGACGACCCGGTCGACGTCGGGGCCGGCGGACAGCGCGCTGGTCAGAACGACACCTCCTGGAGCGGGACTGCGGCCATGCCGTGGGCCTCGGCGACCTCGGGCAGCACCACGCTGCCCGAGGCGACGTTGACCCCGTGCGCGAGCGCCGGGTCGCGGTGGACGGCGGCGGCCGTGCCCTCGGCGGCCAGCGCCATGACGTAGGGCAGCGTGACGTTGGTGAGCGCGTGCGTCGAGGTGTTGGGCACCGCCCCCGGCATGTTCGCCACGCAGTAGAAGACCGAGTCGTGCACCCGGAAGGTCGGGTCGTCGTGCGTGGTCGGCCGGGTGTCCTCGAAGCAGCCGCCCTGGTCGACGGCGATGTCCACCAGCACCGACCCCGGCTTCATCCGTGACACCAGTTCGTTGCTGACCAGCACGGGCGCCTTGGCCCCCGCCACCAGCACGGCACCGATCACCAGGTCGGCGTCGAGCACGGCGCGCTCCACCTCGTAGGCGTTGGAGGCGACGGTCTGCAGGTGGCCCTGGTAGATGCGGTCGGCGGCCCGCAGCTTGTCGATGTCGCGGTCCATGACGACGACCTCGGCCTGCATGCCCAGGGCGATCGCCGCGGCGTTCATGCCCGAGACGCCGGCGCCGATCACCACCACCTTGGCGGCGTAGACGCCGGACACCCCGCCGAGCAGCACCCCGCGCCCGCCGTGCGCCCGCTCCAGGCAGTGCGCGCCCACCTGCGGGGCCATCCGCCCCGCCACCTCCGACATGGGGGCCAGCAGGGGCAGCGTGCCGTCGGCCTTCTGCACGGTCTCGTAGGCGATCGCCGTCGTGCCCGAGGCGACCAGCGCGTCGGTGCACTCCTTGGACGCCGCCAGGTGCAGGTAGGTGAACAGCGTCTGGCCGGCGCGCAGGCGGTCGTACTCCTCGGCGATCGGCTCCTTGACCTTCAGCAGCAGATCCGCGTCGGCCCACACGTCGTCGGCCTCGGCGACGATCCGGGCGCCGGCGGCGGTGAAGTCGGCGTCGGGGATCGAGGAGCCCTCCCCCGCCCCCCGCTCCACCAGCACCTCGTGGCCGGCGCGCGCCAGCTCCGTGACGCCGGCCGGCGTCAGCGCCACCCGGTACTCCCGGTTCTTGACCTCTCGAGGAACTCCGACCCGCATCGCTGGCTCTCCTGGTCCCGGCGGGCCGCTCCCGAGGGTGACGGGCCAGCCCACCACGTCGTGGGCCGCCCGGTCGGGGCGGGCCTCGCCGGAGTGTAGGCACGCCGACCGGCGTCGTCCCGGGCCGGAAGCCGTTTCGTGACCGTCCCGGTCCGCCGTCGCCACCGGCGCCGGGCTGCCGGGAGCGCCCGGCTGGCCCACGATGGCGGGGCCACCACCTCTGGAGGAGGACGCCACCCCATGCGCCTGTACGCCGAGCACCCCGCCCTGCGGGCGCGCCAGCTCGCCGCCGACGTGGGCTTCCTGGTGTGGGTGGTGGCCTGGGTGCTGGTGGCCCGGGCCGCGCACGGCGCCGTCCTGCTGCTGGCCGCTCCGGGGCGCGCGGTCGAGGACCTGGGCCGGTCGGTCGCCGGCTCCATGGACTCGGCTGCGTCGGCCGCCGAGGGCGTCCCGCTGGTCGGCGACGAGCTGGCCGCGCCGTTCTCCGCCCTGTCGGGCGCCGGCGGCTCGGTCCGCGGCGCCGGGCAGTCGGCGCAGGACGCGGTGGAGACGCTGGCGACGATCCTCGCCGTCGTCCTCGTGCTGCTGCCCGTCGGCTGGCTGCTGCTGCGCTGGCTGCCCTGGCGGCTGCGGTGGGCCCGCGACGCGGGTGCGGCCGGCCGCCTGGCCGGCAGCGGCGCGGGGCTGGACGTGCTCGCCGTCCGGGCGCTGGCCCACGCGCCGCTCCCCCGGCTGGCCGCGCTGCCGCCCGGCACGGGAGCGGCCTGGCACGCCGGGGACCCGGTGGCAGCGCGCGCCCTGGCCGCCGTGGAGCTCGACCGGCTCGGCCTCCGGCCGCCGGGCTGACCGGCGCGGCCCGCTCCCGGCCGCGTGGTCCGTCACGCCGGGGTGCGGCCCCCCACCGGCGCGTCAGCCGGCGTCGGCCGGGCGCAGCCGCGGCCCGGCCGCGCGGACCTGGGCGGCGGCGAGCAGCCCGACGACGGCGGCGACGTTGCGGATGCCCCCGTCGAAGACCCGCTGCACCGCGTCGGCCAGCAGGACCCGCTCGACGGTCATGTCCAGCTCCTCGTGCTCCGCGGTGAAGCCCTCGGGGCGGTCGACGTCGGTGAGCTCCTCGGCCAGGTACACCAGCACCTGCTCGTCGCAGAACCCGGGCGAGCTGTAGTGCGTGGTGAGCAGCGACCAGCGGGCGGCGGAGAGCCGCACCTCCTCGGCGAGCTCGCGCTGCGCCGTCGCCAGCGGCGGCTCGCCGTCGGCGTCCCGCAGCCCGGCCGGCAGCTCCCAGAGGTAGCCGCCGACCGGGTGCCGGTACTGCCGCAGCAGGACGACCTCGTCGGCGTCGGTGAGGGCCACGACCGCCACCGCACCCGGGTGGCGGACGACCTCGCGGACGCTGTCCCCGCCCCCCGGCATCGCCACGGTGTCCTTGACCAGGCTGATGACCCGGCCCTCGTACGCCGGCTCCGAGGAGAGGACCCGGTACTCGTGGGCGTCCGGCTGCCCGTCGCCCATCAGATGCCGACCTTCTCCGCCTCGTCCACGGGCACCGGCAGCCGCGCGGACTCCTGGTAGTCGACGGCGGCCTGCACGAACGCCGCGAACAGCGGGTGCGGCCGGGTCGGGCGGCTCTTCAGCTCCGGGTGGGCCTGCGTGCCGACGAAGAAGGGGTGCGCCTCGCGGGGCAGCTCGGCGAACTCCACCAGCAGGCCGTCGGGCGAGGTGCCGGAGAAGACCAGGCCGGCCTCGCCCAGCCGGTCGCGGTAGGCGTTGGCCACCTCGTAACGGTGCCGGTGCCGCTCGGTGATCTCGGTGGACCCGTAGGCGGCGGCGACCACCGAGCCGTGCTGCAGCGCCGCGGGGTAGCTGCCCAGGCGCATCGTGCCGCCCATGTCCCCCCGGCCGGCGACGACGTCGAGCTGGGTGGCCATGGTGGAGATGACCGGGTCCGGCGTCTCGGGGTCGAACTCGGCGGAGTTCGCCTGCTCCAGGCCGGCGACGCTGCGGGCGTACTCGATCACCATGCACTGCAGCCCCAGGCACAGGCCCAGGGTCGGGATGCCGTTGGTGCGGGTGAACCGGATCGCGCCGAGCTTGCCCTCGATGCCGCGCACGCCGAAGCCGCCGGGGATGCACACGCCGTCGACGCCGGCCAGCGCCTTCTCCGCGCCCTCGAGGGTCTCGCAGTCGTCCGAGGGCACCCAGCGGATCTGCACCCGGCTGCGGTGGGCGAAGCCACCCGCCCGCAGCGCCTCGGTGACCGACAGGTAGGCGTCGGGCAGGTCGATGTACTTCCCGACGAGGGCGATCGTGACGGTCTGCTTCGGCGCGTGGACGCGGTCGAGCAGGTCGCCCCACACCGTCCAGTCCACGTCGCGGAAGGGCAGGCCCAGCCGGCGGACGACGTAGGCGTCCAGGCCCTCGCGGTGCAGCACCTTCGGGATGTCGTAGATCGACGGCGCGTCGGGGCAGGAGATGACACCCTCGGCGTCGGTGTCGCACATCAGGCTGATCTTGCGCTTGAGGCCCTCGCTGATCTCCCGGTCCGAGCGGCAGACCAGGGCGTCGGGCTGGATGCCGATGCTGCGCAGCGCGGCGACCGAGTGCTGCGTCGGCTTCGTCTTCAGCTCGCCCGACGGCGCGATGTAGGGCACCAGGGAGATGTGCAGGAAGAAGCAGTTGTCCCGGCCGATCTCGTGGCGCACCTGGCGGGCGGCCTCGAGGAAGGGCAGCGACTCGATGTCGCCGACGGTGCCGCCGATCTCGGTGATGACGACGTCGACGCGCTCGGCGCTGTCCGCACCGGCGAGGATGCGCGCCTTGATCTCGTTGGTGATGTGCGGGATGACCTGCACCGTGTCGCCGAGGTACTCCCCGCGCCGCTCCTTGGCGATCACGTCGGAGTAGACCTGGCCGGTGGTCACGTTGGCCCGGCCGGAGAGGTCGGTGTCGAGGAAGCGCTCGTAGTGACCGATGTCCAGGTCGGTCTCCGCGCCGTCCTCGGTGACGAACACCTCGCCGTGCTGGAACGGGTTCATCGTGCCCGGGTCCACGTTGAGGTAGGGGTCGAGCTTCTGCATCGTGACGCGGAGGCCACGGCTGGCCAGCAGCGTGCCGAGCGAGCTGGCGGTCAGCCCCTTGCCGAGCGAGGAGACGACCCCGCCGGTGACGAAGACGAACTTCGTCGGCTGGTTGTTGTGGAGCAGGAGGCTGCTACCCGAGTGATCACGTGTTCCCGACGGTCGATCCACGGGAGACGACCGTAACACGGTCGGGGCCCGCCGCCCGGCCGGCGTGCGGAGCGCCACCCACGGACTCCCCCGTCCCGGTGGGGCCGGGGTCCGGGCCGACGGCCAGCCACACCAGCAGCGGCACCAGCAGGGCGGCCGCGGTCGCCGGCAGGGCGACGCCGGAGTCGTTGACCGCGGCCCCGATCGCCAGGCTCAGCGCGACCGACAGGAGCGCGGCGCGCAGCACGGCGGCGTCCGCGAGCGGCAGGCCGGCCGGGCCCCGCGGTGCGCGCCCCGGACCTGGGCGCACGCTGCGCAGCGGGCCGCCGGGGCGCAGCAACCAGACGGCGGCGACGAGCGCGACCGGCAGCATCCAGGCCAGCGGGCTGCCGAGGAGGATGCCGATGTTGGCCTGCGCCTTCCGGCTGATGACGGTCCAGGCCTCGCCGGTGAGCACCTGCTCGACGAACCTGCCCAGGTGGCTGCGGTCCGTCGGCGCGCGGAGCCAGTCCAGCACCGCCATGGTGCTGACGGCGACCACCGCCGCGACCAGGATCGCGCCGAGCCGGGCGACGGTGACCCGTACCCGCGCGAGCAGCATCGCCAGCAGCAGGAAGCCCGGGAGCGCCCCCAGGACGCCCCCGAAGTCGCGGCCCAGCGACGGCGCCCCGGTGATGACGACGACGATCAGCCCGGCGCCCAGCACGACGGCGGCCGCCCGGCGGTGCGCCCGCGCGTCCGGCGAGCGGCGCCCGACGGCGGCGGCCAGAGCAGCGGTGACCGTCAGCGCGCTCACCGACAGCAGCCCGAACGTGAGGTTGCCGTAGCCGGTGAACCGCCCGGCGACGACCGCGTCGTAGCCGAGCGGCCCGTTCAGCTCCAGCGGCGAGCCGGTGACCACGTCGCCGACGAGGGTGACCAGGGTGATCGCGAGCACCGCGAGCGCCGGGCCGAGCCGGCGCCGACGCCAGGGGCCGAGCGCGGCGACCGCCAGCACGGCCAGGTCGGCGACGGCCACCGCGGTGAGCAGGGCGGCCAGCGGCGCGTCGGCCCGTTCCCAGGGGACCGCGCCCGCCAGGTAGGTGGCCACGGGCAGCCCGGCGGCGGCCAGGCACAGCAGGCGCAGCGCCCGCCGCGCCGGTGGCCAGGTGCCCGGGCGGGCGCCGCGCCGCCCGCTGCCGACCACCAGCACGCCCAGCCCGACGACGGCCGCGCCGACGACGACGAAGGTCCAGAAGAAGACGCCGGTGTTGCGGTGGTGGGTGATCGCGGCGACATTGACCAGCTCGAGCTCGTCCACCGCCTGCGCCAGCGGCGGCCGCTCCCCCGTGCTCCGCCACGGCTGGCCGTTCATCGACGCCGGCGGATCGAGCCCCAGCGCGCGCAGCACGGTCGGGGCGACGTCGATGAGCTGCACGAAGGGCACCCGGCCGGTGCTCGCCGAGGTCAGCCACCCGGTCTCGAACCCGGGGCCGGCCGCCATGCCGACGTGCAGCTGCGGCCGGCCGTCGTTGACCTCGGAGATGCCGGCCAGCAGGAGCAGGGTCTCGCCGGGCAGCGCGTCGAGACCGGCTCGCAGCCGGCCGAGCGCCTCGTCGATCCGGGCCAGCGCGGCGGCGCGGGGCTGGGGCCGGGTGCCGTCGTCGGTGGGCTCGGCACCGGGGGCGCCGGCGTCCGCGAGCCGGTCGAGGGAGACCAGGGTCAGCGGGCAACCGGTCAGCAGCTCGACCAGCTCGTCCGGCTCGGCGGGCAGGGTCGGGACGGTGGTGAGGGGCACCCCGTCCGCGGCCACGGCGAGGGCGGCGGCGCGGCCGGAGACCGCGGCGCAGCCGACGGCCTCGCCCAGCGCGCCGGGTTGCGCGCCGAAGCGGACGGTGCCCTCGTCCTCGGCGATCCGGGCGACGGTCGCCTGCGGGTCGCCCAGGGCCACCGCGGCCACGCGCTCCTGCAGCCCGCAGCGGGTGAGCGAGGTGTCCATCCGGGGTTCCTCGGGCACCTCGCCGTCGGCCGGCGTGCCCTCGCCGTCGGCATCGGGGGCCGCGGGGTCGGGCAGCGTGGGCAGCGGCACCGGGGGCAGCCCCTCGTCGGTGCCCGGGAACCGCGCCCGGTTCCCCGCGCCGAGCGTGGCCCAGCCGTCCAGGACGCAGGTGGTGGACCGGGCGGCGCGCACCGACGTCGCCCCGATCGCCGACTCCTCCGCGAGCGCCCACAGCTGCGGGGTCGCCGCAGGGTCGACGTCGGCCCAGGTGAGCCCCGGGACGCCGACGACGACGACGCGGTCGGCGGCGTGGTCCTCCGCGCCCGCGGCCGCAGCGGCCGTGCCCGGCAGCCCGACGAGCAGCAGCGCGAGCAGGGCTCCCAGCGCGGCTGCGCGGCGGGCCCAGCGCGCGCCCGGCCCGCTCACGGCGCAGGCCGGGCCGGCGGCGTCCCGAGCAGCTCCCGGTAGATGCCGGCCAGCTGCGCGGCCGTGCCCGCCTCGTCGGGCCAGCCGGCGGCCTGCCGCAGCCCCGCGGCGGCGAGCTCGGCGGCGTGCGCGCTGTCGCAGAGCACCCGCACCACGGCCTCGGCCAGCGCCACGGCGTCGCCCACCGGGACGAGCTCGGCGGCCTCGCCCAGCAGCTCCGGCAGCCCGCCGGTGCGGGTGGCGACCAGCGGCACGCCTGCCCGGAGCGCCTCCTGCGCGGTGAGCGACCGCGCCTCCCAGCGCGAGGGCAGCACGCACACGTCCGCGGCCCCCAGCAGGTCGCCGACGTCGTCGCGGCGGCCCAGCAGCGTGACCGGCAGCGCCTCGGCGCGGATGCGGCGGGAGAGCTCCCCCTCCAGCGGCCCGTCCCCGGCGATGACGACGGAGGGCACCGGGCGCACCCGCTGGTCGGCCGACCAGCGGGCCACCGCGTCGAGGAGGACGTCGTAGCCCTTCTGCGGGTGCAGGCGGCCCACGGCGACGACCAGGGCGCGGTCGTCGTCCAGCCCGAGAGCGGCGCGGACCTCCGCCGGTGTGCGCGTCGCCGGGGGCAGCGGCGGCGCCGAGACCGGGGCCACCCGCACGTCCCGGGCCCCCAGCCGGCGGGCGTTGTCGGCCAGGTCGGCCGAGGCGGCGAGCACCACGTCCGCGGCGCGCACGGTGGCCCGCTCGGCGCGCTCCAGCACCCGGCGCCGCAGCCCGCCGCCCTCCGGCAGGGCGTTGTGCAGCGTGAGCACCAGCGGCACCCGGCCGCCGGCGAGCCGGCGCGCGGCCGCGGCGACCAGCCCGGCCCGCAGGCCGTGGGCGTGCACCAGGTCGCTCCCGGCCAGCGCACGGCGGAGCGCCTGCACGGCGCGCGCGTCCGCGGCCGGGGCCAGCCCGGCGGAGATCTCCACGGGGGTGAACCGGGCGCCGCGGCCGCTGAAGTCGAACAGGGTGTCGGTGGCGGCCGGGCCGCAGACCGCCACGTCGGCGCCCGCCGCGCGCAGCGGCTCCACCAGCGACCGGACGTGGGTGCCCACCCCGCCGGTGCTGGTGGCCAGCACCTCGGTGAGGCAGCGGCCCCGCAGGAGCGGCTCAGCCACTGCGCACCTCCTGCTCGCCCGTCGACCGCAACTCCCGGAGCGCCCCCACCAGCTGCGCGCGGGCCGTCCCCATCATGACCGCCAGCGCGACGGCCAGCACGACGCCCCCGACGGCGACGCCGGCACCCAGCGCGGCGGCCAGCCCGCCGGGCACCGGGTCCGCGCCGAGCACCCGGGCCAGCCACAGCCCGGCCCCGCCGGCCAGGACCGCCGCCAGCACCGCGGCCGGGCCGCTGCGGGACAGGCCGTGCAGCGCCGGCCGGCCGGCCACCCGCAGCACCACCGCCAGCAGACCGGCCCCGGCCACGGTCACGCCGAGGGTGTGCCCGAGGGCCAGCGCCGCCGCCCGGTCCGCAGCGGGCAGCACGGCGGCCAGGACGACGTCGGCGGCCACGGCGAGCAGCCACCCCCCGAGCACGCAGACCGTCGGCGCCTTCCACAGGCCCCGGGCGTAGAGCGCACGGGTGAGGACGGCGACCAGCGCGTAGCCGAGCAGGCCGGGCGCGAAGGCGACGACCGCGTCCCGCAACGCGGCCACCTCCCGGTCGGCGCCGCCGGCGAAGAAGACCCGGGCCACCGGGCCGGCCGCGGCGACCAGCGCGGCGGTGGCGACGGCGGAGGCGGCCACGGTGAGCACGACCACCGGCGCCAAGGCACGCCGGTAACCGGTCTCGTCACCGGACTCGGCGCGCTCGGCCAGGCCCGGGTAGGCGGAGGTGGCCAGCGGCACCGCGAGCGCCGCCCACGGCAGCAGGAAGACCGTCAGGGCGGCGGCGTAGACGACCTGCGTACCGGCGGGCGCCCCGCTGTTGGCCAGCCGGATCGCGACGGCCGCCAGCAGCTGCTGGCCGGCGAGGGTGAGGACGCCGGCCACGGCGAGCCGGCGGACCCGGGGGGCAGCGCCCACCGGGAAGCGCAGGGACAGGCGAAGCCCCAGCCGCAGCCCCCGCAGCGGCACCAGCAGGCTCAGGCTGAGCGCCACCACGCCGAGCGTCGTCCCCACCCCGAGCACGAGCTCGGCGGGCGTGGAGAGCGCGGCGACCTCCTGCCCGCCACCGATGGCCGCGAACGCCAGGTAGGCCGCCGCCACGACGACGCTGGACAGCAGCGGGGCCAGCGCCGGGCCGGCGAAGCGCCGGTGCGCCTGGAGCACGCCGGTGAGGACGATGCCGATGCCGTAGAGGACCACCTGCGGGGCGAACACCAGCAGGAACCGGGCGGCCAGCGCCACCTGCTCGGGGTCCTCGCCGCCGAGCAGCAGCCGGGCGATCGGCTCGGCCAGCAGCGCGAGCAGCACCGCCAGCGGCACGAGCAGCAGCAGGGTCCAGCCGAGCAGGGCCGAGGCGGTCCGGCGTACCTGCTCGCGGTCCCCCGCGGCGATGCCCCCGGCGAGCATGGGGACGACGAGGCTGGCCAGCGCACCGCCGGCCACCACCTCGAAGACGATGTTCGGGACGTTGTTGGCCGCGAGGTAGGTGTCCCCTGTGGTGCCGGGGCCGACCGTGTTGGTGAAGACCAGCGTGCGCCCGAACCCGGCCAGCCGGGCCAGCACGGTGAGCACCGCGATGAGCGCTGCGGCACCGGCCACCCCGCGGGCCACCTGCCGGCCGGTCACGAGGAGCGGCGGCCGAGGCGGTCCAGTTCGCGCAGGCCCGGCGTGGCCTCGATGACGCGGGTGAAGCTGACCCGCTCGCTGGCGAGGGTGAGCCCGGTGACCACGGCGAGGGTGGCGGCCCGGGCGCCGCGCGGGCCGACGGCGGCCAGCCGCAGCCCCAGCAGCGCGCCGAGGGCGTTGGCCCCGCTGTCGCCGAGCATCACCCGCTCGCCGAGGTCCTCGGGGAGCACGGCGAGGGTGGCGCCGAGCGGGCCGGCGGCCAGCCCACCGGCGGGCCCGCCGACTCCGGCGGCGGCGGCGAGGACGCCCGCCTTGGCCGCGCGGCCCGGCCGCAGGTCCAGCAGGTTGAGCAGGTTCGCCGTCCCGGCCACGAGCCCGGTGGTGAGGACGCCGTCGGCGAGGGCGCCGGCCCCGCGCCCACCGCCCCGGGTGAGCAGGGCGGCGGTCGCGGCGGCGGCACCGATGCCGGCGACCTTCACCGCGCCGGCGGACACCCGGCCCTCCCGCAGCGCGCGCAGGTGACCGGCGAGCCCCTTGTCCCGGGCCTGCTCGGGCCGGGCGCCGGCGAGGTCGTCGTACCCGCCGACGAGGCCGGAGGCGGCGCCGACCACGACCGCCGCGGCGCGGGCGCCGGGCGGGGCGCCGAACGCGGCGGACGCCGTCGCCGCCACCGCGAGCGCCGGCCCGCCGAGGAGGCTGACCGGGCGGCCGGCGTAGTTGGTCCGCCGCCACGGCGCACCGGCGGAACCGGCCGCCAGCCGGGCGGCCGCCGCCAGGGCGCCGCGGGCCGCCCCGGCGCCGCCGAGGGCGAGCAGCGCGGTGCGCCGGGCGCTCACTGGGCGGCGACGGGCAGCGGCGGCACCGGCTGGGCGTCCTCGCCGGTCCCGTACATGCCCGAGGTGCCCTGCGACTCCTGGCCGAGCGCGAGCACGGTGCTGATCCGGCCGACGACGGTGGCGATGTTGTCCACCGTGGAGACCGAGGAGGCCAGCGCCGGGTCAGCGCGCACCGCGCCGATCAGCCCGTTCGGGCGGGCAGAGGGTACGTCACCGGCGATCACCGCGCCCCGGCCCTGCTCGTCCAGCGCGGTGGCCAGCGCGACGAGGGCGGCGTTGCGGGTCTCGGCGTCGTCGCCGGTGAAGCCGCTGCCGGTGAGCAGCACGGCGTGGTCGGCCGGGGTGACCGACGCCCCCTCGGGGACGAGCACGTCCAGCGAGCTCAGCCCGGCCAGCACCGAGGAGATCGCGGCGGTGTCGGGCGCCGGCCCGTCCGGCGGGACCATCAGGACCTGGGCCAGCAGCGAGGCGACCAGCACGCCGGTGTCGCCGCTCTCGGGCAGCTGCAGGCCCGCCGGACGCCCCGGGCCGGTGACGAAGCTCTGCAGCGCCGCCCCGGTGGCCGGGTCGGTGTACTCGGGCTGCAGCCGCACCACGCCGCTGACCGAGCCGCCCGCCTCGCCGATGAGCGCGCTGACCGCCTCGACCGTCTCGGGGGTGACGGTGTCGTTGGTGGGGACTAGCAGCACCGAGCGGTCGGTGAGCGTGCCGTCGACCAGGGCGGGGCCGACGGCCTCCTCGAACTCCTCCGAGGTGTCCAGCTGGGCCTCCAGCTCGCGGGTGCGGTCCTCGAGGTCGCGCTTGTCCTGCTCGAGGGCGGCGACCTGGTTCTCGATGTCGGCGAGGATCGGCTCGTTGAGCGCCGTCGTCCCGATGACGATCCCGAGCGCGACCGCGAGGAAGACCGCGATCAGGGAGACCAGGTGGTAGCGGAAGTCGATCACGCGAAGAGGTTCTCCAGCCAGAACACGAAGCTGTTCCATTGGTCGAGCAGCAGGTCCAGGTAGACGCGCCCGGCCGCGGACAGGGCCAGGGCCGAGCCGATCGCGACGAAGGCGGCGATCACCAGGACCACGAGCGCGGTGGTCGAGATGCGGCTGCGGTAGAGCCGGCTGACGCCCTTGGCGTCGACCAGCTTCCCGCCCAGCCGC
Organism: Blastococcus sp. KM273128; assembly: GCF_021698975.1. Taxonomy (GTDB): domain Bacteria; phylum Actinomycetota; class Actinomycetes; order Mycobacteriales; family Geodermatophilaceae; genus Blastococcus. The sequence goes on along the minus strand of NZ_SSXA01000069.1, from coordinate 1,088 downwards.
AGGCGGGTGAGGAACGTCGAGGCCATGCCCCCGCGCCCCTTGTCGAGGAACTCCACGAGGGTGGCGTGCGTGCCGACGGCGACGATGAGGGTGGCGCCCTTCTCGTCGGCCAGCAGCATCGCGATGTCCTCGCTGGTGGCGGCCGCGGGGAAGGTGATGGCGTCCACCCCGAGGTCCTGCACGCGGGCGAGCCCGGGCGCGCGTCCGTCGGCGTAGGCGTGCACGACCACCTCGGCGCCCGAGCGCAGCACGTCGTCGCTCACCGAGTCCATGTCGCCGATGATCATGTCCGGCGAGTAGCCGGCCTCGACCAGCGCGTCCGCGCCGCCGTCCACGCCGATGAGGACCGGGCGGTAGTCGCGGATGTAGGAGCGGAGGGCGTGCAGGTCCTCCTTGTAGTCGTAGCCGCGGACGACCACGAGGACGTGCCGGCCCTCGATCTTCGTCGCCACGTCCGGGACGCCGACGCCGTCGAGCAGGAGCGCGCGCTCCCGCTTCATGTACTCCATGGTGTTGGCGGCGAACGCCTCCAGCTGCACGGAGAGCCCGGCGCGTGCGTCGGCCATGGCGGCGGCGACGGTGCCGGCGTCGTGCTCGGTGCCCTCGGCGAGCACCGTGCCCTCGGCGTCGACGAGCCGGCCGCCCTCGAGGCGGACCTCGGCGCCCTCCTTGACCTTGGCGAAGACGTCCTTGCCGACGTCGTCGAGCAGGGGGATGCCGGCGTTGATGAGGATCTCCGGGCCCAGGTTCGGGTAGCGGCCGGAGATGCTGGGGGCGGCGTTGACGACGGCGGCGACCTTGCAGCCCACCAGGGCGTCCGCGCTCACGCGGTCGATGTCGACGTGGTCGATGACGGCGATGTCGCCGGGGCGGAGCCGTTTCGTCAGGTTCTTGGTGCGCCGGTCCAGGCGGACGGTGCCGGCGGTGCCGGGACCCGCGTCCTGTGCCCGGCCGCGGCGGGCGGTGCCGATGCGCATGACATCGCATGCTGCCACGCTCGGCGGTCGGGCCGATCATCCGACGCGCCTCGGCAACGCCCTGGTCACGCAGCGTGTCCGACACCACCTGGGGCCGACACGCCGGGCGCG
>NZ_SSXA01000068.1 GCF_021698975.1 Blastococcus sp. KM273128 | reverse complement strand
GGTGCCGGAGCGGGGGGACGGCGGTGCGTCGGCCTCGCGGAACTCCGGCGCGGGGGCGCGCACCTCGGCGGGCTGCGGGACGCGCATCCGCGGGGCGAGTGCGAGCGACGCCAGGCAGATGACGGCGAGGGCGATCGCCGACGCGGTGAGGTAGTCGTCCCAGACGCCGGTGAGCAGCAGGAACGCGGGGATCGCGGCGGTGAACACACCGGCGACGACGGCGACCAGGCCGGTGAACCGCGTCCACTCCTCCCGCTTCAGCCCGAGGACGACCCAGAACAGCGCCCACAGCACCGCCCAGTAGAGCCAGATGACGCCGAAGGCCGGATCGTCGAGCCGCCCGAAGTTGAGCCCGGCGTAGACCACGGCGCACCCGGCGACGAACGCCGAGAACCACCCGAGGCCGGTGCCGTCGAGGCCGCCGAGCAGGTTGAACCCGACGTACAGGTAGGTGAAGCCGAACAGGTAGAGCCCCGAGGCGGCGAGGACCGTGTCCGGGTCGCCGCCCGAGGTGAAGATCAGCCAGGTCGGGGTGATGACCTGCAGGCCCCCGACGAAGAAGTTCAGCGGCGCCGCGGCCCGGGCGTCCACCCGGCCGAGCAGCATCAGGCCGTTGAGGATCAGGACGGCTCCGACGTACAGGAGTCCCACGCTGGCCATCTGGACTTCCCCCTCATCGCTCGTGCGGTGTCGCGGTCCCCGTTCGGTTCGGTGGTGGGTGGCTCGTCGTGCCGGTGGACGGCGGCCGGGTCAGGGGCGGGGCAGCCGGCGCAGCGCCGGGTTCGCGGCCGCTGCCTCGGGGCGTGCCGGGCGCGCGGGTGGGGACGAGACGACCTGCGGCTCGTCGCGGGTCCGCTCGGTGCGGTCGATGAGCGCGCGGCGGATCGGGTCACCGAGGGAGAGCCGCGGCGCGGTGAAGACCCGGACGGCGGGGGAGCCGCAGTCGGCGCAGGGCGCGGTCCGCCCGGCGGTGCCCATCGGCAGCGCGCGCTCGGTCAGCCCGTGGTCCTCGCAGCGGTACACGTACAGCGCCATCGCGGTCCTCCCCGGGGCCGGAGTGGTCGAGAGCGGCCACGCTCTCGGCCTTGAACCTGCAGGTCAACCCCGGTGCGAGTGCGGTGGGCCGTCTGCGGGGAGGTCGCCGCGCGCCCTCACCGCGGGTGCCGGCCGGTCACCGACCGGAGGGACGGCTGGTCAGGGGGTCGGTCAGCCGAGATCGTCCAGCGGGACACGTGCGGCGTGCTCCGCGAGCGCGTCCAGGTCGTGGTCCTCGTCATGGGCAGCGTCGAGCAACGCCGCGTCCCGTGCCGCGGTGTCGCGGCGGCGTTCCCGCTGCAACGAGCGGCCGACCACGGCGTCCCTCGACGGGGCCCGGCCGTCGGCCACCTGGCGGTCGACGAACTCGACCAGCTCGTCGGGCAGCCGGACGAGGATGCGGGTGCCCACGACGAGGATCATCCCGCCTCGCGACGCGATCCGGTACCCGCAAGAGCGAGGTGCTCCGAACGGCCGGTCAGGACGACCGGCGCGCGACGAGGCCCGGGACCAGCTCGGCGCCGGCCGCCCCGGCGGCGGCGCAGCCGAGCACCACCGACCACGACACCGGGTCCAGCGGGGTGCAGCCGAAGAAGCGGCTCAGCCCGGGCGTCTGCACGATCGCCACCAGCGCCGCCAGCGACCCCGCCACGGTGACCAGCACCAGCGGGCTGCGCCGCCCCGACCACGCGGTCTGCGCGAGCTGGGTGCTGATCAGCGCGGCCAGCCCCATCGTGCTGGCCCGCCCGGGGAACACCGGCGTCGCCCGGCCCACCAGCCAGGCGGCGGTGGCCCCGGCCGTCGTCGCCGCGCCCCGCACGAGCACCATCCGCCGCACCGCCGCGGTGAAGCCCCGGTGCGGGCCGGCCCGTAGCACGGCGGCCAGCGGGTGCCCGGCCAGCGGGCCGTCGTCGTCACCGGCCTGGACCTGCCGGGGCGCGGCCACCGCGACGGCGAGCGCCGGGAACATGTCGGTGAGCAGGTTGACCAGCAGCAGCTGGCGGGTGTTCACCGGCGCCCGGCCCCCGACCGCGGTGCCGAGCACGGTGAACGCCACCTCGCCGGCGTTCCCGCCGACCAGCACCGACACCGCGTCGCGCACCCGCGACCACATGGCCCGGCCCTCGGCGATCGCGTCGACCAGCCGGGTGAGGTCGAGGTCGGTGAGCACCAGGTCGGCGGCGGTGCGGGCGGCCGGTGACTCCGCGCCCTCCACCCCGACGCCGACGTCGGCCAGCCGGATCGCGGCGGCGTCGTTCACCCCGTCACCGGTCATGGCCAGCGTGGCCCCGGCCCGGCGCAGCGCCTGCACCAGCGTGACCTTCTGCTCGGGGGAGAGCCGGGCGAAGACGGCGGTGCCCTCGACCAGCCGCGCCCGCTCGGCGTCGGTGGCCCGGGCCAGCTGCGTGCCGGTGACGACGCGGTCGGCGTCGGGCACCCCGGCCTGGGCGGCGATCGCGCTCGCGGTCTCGGGGTGGTCGCCGGTGGCCACCACCACCCGGACGCCGGCGGCCCGCAGCTGCTCCACCGCCCGCACCGACGACTCCCGCAGCGTGTCCGACAGCCCGACCAGCCCGCGCAGGGTCAGCTCCGCGGCGGCCTCGTCGAGGTCCTCCGGCGTCCCGTCGACCGCCCGGTCGGCGACGGCGAGCACCCGCAGCCCCTCGCCGGCCAGCTCCCGCACCCGGTCGCGCAGCTCCGGGGCGCCGGCGCAGCGGCGCAGCACCACCTCGGGTGCGCCCTTCACCACCAGCCGCCCGTCGCGGACGGCGACGGAGAAGCCGCGGCCGGCGGCGAACGCCAGGCTCGCGTCGGGCGGGCCGTCCCAGGCGTCGCCCGCGGCCGCCAGCACCGCGCGGTCGGTCTCGTGCGCGCCGTCGTCGCCGTTGCCCATGCCGGCCGCGGCCAGCCGCAGCAGCTCGTCCTCGCCGCCGTCGTCCAGCGGGAGCAGCCGGGTGACCCGCAGCCGGTTCTCGGTCAGCGTGCCGGTCTTGTCGAAGCAGACGGTGTCCACCCGGCCGAGTGCCTCCAGCACCCGGGCGCTGCGCACCACCGCGCCGCGCCGCGACAACCGCCGGGCCGCCGCCTGCTGGGCGACCGTGGCCACCAGCGGCAGCCCCTCGGGGACCGCGGCGACGGCGACCGCCAGCCCGGCGGCGACCGCCTCGCGCAGCGGCCGGCCCCACAGCACCCCGAGCAGGGCGACCGCGCCGCCCCCGGCGAGCGTCAGCGGGAGAACGGCGCTGGTCAGCTCGGCCAGCCGCGCCTGCACCCCGGCCGGTGGGGCCGCGCCCCCGGCGGCGCGGGCAGCCCGCCCGGCCTGGGTGGCCGCTCCCACTGCGACGACGACGGCCCGGCCCCGCCCGGCGACCACCGTGGTCCCGTCGAAGAGCATGCAGGTGCGGTCGGCGAGCTCGGCCCCCGGTGTGGCCGGCACCGACTTGGCGACCGACAGCGACTCCCCGGTGAGGCTGGACTCGTCGACCTCCAGGTCCTCGGCGTCGAGCAGCCGGGCGTCCGCGCCGACTACGTCGCCGGGTTCGACCAGCAGCACGTCGCCGTGGCGGAGTCCGGTGGCGGGCACCTCCTCGCTGCCGTCGCCGGTCTCCCGCCGGGCGCAGTGCGCCTGCTCGAGCAGCAGCGCCTCCAGCGTGCTCTCCGCGCGCATCCGCTGCAGCGCGCTGACGACGGCGTTGATCGCGGTGACGCTGCCGACCAGCACCGCGTCGGTGACCTCGCCGAGCACCGCGGTCGCGGCCGCGCCGGTGGCCAGGATCGGGGTGAGCGGGTCGGCGAGCTCGGCGCCGACGGTGCGGGCGAACCGGGCCGGCACCCGGACGGCGGGGGTGGTGGCGGCCCGCTGGGCGAGGGCGGGCAGCCGGCCGGGCGGGCGCTCCTCGGCGGCCGGGAGGTCGGCCAGCCGGCGCAGCACGTCGTCGGGGTCGAGCGCGTGCCAGGGGGTGTGCGCGGTCGGCGCCGGCACCGGGCGGCGGGCGGCCCGCACGGCGGCGCGGGTGCCGGCGGCCATCGTGCCGACGGTCGCCCACTTGCCCGGCGTCGTCGCCCGGGCCTGGCCGCCGCGCGGGCTGCCGACGGCGGCGAGCAACCCGCCGAGCACGTTGCCGGTGAGCGCCGCCCCGGCCGCCCGGCGGCTCACGGCCTTCGCGTCGGGGACGGCGGCGACGATGCGGCAGGCGTCGGCGAGCCCGGGGTCGGTGACCAGGTCGGCGCCCCAGACCGGCGCGCGACCCGGCCGGACCGGCGCGACGGCGACGTCGGCGGCCATCAGCGCGGGCCCGTCCGCGGCCGAGACGAGCAGCACGCCGTGCCCGTCGGCCTGCAGCCCCCGCACGGCCTCCACGAGCGGCGTCCCGGGATCGGTCACGTCGTCGGCGAGGCCGGTGACGTCGCGCGCGCCGGCGTGCCGGGTGAGCACCAGCCGCAGGCCGGCGTCGGCGACGGTGGTGAGCAGCGCCTCGGCGTGCGGGTCGAGCTCGGGGGCGACGGTGACGGTGCCGACCCGGCGGCGGCCCGCCAGCAGGGACCGCACCTCCGCGCCGGGGGCGTCGTCGCTGCGGCGCACCGGCCCGAGCCGCAGCCGGTCCCCGCCGTCCCCGGCGAGCAGGCGGGTGCCGGCCGACCAGACAGCGGCGTCGTCCCACCCGTCGGCCTCCGCGACCGCCTCGACGACCACCGGCGGGCCGGTGCAGAGCACCGCGGCGTCGACGACGACGGCACCGACACGGTCCAGCCGCCGGTAGACCGAGCCGTCGAGGGGGAGCACGCCCTGCCGGCACAGCAGCAGGTCCAGCGTCGCGGCGAACGACTCCCGCCCCTGCACCGCCGCCTTCGGGGTGAGCGCGCGGATCAGGTCGGCGGATCTTCCCGGGCTGCGGGTCAGCGCCAGCAGGCCGAGCGCGGCGCCGAGCTCGGTCGGCCCGAGCCGGTCGCGGTAGGTCTCGATGGGGCCCCGCGGCAGCGCGCCGGGGCGCGGGCCGGGCAGCGGGCCGGGCGCGACGTCGTCGTCCGGCTCGGGGCCGCACAGCTCCCGCTCGCGCCGGCACCACACCTGGCGGCGGGCCCGCACCTCCAGCGCGCGCTGCACCGCGGCGGTGGCGTTGAGCGCCGGCACGACCGGGCTCTGGGTGAGCGAGTGCAGCAGCGCGCCGGTGCCCTCGAAGACCAGGTCGGTGCCGACCGGGCCGATCCGGTCCGCCAGCGCCCGCTTGAGCCACTGCTGGGTGTCCAGCAGCGCCATGACGACGGTGGCGTGCCGGTGCACCGCCGGGATCGGCAGGTACCTGCCCGCGGTGGCGAACCCCAGGGCGACGACGTCGACGGCGGCGGCCAGGACGGCGGCCAGCAGCGGCTCCACGTCCGCCGGGTGGTCGGGCCGCTGCGGGAAGACGCCGGTGCCGCCGCGGGCCTGCTCGATCTCGGTGACCACGCCGACGACGTCCTCGATGCCGACCCGGCGCGCGTCCACGGCGACCAGCACCCGGCCGACGACGTCGTTGACGGTGGCCCACTCGACGCCCTCGAGCCGCTCGAGGTGGCGGCGCAGCGCGGCCCGGGCGGCGGGGGCGTCGTCGGCCGGCTCCTCGACCTCGATCTGCAGCCGGTCGCGGTCGCGCCAGACCCGCCGGGTGTGCCGGGCCGGCGCCGGCTCCAGCAGGCCCTTCGCGGCGTCGACCAGGTCGTGCAGGTGCCCGCTGGGCAGCGGGTCGGCGCCGGTGACCAGGGTGCCGACCGCGCGGGTGCCGGAGACGGCGGCCACGTGCGCCACGTGCAGGGAGCCGGCGACCCCGGCGCGCGCAGCCCGTGCCGCCGTGCCGCCCACCAGGCCGGCCCCGACGACCGCCGGCAGGGCGGCGAGCGCGGCCGCGCCCGTGGCCACCTGCGTGGCCTGGCGGGCGGCGGAGCCGAGCCGGCGGAGCAGAGCCATGGCGCCCCCCGTGACGACGGTCACGGGAAACGGTACGTGAACGGCCGGTGGAGCGCAGGGTGCTCGCGCGGCCCTACGAGCAGTGCCCGCCGTCCCCGGGCGCGCAGTGCGCGGACGCCGACCGCGGCACGCCGAGCGACGGGTTGCGGTCGAAGAAGCCGACCGGCTTCAGCGTGAAGCCCGCGTAGTCGACCGGCATGACCGGCCAGTCCTCGGGGCGCGGGAAGTGGGTCAGGCCGAAGGTGTGCCACAGCACCACGTCGGTGCCGGCGATCGGGGCGTCGTCGGCGACGAACGCGGGCAGCCCCGCCGAGCCCGGGTGCTGGTTGACGAAGTCGCCGGCCGCGTACCGCTCGGCCGGGTCGTACCGCGTGACCCACAGGTGCTTCGTGGAGAAGGTGGCCCGGGCGTGCACCGAGGAGCTCTCGTCGGCCAGCAGCACCGGCCCGCCCTCGGGGTGCAGCGCGTACCCGACCGGCTGGCCGAGCCGGTTGCGCTTGGACTCGTTGACCACGTGCCACACCCGCCCGACGCTGCTGTCGGCCATGCGGGCGCCCTCGGCCTCGCTCGTCAGCGGGGTCATCCGGCGGGTGAAGGCGTTGCCGTACGGGTTGGTGCCGCTGACCGGCACCCGGACGGCGTCGACCTCGTACACGGTGTTGTCCACGCCGTCGACCGCCATGTCCAGGCGCGCCGAGAACAGGTGCTGGTGGAACGGCGCCCCGAGGCCGGGGGCGACCTCCGTGGCGTACGGGTGATCCTCGCCGCGGTAGGCCGACGTGAAGACGACGCCGGTGGCCTTGCTCTCCAGCTGGACGGTGCCGTCGAGGTAGAGGTACCAGTAGAAGCCGTAGTCGTAGTTGCCGATCGTGGTGAAGAAGCTGACCACCAGCCGGCGCTGCCGCCGGGTCTCGGCCATCGAGCTGAACGGGTCGGTGTGCTTCCAGAGGACGCCGTAGTCCTCCTCGTGCATGCAGATCGCGTTGCGGATGGTGCGCGGGGCGCCCTGCTCGTCGGCGATCGTCGCGTCGAGGTAGTGGATCTCGCCGAGGCAGTCGCAGCCGAGCTCCAGGGAGTTCGTGTACCGGGCGAAGAGGTACTCGCCGGTGTCGAAGTAGTTCTGCCAGAACCGCACCGGCGAGGGGTCGGCGTAGGGCACCACCATCTCGGCGATCGACGCGCGGTGGATGACCGACCGGCCGTCGATGGAGAGCTGGTGCAGGACCAGCCCCTCGCGCATGTCGAAGCCGATGCGGAACGTCCAGCCGGCCCAGGTGACCTCGTCGTCGGTGACGGTGAAGCTCGGCCCCTCGGGCTGGGTGATCTCGATCGGCTTCAGCTCGCGGACCGGGGCGGGGTGGACGTCGGGGGTGAGGTCGGCGCGCTCGGCGGGCACGGGCAGGTCGAAGTGGTCCTGCACCGCCGTCGCCACGCCCGCGGTGATGTCGACGAACGCGACCACGCCGTCGACCGGGTGCGCCCACGGCAGGTCGTCGGGGTCGGTCTGGTGGAAGCCGAGCACCCGGACGATCCGGTGGCCGGCCTCGTCGGGGAAGTAGGAGCCGGCCGACAGCGCCACGGCGCGCACGTCGGCGGCGTCCAGACCGCGCTCCGCCATCGCGGCGACCCAGCGCTCGTCGGCCGCGAGGATGCGCTCGACCACCTCGAACTCGGCGTCGAGGATCGGCACCTGCCCGTCGGCGACCGCGTCGAGCTCCACGTCCCGGACGACGGAGCCGCTGGTCAGCGAGACGGTGACGTCGCGGCCCGCGCCGGTGGCGCGGTCGAGCAGCAGGGCCCGGACGCGGCGGTCGACGGCGTCACCCGGCTGCCAGGCCAGCACCTGCGCCTTGTGCGGCTCCTCGAGGCCGACGTAGACGAAGTTGCTGGTGTCCCCGCACAGCCCCGCGGCGCGGACGATCCCCGTCGCGGCGCCGACCTCCTCGGCGGTGAGCCGGGCGAGCGGGTGGGTGGTGGTCCCGGTGGTGACGGCGGTCATGGTGATCTGCCTACCCCGCGGGCTGCGGGAGCGGAAGAGGCGGGGGTGACCGGGGACACGTCGCCCGTCCGGGCGCGCGGGTGCCGCCCGCCGGGTGCGTCGGCTAGACAGGTGCCATGACCGAGCTGACGACGGCGACAGGCGGGGGCTGGCTGGCCCGCGAGGAGATGGACGCGGCGCGCGAGCGGCTGCCGATCCTGTACGTCGACGTCGTGCCGGTGCGGGTCGACGAGCAGGGCACGGTCACCTCGATCGGGCTGCTGCTGCGGGCCGGCGAGGACGGCCAGATCAAGCGCGCGCTGGTCTCGGGGCGGGTGCTGTACCACGAGCGGGTGCGGGCGGCGCTGCTCCGGCACCTGGAGAAGGACCTCGGGCCGCTGGCGCTGCCGCGGATCCCGCCGGCGCCGCAGCCGTTCACCGTCGCCGAGTACTTCCCCACGCCGGGGGTCACCCCGTTCCACGACCCGCGGCAGCACGCGGTGTCGCTGGCCTACGTGGTTCCGGTGGAGGGCGACTGCTCGCCGCAGCAGGACGCGCTGGAGCTCACCTGGTTCAGCCCGGACGAGGTGCGGGAGGCGACCGTGCTCGCGGAGCTGGCGAACGGGCAGAGCGCGCTGCTGCTGCAGGCGCTGGCGCACGTCGGCGTCTGACCGGAGGGCCGGTCCGCGGTGCCGGCTCCGGGCGGGGTCAGGCCGGCTGCAGGTGCTCGTGCAGGAAGCGGGTGATCGCGGCGGCCATCTCCTTCCGGGAGGTCGCCTGGCGGAAGACGTGCCCCTCGCCGGGCAGCTCCAGGTAGGCCACGGGCCGGCCGAGCGCGCGCAGCGCCGCGACGATCTGCTGCGCCTCGCCGACGGGCACGTTGGTGTCGTGCTCGCCGTGCACCACCAGCAGGGGAGCGTCGATCGCGGCCGCCGAGGCCAGCGGGGAGATGGCATCGAGCAGGGCCCGGTCGCGCTCGGGGTGCCCGTACTTGGTCACCGCGGCCGCGGCGATCCACGGCTCGCTGTCGCGGTAGAAGGTGACCAGGTCGGACATGCCGCAGACGTCCACCCCCGCGGCGAACACCCCGGGTGAGAAGGCCAGGGACGCCAGCGTCAGGTAGCCGCCGTAGGAGCGGCCGGTGACGGCGAGCAGGCCGGGCTCGGCGATGCCGGCCTCGACGAGGTGGTCGGCGGCGGCCAGGACGTCGGCGAACGCGTCGTACCGGCCGTGCAGGTCGTCGGCGTGCACGAACTCCCGGCCGAACCCGGACGAGCCGCGGATGTTGGGCGCGAAGACGCTCAGCCCGGCGGCGGCCAGCGCCTGGTGCTGCGGCTCGAAGGTGGGTCGTTCCTGGTCCTCGGGCCCGCCGTGCAGGTGGATGACGACCGGCCCGGGGCCGTTCAGCCGGCCGGGGGCGCGGTAGAGCCAGCCGCTCAGCGGCAACCCGTCGCGCCCGGCGAAGGTCTCCAGGGTCGGGACGACGAGCCGGCGCCGGGGCAACGGCGGGGCGGAGGTGACGCGGGTCCAGGCGTGGGTGGTGGTGTCCAGGTGCCACAGCTCGCGCGGGCGCGTGGGGCCCTGCACGCCGAGCACCACGCCGGAGCCGTCGCGGGAGAGCACCGGGTCGGCGGCCACCAGCCCGGGCAGCCCCGAGATGGGGGTGCGTCCGCCGGTGGCGGTGTCCAGGAGCTCCAGCTCGCTGCGCCCGGCCACGTTCCACACCAGCAGCAGCAGCCGCCCGGCGTCGTCGGCGTCGATGAACTCCAGCTCGGCGTCCTCCCGGGCGGCGAGCGTCCGTGGCTCACCGTGCCAGCCGTTGGGGCCGAAGGGGAGCCCGATGAGCTGCCGGCGGGGGAGGCCCACGTCCGAGGCGAGGTAGACGTACACGGGGCCGGCGTGGTCGTCCGGGGCCGGGCGGATGAGCGCCACCTCGGTGGAGCCGGTGGCGCCCTGCGGCAGCGCGCTGAAGTCCTCGTCCATGAGGCGGTCGACGACGCTGACGTACTCCTGGCCGCGTCCGCCGTCGCGGAGGACGATGAACCGCTCCTCCAGCGAGATGTCCAGGACGTGGATCAGGTCTCCCTCGGCGAGCGGGTCGAGCCGGCCGGTGGAGGGGTCGGCGAGGTAGGCGCGGGTGGGGGCGCCGGCGACCGTGGCGGGGAGGGTGGTCACGAAGCGGTGCCCGCTGCGGGTCCACGGGCCCAGCTCGGCGTGCTCGTCGGGGCCGCCGGCGACCCGGCGCGCGTCCGAGCCGTCGGGGCGGACCACCCAGACCGCCGTCCGGACGCCGCCGTCGGTCGCGACCTCGCAGGCCAGCCAGCGGCTGTCGGCCGCCCACCGCACCGAGACCACCGGGTCGTCGGAGAGGGGCACGTGCCGGGCGGGCGGCTGCGCGCCGTCGAGGACGACGTCCTGGAGCCACAGCTGCGGCGTGCCCGAGCGGTCGCTGATGAAGGCGACCTGCCGGGCGTCCGGCGTCATGTTGGGGCCCCAGCTGCCCCAGGCGTCGACGAGGCCGTCGGCGAGCGCCACCGCCTCGTCGACCGAGCCCGCCGCCGTCCGCGCCCCGGCTCCCGCGCGGCCGGCCGGTCCCGTGCCGGGCGTCATGTCCGTCTCGACGTCTGCAGCCACCGCGCCGGCTCCTTCCCTGCCCGTCGTCGTCGGGGAGCAAGGTGTCACAGCGCCCGGTGCCCGGCGGCGGCGGGGGCCGTCGTCCGCGTGCCCGGTGCACCACCCCGGAGGGGGAGCCGGCTCCAGTTCCGGTCGCGCACAACCGATGTACGCGGCATGCACATCAGCCGGATGGCCCCCGAGGTGGCCACCCCGCGGGTGGTGGCCCGCACCGCGGGGCTGCTCACCGCGATGGGTGGGGTCGCCGCCGTCGGGCTGACCGTCGGGACCCCCGGCGGCCTGGACCACCTCCACCCGGCGGTCACCGGCCTGGGGCCGTTCACCACGCTGCTGGGCCTGGCGGTCATCCGCTGGGGACACCGGGTGCCGCGCGGCTTCTTCCAGGCGCTCCTGCTGCTGGGCGTCGTCGGCATCGGCGTGTTCGCCCACCACGCGCCCACGTCCGACGGCGCGGTGGCGGTGCTGGCGCTGTCGGCGTTCTCCGCGATGGTCGCGTTCCTGTTCTTCCCGCTGCTGTGGGCGCTCGGGTTCCTCGCCGAGATGCTGCTCATCGGCACGGTGGTCGTGGTGCTGCGCGGCGACGTCCCCGTCGGGACCGCCGTCGTCCTCGCGGTGCTCGTGCTCGGCTCGGCCGGGGCGGTCGGCGTGCTGGCCCGCCGGGCGGCGAGCGCCGGGCAGGACGCCCTCACCGGGCCGGTGAACCGGCGCGGCTTCGACGAGTCGCTCGACGGCGCCGTCCGGACGGCGCTGCGCACGGGGGAGCCGCTGTCGGCGGCGCTGTTCGACCTCGACCACTTCAAGGCGGTCAACGACTCGCAGGGGCACGCCGCCGGTGACGAGATGCTGCGCGCGGTCGCGGCTGCCTGGCAGCCGCTGCTGCCCCGCGGCGCCGTGCTGGCGCGCCACGGCGGCGACGAGTTCTCGCTGCTGCTGCCGGGCGCCGACGGCGGCCGGGCGCTGGCCGTGGCGGAGTCGCTGCGGGCGGCGCTGCCGGACATCGGCACGTCGGTGGGCGTGGCCCAGATGGCGCTCGGCGACTCGCCGTCGGACCTCATGCGCCGCGCCGACGCCGCGCTCTACCGCGTCAAGTCCCTCGGCCGCGGGCGCAGCGAGCTGGACATCGAGGGGCAGACCCCGCTCGCGCGCGACCTCGCCGCGGCGCTGGCCGCCGGCCGCTCCGGCGGGCTGTCGGTGCACCTGCAGCCGGTCGTCACCCCGGCCGACGGCGGCCTCGTCGGCGTGGAGGCGCTGGTGCGCTGGGTGCACCCCGAGCGCGGTCCGCTGCCGCCGTCGGAGTTCGTGCCGGTCGCCGAGCGGGAGGGTCTGGTCGGGGCGCTGGGGGCGTTCGTGTGGACGGCGGCGTGCGAGGACGCGCGGACGCTGTCGGCGGCGACCGGCCGCCCCCTGTTCCTGTCGGTCAACGTGTCGGGGCTGGAGCTGGACGACCCCGGCTTCCCCGACCGGGTGCTGGCGACGCTGGCGGCCACCGGCTGGCCGGCGGAGCGCACCGTCGTCGAGGTGACCGAGAGCCTGGTCGAGGCCGAGACCGCCCGGTCGGTGCGCGCGCTGCAGGAGCTGCGCGAGCACGGGCTGCGGGTGGCGATCGACGACTTCGGCACCGGGTACTCGGCGCTGGCCCGGCTGGACACGCTGCCGACCGACTACCTGAAGCTGGACGGCTCGTTCGTCTCGGCGATCACGACCTCGACCCGGCGGGCGCGGCTGCTGCGCAGCGTCATGGCGCTGGCCGACGCGCTGGAGCTGGTGCTGGTCGCCGAGGGCGTGGAGACCGAGGAGCAGGCGCGGGTGCTCGCGGCGCTGGGCTGCCCGCTGGCGCAGGGGTACCTGTTCGGCCGGCCCCGCCCGGTGGCGGAGCTGGTGGCCGAGCTGGCGCCGGTGCCCGCCGGCTGAACCACGGCGTGGCGGGCGAGGACACGCGGGGCGCCGGCCGCTGCAGGGTCGTAGGGCCCTCCGGCCGGGCGGGTGCGGCTCCTAGCGTCGCGCCATGCGCAGGTCGTTGCTCGCCCTGGTCCTCTGCGCCGCGCTGATCGGGGTCGGTGCCGCCCCGGCCGCGGCGTCCACGCGGGTCCCCGCCGACGGGGCCTTCGCGGTCGCGATCACCGGGGCACCCGATCTCCGGCCGCTGCCGGGAGAGCGGTGCCTGGCGACCGTCCCGGTGACGCTGACCTTCGAGGGCACGCTGGACGGTGCCGCGCCCGGCACGATCCGGATCGCCGTCGACGCGCCGTGCGACCAGGCGTTCACCGTCCCGCCGGGCACGTTCGCGGACGTCTTCCTCTTCTCCGGTGACTTCACCGGCACCGTGGCGGGGGAGCCCGTCGAGGCGCGGCTGCTCTACACCGGGGTGACGCGGGTCGGTGGCGAGGTCCGCGGCCTGATGGGGCTCTCCGGCGACGCGGACGGGCTGCTGCGGGTCGAGGCGACGGCCGGCGCGGGCGGGACCTATTCGGGCTCCGTGCGGGTCTGAGATCCCGTCAGCGGCCCAGCATCCGGCGGCCGGTCGCGAGCAGGCCCGGCCGCGCAGCCTCGAGCACGTGCTGCGCGGCCAGCAGCCCGCTCGCCCCGCCCAGGCCCGGGCCGGGGTGGGTGGAGGCGCCGATGTGCCAGAGCCCGTCGACGGCGGTGCGGTGCCCGCGGGTCTGCGGGGTGGGCCGCCAGAGCAGGAACTGGTCGATGGTGCAGGCGCCGGCGTAGGGGTCGCCGCCGACCAGGTTGCGGTTCCACGACTGCAGGTCGGCCGGCGAGAGCACCCGGCGGGCGATCAGCGCGGAGTCCAGGTTGGTCACGTGCCGGGAGAGCTCCTTCACGACCCGGTCGGCGTACCGCTCGCGCAGCTCCTCGGTCCAGGTGCCGTCGCCGACGTCGATGCTCCCGGCGGCGTCCCCCGTCGGCCGGCCCGGGGTCTCCTGCAGCTGCAGCCAGAGCGCGCCGGCGCCGTCCGGCACCCGGGTCGGGTCGAGCGCGGCGGGCTGACCGGCGACGATCGTCGGGTGCACGGGCAGCTGGTGCCGCTGCGCCTCGTTGACCGCGCGGCTGACGCTGTCCAGCCCGTCGCTGACGTGCACGATCGCCGCGCGGGACAGCCGGTCGTGGTCCTCGGCCCAGCGCGGCGGCTCCGAGAGCGCGAGGTGGATCTGCATGTCGCCGCGGCCGTAGCGGAAGCCGCGGGCCGCCTCGCGCACCCGGTCGGGCACCGCCGCGACGCCGTCCAGGAGCTCCAGGTACAGCTGCTGCGGGGTGACGCTTGCGAGCACCGCCTCCCGCGCGGTCACCACCTCGCCGTCGGCCAGCCGGACGCCGGTGGCCCGCCCGTCGGAGGTCTGGACGGCGACGACGTCGGCGCCGGTGCGGGTGGTGCCGCCGGCGTCGGTGACGATGCCCGCCAGTGCCTCGACCAGCCGCACGCCGCCGCCCTCGGGCACCGGGCAGCCGCCCTGGGCCAGCGCCAGCGCGATCACCTTGTTGATGAAGCCGCTGAGCGCGTCGTCCGGACCCAGGCCCTCGTGGCCGACCCACGGGGAGAGCAGCCCGTGCACGGTGGGGGAGTCGAACGTGCCCGACAGCCAGGTGCGGGCGGACTCCAGCCCCTCGGCACCGAACTGCTGCAGCCCGCGGGGGCCGAGCTGCCGCACCGCCTGGCCGGCGAGCTTCAGCCCGTCCAGCGAGAACAGCTCGGTGCCCAGCGCGCCGAACGCGATGCCGGCCCGGCTGCCGAAGTCCTCGAGGAAGGAGCGCCAGGCGTCGCCGTCGCCGGGGGACAGCCGGTCGAAGTCGGCGGCGGTGGCGTCGGCGTCGGTGGAGAGCACCGCCGTCGACCCGTCGCGGAGCGCGGCCGCGGCGGGGAGGTCGGTGTTGCGGTAGACGACGCCGCGGGCGGCGAGGTCGTCGGCGAGCGACGGGTAGGCCGGGCCGCCGACGAACAGCGGGTGCCAGCAGGAGAAGAGGTCGGTGGTGAAGCCGGGCGCGGGGGTGTCGGTCTCGGTGCGGATCGCCCCGCCGAGGCGCGGTGCGCGCTCGTAGATGCCGACGTCCCGCCCGGCCCTGGCCAGGGTGGCGCCCGCGACGAGGGAGTTGATCCCGCTGCCGATGATCACGACGTCGTGTGCGGCCATGGGGTGCGACTGCCCCGTCGTACGGGGCGGCGAAACCGCCTGTGGACGACGGCTCGGGACGGGGGCTCGCGTCGATAGCCTCGGCTCGTGTTCGACGAGCTGCGCCCGGCGCTGAGCGATGCGGTCCTCCGCCGGTCGGTGGGCGACGACGCGTGGCGGCGGGGCGCGGTGTACGCGCGGGACGGCCGGGTCGTCCAGCTGTGGCGTGACCCCACGGGCGGCGAGGTCTCGGCGGTCGTGGTCGGCGGCCAGGGGCGGATCTACCAGGCGGTCGCGAAGCACGACGCCGCGGCCGGGCGGTGGTGGGGCGAGTGCAGCTGCCCCGTCGGGTACGACTGCAAGCACGTCGCCGCGATGCTCACGGTCGCCCGGCAGGGCGCCGCCGCACCTCGGCCGGTCGCGCGCACCCCCGACTGGGAGCTCGTCATCGGTGACCTGGTGGAGGCCGAGTCCGCCGCCGGTGGCACCCCGGTGGGCCTGCAGTTCGACGTCGAGGGTGCCGGTGCCGTGCCGGCCTCGGTGCGGCTGCGGCCGGTCGTGCCCGGTGCGCGGGGCCGATGGGTGCGCACGGGGGCGTCGTGGCGGGACCTCCAGCACGACTACCTCTCCGCGCGCGACCCGGCGCACGTGACCGCGCTGCGCCTGCTGCACCAGGCCGCGGGCACCAGCGGCTACTACTACGGCTCGGGGGAGCCGCCGGTGCTGCTGCAGGACTTCGGCCCCGCGCTGTGGCCGGCGCTGCGGCAGGCGGTGGAGAGCGGCGTGCCGCTGATGACGAAGAAGGGCGGGCCGGTGCGGCTCGGTCCGCCGGGCGAGCTCGTCGTCGACGTCCGGGAGGACGACGGCGGCCTGCGGGTGCACGCGGTCGTGGAGGCGGGCGACGACGTGCGGGTGCCGGCGGAGTCGGTGCTGCTGCTGGGCAGCCCGCCGCACGGCGCGGCGCTGGTGCCGGGCGTGCCGGCAGGGTTCGTCCCGCGCGACGGGCTGGTGCTCGTGCCGCTGCAGCAGGTGCCGCGGAGCGCCGAGCGGCTGGTGGAGAGCGGGCCGGTGCGGGTGCCGGCGGGCGACCGCGACCGCTTCCTGACCGCCTTCTACCCGGCGTTGCGCCGCGCGCTGCCGGTGCGCTCGTCGGACCGGTCGGTGGAGCTGCCGGAGCCGGTGGCGCCGCGGCTGGGTCTCACGGTCGAGCACCTGCCCGGCCAGCGGGCGCGGCTGACGTGGTGGGTGCGCTACGGGGACGACGGCCCCCGGCTGCCGCTGGCCCGCGAGGCCGGTGCCGCGCCCGATGCGGGGCGCGACGCCGCCGCGGAGGAGGAGCTGCTGCGCGCGCTGCCCGCACCGCCGCAGCGGCTGCTGCGGATCTGGCACGTCGGCCCGCGGCCCCGGCCGATCGAGAGCGCCGAGGTCGCCGGGATGGACGTCGTCGTCCTGGTCGACGAGTTCCTGCCCCGGCTCGCCGAGGCGGGCGTGGACGTCGAGGAGACCGGGGAACCGGCGGTGTACCGGCGGTCCGAGGCCGCTCCGGAGGTCGCGGTGTCGGCGACCGGGGGGGAGGACGGCGACTGGTTCGACCTGGGCGTGACGGTGAGCCTGGACGGCGAGGAGATCCCGTTCGCCCCGCTGTTCGCGGCGCTGGCGGCGGAGGAGGAGCACCTGCTGCTGCCCAGCGGCACGTGGTTCGACGTCCGGCGTCCGGAGTTCGACCGGCTGCGCGCGCTGATCGAGGAGGCGCGGGCGCTGCAGGACGCCGACCGGCCGGGGCTGCGGATCAGCCGGTACCAGGCGGGGCTCTGGGAGGAGCTGGTGGAGCTCGGGGTGGTGGCCGAGCAGAGCGAGCGGTGGGCGCGCGACGTCGGGGCGCTGCTCGACGTCGACGCCGCCGCGCCGTCCGCCGCCCCTGCCGGGCTGGCCGCGCAGCTGCGGCCGTACCAGCTGGAGGGCTACCAGTGGCTGTCGGTGCTCTGGGACGCCGGCCTCGGCGGGGTGCTCGCCGACGACATGGGGCTGGGCAAGACGCTGCAGACCCTGGCGCTGGTCTGCCGGGCCAAGGAGGCCGGGGAGCTGACCGCGCCGGTGCTGGTGGTCGCGCCGACGAGCGTGGTGGCGAACTGGGCGCGGGAGGCGGCCCGGTTCGCGCCGGACCTCGTCGTCCGCACCGTGGAGGCCACGGGCCGCAAGCGCGGCACCGCACTGGCCGAGGCGGTCGCGGGCGCGGACCTGGTGGTCACCTCGTACACGCTGCTGCGGCTGGGGGAGGAGGAGTACCGGGCGCTGCCGTGGCGCGGGCTGGTGCTCGACGAGGCGCAGTTCGTGAAGAACCACCAGGCGAAGACGTACGCCGCGGCCCGGCGGCTGCCGGCGCGGTTCAAGCTGGCGATCACCGGGACGCCGGTGGAGAACGACCTGATGGACCTGTGGGCGATGCTCTCGATCGTCGCGCCGGGGCTGTTCCCGAGCCCGCAGCGGTTCACCGAGCACTACCGCCACCCCATCGAGCGCGGCGGCGATCCCGAGGTGCTGGCCGCGCTGCGCCGCCGCATCCGGCCGCTGATGCGGCGGCGCACCAAGGAGCAGGTCGCCGCCGAGCTGCCGCCCAAGCAGGAGCAGGTGCTCGAGGTGGTGCTCGACCCCAAGCACCGCAGGGTCTACGACACCCACCTGCAGCGGGAGCGGCGCAAGGTGCTCGGCCTGGTCGACGACCTGGACCGCAACCGCTTCACCATCTTCCGGTCGCTGACCCTGCTGCGGCAGCTGGCGCTGGACGCGTCGCTGGTGGACGAGGCGTACGCCGGCATCCGGTCGGGCAAGGCGGAGGCCTTCCTGGAGCACGTGCAGGAGGTGGTCGCCGAGGGGCACCGGGCGCTGGTGTTCAGCTCGTTCACCGGGTTCCTGGGCACGGTGCGCCGGCGGCTGGATGAGGTGGGCCTGCCATACGCCTACCTCGACGGGCGCACCCGGGACCGGGAGCGGCGGATCGCGGAGTTCCGCGAGGGCGGGGCGCCGGTGTTCCTGATCAGCCTCAAGGCCGGCGGGTTCGGGCTGAACCTCACCGAGGCCGACTACGTGTTCGTGCTCGACCCGTGGTGGAATCCGGCGGCGGAGGCGCAGGCGATCGACCGCGCGCACCGGATCGGGCAGGACAAGACGGTGATGGTCTACCGGCTGGTGGCCGCGGACACGATCGAGCAGAAGGTGCTGGCGCTGCAGGAGCGCAAGCGCGACCTGTTCTCCCGGGTGCTCGACGACGACGGCGGGACGCTGTCCGGCGCGCTGACCGCCGAGGACATCCGCGGCCTGTTCGCCTGATCGGCCCGGTCGTCAAGCGCTCGTGTCGGCGACCTGGAGGCCCTCGGTACGCCAGGCGGTCCGTGGATCGCTGGTCAGGGGAGGAGCGAGCGGAGACCAGTCGGAGCAGGGATCACCCGCGCTGCTCGGCGACGAGGTCGCTGACGGTGCCCGTCGTCCGCATGGGCTCGGGGAGTGGCCCCTTGCGCTTCCTCGGCGGTTGCACGACCCCTTCCGCGACGAGCCGCTCGAGAGCGGTGGGCTCGTCCACGGGGGCGATCCGGGCCACCGGCCGGCCGTGGTCGGTGACGGTGATGGTGGCGCCCGCCGCGACCGTGGCGATGTGCTCGACCAGCCGGTCCTGCAGCTCGCGGATGCCGATCGTCGTCATGACGCCTCCTGTCCACGATGTCCCGATGGATGGAGCCACGATGCGCAACCACGCACAAGTGCGAATGGTCCGGTGCCCGGCGGCGGGCCTCCCGGCCGAACGCGGCCTCGGCTAGCGTTGCGTCATGCGCAACGGTGCGGACGGCGACGGGCAACCCCCGCTCGTCCAGTCCGTCGACCGGGCGCTGGCGATGCTCTCCGTCCTGGCCGACCGCGGCAGCGCCGGCGCCACCGACCTCGGCGCCGAGCTCGGCGTGCACAAGTCCACCGCCTCGCGGCTGCTGGCCACCCTGGAGGCGCACGGGCTGGTCGAGCAGCGGGGGGAGCGGGGCACCTACCGGCTCGGGTTCGGGCTGGTGCGCCTGGCCGGGGCGAGCGCGGCGCAGCTGGACCTCAGCCGGCTCGGGCGCGCGGCGTGCGAGCGGCTGGCGGCCGAGCTCGACGAGACGGTCAACCTCGCGGTGCTCGACGGCGACAGCGCGGTCAACATCAGCCAGGTGCAGGGGAGCGCCTCGGTCGGCGTGCTGAACTGGGTCGGCCGGCGCACGCCGCTGCACGCCACCTCCAGCGGCAAGGTGCTGCTCGCGTACGGGCCCTCAGCCGCGCGCGCGGCCCTGTCCGCCACCTCGCTGGAGCGGTACACCCCGGCGACGATCACCGACGCCGCGCTCCTCGACGAGGTGCTGGCCGGGGTCCGGGAGCAGGGCTGGGCGGCCACCGAGGGGGAGCTGGAGCTGGGCCTCAACGCGGTGGCCGCGCCGGTGTGCGCGCCGGACGGGCGGCTGGTCGCCGCGCTCAGCGTCTCCGCGCCGTCCTACCGGCTGCCCCGCGACCGGTTCGCCGACGTCGCCGAGCGGCTGTGCGCCGTCGCCACGGAGACCGGCCGGCAGCTCGGCTGAGGCCCGCGGGCGGCGCTCCGTGTCGCCGGTGTGAACACCGGGTCAGGACTCGCGCCGACACGCCGGCGCCTCTTGACGGGGTGCGGAACCGCTCCGGACCCTGTTGCGCATCCCGCTGGCAGTTGCGGATACCGCAACGGACGAAGGGTGCGGCCATGGACGTGGCTCCCCGCAGGACGTCGCCCCGCGTCGTGGTCATCGGCGCCGGCATCGTCGGGTGCTCGCTGGCCGACGAGCTCACCGCGCGCGGCTGGACCGACGTCACCGTGCTCGACCGGGGCCCGCTGTTCGCGGCCGGCGGGTCGAGCTCGCACGCGCCCGGGCTGGTCTTCCAGACCAACCCCTCGAAGACGCTAGCGGAGTTCGCGAGCTACACCGTCGGCAAGCTGGGCGGCCTCTCGCTGGACGGCGTCCCGGTCTTCCGGCCGGTCGGCGGCCTGGAGGTGGCGACGACGCCGGAGCGCTGGGCCGACCTCGCCCGCCGGCACGGCCTGGCCACCTCGTGGGGCATCGAGGCCCGGCTGGTCGACCCGGGTGAGTGCGCCCGGCTGCACCCGCTGCTCGACCCGGGCGCCGTGCTCGGCGGGCTGCACGTGCCGAGCGACGGGCTGGCGCACGCGGTGCCGGCCGGTGAGGCGCAGGCCCGCCGGGCGATCGAGCGGGGCGCCCGCTTCCTCGCCCGGCACCGCGTCACCGGCGTCGCCTCGGCCGCCGGGCGCGTCTCCGGCGTGCACACCGACCAGGGGTTCGTGCCGGCCGACGTCGTCGTCTGCGCCGCCGGCTTCTGGGGCCCGGACGTCGGCGCGCTCGCCGGGCTGACCGTGCCGCTGCAGCCGCTGGCGCACCAGTACGCGACCACGGCGCCGGTACCGGCGCTGGCCGGTGCGGTGCGGGAGATCAGCGCGCCGATCCTGCGGCACCAGGACGCCGACCTGTACTACCGCGAGCACCGCGACCGGATCGGCATCGGCTCCTACGGCCACCGGCCGATGCCGGTCACCGCCGCGGAGACCGAGGGTCACGAGAACAGCTGCCTGCCCTTTACCCCCGACGACTTCGCCGACGCCTGGAAGCAGAGCCTCGCGCTGCTGCCCGGGCTCGCCGGCACCGAGGTCGAGGCAGGCATCAACGGCGTCTTCTCCTTCACCCCCGACGGCATGCCGCTGCTCGGCGAGCACCGCGACCTGCCCGGCTTCTGGGTCGCCGAGGCGGTGTGGGTGACCCACTCGGCGGGGGTGGCCAAGGCGCTGGCCGAGTGGCTGGTCGAGGGGCAGCCGCGCACCGACGTGCACGAGTGCGACCTGCACCGGTTCACCGACGTCCAGCTCTCGCCGGAGTACGTGGCCGGGCGGGGCGCGCAGCAGTTCGTCGAGGTCTACGACGTCGTCCACCCGCTGGACCCGCCGTCGGTGCTGCGCCCGCTGCGGGTCAGCCCGTTCTTCGCCCGGCAGCAGGAGCTCGGCGCCGTCCTCACCGAGGCGGGCGGCTGGGAGCGGCCGCTGTGGTTCGAGGCCAACGCGCCGCTGGCCGAGGGGCTGGACCTGCCGCGGCGGGACGCGTGGGCGGCGCGGCGGTGGTCGCCGACCGTGGCCGCCGAGGCGCTGGCCACCCGGGAGCGGGTGGCGATGTACGACATGACCCCGCTGACCCGGATCGAGGTGACAGGCCCGGGCGCGTGCGGCTTCCTGCAGCGGCTGACCACCAACGACGTCGCCAAGCCGGTCGGCCGGGTCACCTACACGCTGCTGCTGGACGCCGCGGGCGGGATCCGCAGCGACCTGACCGTCGCCCGGCTGGGCGAGCAGCGGTTCCAGGTGGGCGCCAACGGCCCGCTCGACCTGGACTGGTTCCGGCAGCACGCGCCGGACGACGGCTCGGTGCAGCTGCGCGACACCACCGCGGGAACCTGCGGCATCGGGCTGTGGGGCCCGCGGGCGCGCGACGTCCTGCAGCCGTTGACGAGCAGCGACGTCTCGCACGGGGGGTTCGGCTACTTCCGGGCGCGGGAGCTGTTCGTCGGCGGGGTGCCAGTGACCGCGCTGCGGGTGTCCTACGTCGGCGAGCTCGGGTGGGAGCTGTACACCGACGCGGCCACCGGGCTGCGGCTGTGGGACGTGCTGTGGGAGTCCGGGCAGCGGCACGGGCTGGTCGCCGCCGGCCGCCGGGCGTTCGACAGCCTGCGGCTGGAGAAGGGCTACCGCGCCTGGGGCACCGACATGACGACCGAGCACGACCCGGTCGAGGCGGGGCTGTCCTTCGCCGTCCGGGGGGACAAGAACTTCCTCGGCAGAGAGGCGTTGGAACGCCGCCGGCACGACCGGCGGCTGGCCTGCCTCGTCCTCGACGACCCGGCGACGACGGTGCTCGGCCGGGAGCCGGTGCGGGTCGGCGGGGTGCCGGTCGGCCACGTCACCAGCGCGGGCTACGGCGCCACGATCGGCCGGACGGTCGCCTACGCCTGGCTGCCGGCGTCGGTGGCGGGACCGGGCACCGCGGTGACGATCGACTGGTTCGGGGAGCCGGTCGCGGCGACGGTGACCGCCGAGCCGCTGGTCGACCCCGCCGGCGCGCGGATGAGGTGCTGACATGGCCTACGACGTCATCGTCCTGGGGCTGGGCGGCATGGGCAGCGCGGCGGCCGCGCACCTGGCCGCCCGCGGGCAGCGGGTGCTCGGGCTGGAGCGGTTCGGCCCGGCGCACGACCAGGGCTCCAGCCACGGCGGCTCGCGGATCGTCCGGCAGGCCTACTTCGAGGACCCCGCCTACGTGCCGCTGCTGCTGCGCGCCTACGAGCTGTGGGACCAGCTGTGCGCCGACTCCGGCACCGACGTGCTGGTGCGCACCGGCGGGGTGTTCCTCGGCCGACCCGACAGCCGGACCGTCGCGGGCAGCTTGGAGTCCGCCCGCGAGTGGGGGCTGGCGCACGAACTGCTCGACGCGGCCGAGGTCCGTCGCCGGTTCCCGACGCTGACCCCGGCCGACGACGAGGTCGGGCTGGTGGAGGCGGCCGCGGGGTTCGCCCGCCCGGAGGCGACCGTGGCCGCGCACCTGTCACTGGCCGGTCAGTCGGGTGCCGAGCTGCGCTTCTCCGAGCCGGCGCTGGGGTGGACGGCGACCCCGGGGGGCGGGGTGCGGGTGCGGAC